>CAJMRL010000058.1 GCA_905215805.1 uncultured bacterium | reverse complement strand
CAGACCCCGAAACAGGTTGCATGGAGTTTGATATTGCAAAGGGGCGTTTCTCTTTCCGTCTGACCGCCCCATACAGCGAGGAACGCCGGGAAGCAGCGCGGCGGTACGCCAGAGAGAACAACGCCGCCGACAGGCTAAAATAATGTAGATACAAGCACAGGTATTCAGGTAAATTGAAGAAAAACTTAATAATATGCGACTTTAATTTTGGCTCACGATTATGTATAATATACTTGAAAACAATTTTTGATAGCAAGTAAAGGAGTGAAAAAAATGTTACCAATTTCTGACATTATTATCCGTTCGATTAGCGGGTATGTGTTTATAGTTCCAATTCTCATATTGTATTTTTTATATCTTAGAAAATCGGGAAGAGAGCAAAGCCTTCTTCATATTGCTGCTGTATTTGTGTTTTGCTATTATCTATTTGGAATTTTAACCGTAGCAGGTATTGGCTATACAAGCACAATATCATTTAGTCCAAAGATTTCCCTGATTCCGTTTCTCGGTATGATAACCGGACCAATAGATACTATACTTAATTTAATTTTATTTGTACCTTTAGGAGTTTTCCTGCCATTTCTGTATAAAAAGTATCATCACATAAAGACAGTTGCATTAACTGGCTTTCTATTCTCTTTATCTGTTGAAATTGTTCAGATGTTTGGCTGGGGTTCATCGGATATAAATGACCTTATTATAAATACGGCTGGAGCCTGTTTGGGATATTGGATTTATTATCTGTTATCAAAAGCTTTGCCGAATAATTTTAGAAAAAAACTTCAATCCGAGAATGTTAATGGTACGGTCGAAGTGCTTTTGTTTGTAATTTATATATATATGGTTATGGTTACAGTTCAACCCTGGGTAATCCATGATGTATTGAACATCGGATAAAGTGTTTTTTCAATATTTCAATAAACAGCACACAACATAAATAAAATAACCCACTCACAAGGGCAGCCGAGAAAATCGACTGTCCTTTTTCTATGCCTATGAGCAGAAAGGAGCAACCAACCATGACAAAACCAAAAGAGAAAACCCGCGAGGAACTGCAAGTCGAGATTGAGGACGGAAAGAAGAAAATCCGGCAGTTTGAGAACCGGGAAAAGATGTTGCGTCAGAAGTTATCCAAAGAGGAACGCAGAACGCGCAGCCACCGCCTTATCGTTCGGGGCGCAGTCTTTGAAAGCATTGTGCCGGAAGCAAAGAACATGAGCGACGAGGAAGCCGCAGCACTTCTTAGGCTTGCATTGACGAGTGAGCCGGTACGGAAATATCTGAAAAAACGAGCCGAAAGCGGAAACGCTGAATAAATCCCTTAGACACTAAGGGCGCACTTATACACCCTAACGGGCGTGTGCGCTCTGCCGAGGGCTTTATCTTCGCACAGGGATTTTACTCCGCGCTACGATTGGCGGCTTTGCCGCAGACAGGGGACGCTACACTTCCCCTGCGACAGCTTGCGCTGTCTACCCTTTTGTGTACTTGCGGAAACCGAACACCTTGCTACGCAAGCTATTCATTTTCCACAAGTTTTATATCCGCTATACTGGAGGTGATACCCATAGCCATTTACCATTGTAACATCAGCATAGTCAGCCGGGGCAAAGGTAAATCAGCCGTTGCCGCAGCCGCCTACCGAAGCGGCGAAAAGCTGACAAACGAGT
>CAJMRL010000057.1 GCA_905215805.1 uncultured bacterium | reverse complement strand
AATGATACTCACAAAGTGGAGAAAAAATTAGCGACGCAAAGTCTATCCGCAAATAAACAACGAAATTTCCTCGCAGGGATTATCATGTTTATTGCCTCTCTATTGTTAGCATTTTCGACTATCTTACTTTGTAATGCCACAATAGATACACAGATAATCTCTCGTGTCGATAACACACAGGAAATACTTAGTGTAATTTTGGGGATTGCTATTGTTCTGCTACTCACAGCAGGAATCGCTATTAAAAATATCATGTATATTTCCATATTACAGCGCACACGAGAATTTGCACAGTTGAGGACTGTGGGAGCGACCTACCGACAGATCAAAGCAGTCATTCATAACGAGCGAAAACAGTTATCTTGGAAGTATATTTTAGGCGGTTTGCTATTGGGTTTCCTTTTTAATTGTGTATTACCCTTGAAATTATATTTGGTGCCCAGTGTGGCCTGCACATTGCTTTCCGGTGCTTTTGTATGGTTCATTGTTTTTTGGTCATTCCGTACACCGGCAAAACTGGCTGCGTCTTTATCCCCTATGGCGGCATTGAGGACAGAGGAAATAAAATCAGCTAAAATTTTCAAAAAAAGCAGTCGTATCAATCCTAATGGTTTGGCAAAAAAATACTTTTTCAGTAACCGTAAAAAGGCATTTTATACGCTGCTATCCCTTGTGTTGAGCGGAGTCCTTGTATTTGTAGTCTTTTCGGTAGTTTCGGCTATTGATATAAAAGAGCTTGTCCGGCAACCGTATTATGAAAACAGCAGCATTTATCTTAAACTGAACTCAACAGCTGCCGAAAACGCTACTCTTGAACTGATGAAAGATAGTCCTTTTACGGAGGAATTGAAAGCGCAGATTGAAAATATCTCTGGTGTAACAGAAATTTATCCATCCAAAAAATTAGATTGTGAGATCGTCGTTCCCGGTCAACCTGAGAATAGATATGAACTATCCATCAATAGTATTGTCGGCACAACCAGTTTTGAAACCCAACTGGTTGAGGGTGATATGCCTTATTCTCCAAATACAAACAGCACTATTCCGATTGTGATAAATCGTGCCTCTCCTTACTATGAAAAAACAGGTCTTTCCCTGAGTTTGGGAGATCATTTTTCCGCATCAGTAAATACGGGAATGTCTACAAAAGAAATTGATTTTTCAGTATGTGGTTTCATCGAAAATAAGGACAAAGGTAGCGTATTCTATACGACCCCTGAATATCTGGACTTTTTAGCAGAAATAAATTGTGATCTGGCATGGTACATTTGTACTGAAGATATGCAAACGAAACAGGCTGTTGAGGAAATTAAGGCACTGGTGGCTTCGGATAACCGTATAAATACTTCCATATTTGCGGATGATTTATCTGAATATCAGGCGTATTTTTATAACGCCAAAATTGTTGTTACAGCAGTGATAGTGTTGATATGTTTGTTTGCTTTTGTCAATTTGCTTAATACTTGCATTACAAACACCGTTATACGCCGCCATGACTATGCGCTGTTAGAGGCCGCTGGTATGACGAAAGTACAAATTTATCAAACACAGAGTGCAGAAAACAGGATTTATTTTTTTGGTAGTTTAATAGGGAGTTGTGTGGTAGGCATACCGCTGGGGTTCCTTTTATGCAACAAGATCGCAGAAATACCCGGATTATCCTATATTTCCTATCGCTTCCCGTGGCCGTTTCTACTCCTGTATTTCGTGCTTGTTTTTGTGGTTCATATAGTAGTAACAGTGTATCAAAGACACATTTTAGCGAAGCAGTCTGTAGTAGAGCGTATTAAAGCGATTGAGTGAATCAATGTAACTAAAGTTTCGTTAAAATGAAATCTCTTGTTGAACAAATCAAAGTGACAGTATAATCGTATGGAATCGGCGGGGCGGCGAGTGCTGCCCCGCTTTTTTCGCCATTTCTCAAAAAAATTTTTGAAATGTCCGAGCG
>CAJMRL010000056.1 GCA_905215805.1 uncultured bacterium | reverse complement strand
AAACGACTATGGAATTCTTTAACTCTGCTATCGAAGTTCTTCAGACTCTGGTTGTCGCTCTGGGTGCTGGCCTCGGCGTTTGGGGTGCCATCAACCTGCTGGAAGGTTATGGCAACGATAACCCCGGCAGCAATGCTCATATACGGTAAAGAAGCAACAACACAAATTGAGAACAGCGTACCCTACTATTCTGTATCAAAGTGGAGCAGTAACACGAAAATGTTGCTGCTCCATTTTCATGCCCCTTAAATAATTTCCTTGAATCTGCTTGACTTATATTACGGTTAGTGATATATTTATTACAGTAATCGTAATAAGGAGGCTGGACTATGAGAGACAATGCAAAAAGTGGCGCACTTACAGAAGTGACCTTTTATATTTTACTCTCTCTTTATACACCAAAACACGGATACGCCGTTATGCAGTTTGTTGAAGAAAAAACGGGCGGGCGGCTTTCGTTAGGCGCAGGCACTTTATATGGAGCATTAAACTCTTTGCAGGACAAGAAGTGGATTGAACCTTATGGAGATAGTGAGGGAAGAAAAAAAGAATACCACATTACAGCACAGGGAAAAGAAATTGCAGAAAAAGAGCTTGCAAGACTAAATGAACTTGTAAGCATTGCAAGTGAAATTATTGGAGGTGCAGTATGAGTAAAAAATGTTATCGCTTTTTTGGCGGATTGCTAAATACGCAGGAAAAATGGCTAAACAAAATGTCTGAAAAGGGTTATCGACTTGTTCGGACAGGAAAACTGTTATACGAATTTGAAAAATGCAAGCCCGATGAAGTGACCTATTGTGTAGAGTTTATCGGAGAAAAATCAAAAGAGAGTTCAATAGACTATGCTAATTTTTTGGAGGATATGGGATATAAGGTGTTTTTTAAAAATATCAATCTAAACTATTCTGTTGGAAAAGTTCGTTGGCGCCCATGGGCAGAAAGGGGCGGTCGTATTGCGACAAACACAACAACTTTTAATCGAGAAATCTTGATTGTGGAAAAAGCAAATGATGGAAAGCCTTTTGAACTCCATACCTCTTATGACGATAAAGAAAAATATTATCGCAACTTACGCAATCCGTGGCTATTTCTACTGCTCATGTTTGCACTATTCGCAGTTACAAAGCAATCTATAATCTTTGGTATTTTTGCGTTGGTTTCTGTAATTCCTGGCAGTATATATCAAATACAGATAATGAAAATCCGGAAGGAAGCCAAGACACAGGAATGGTGAGGAAATAAATAGCAAATCCAGCCGAGCCAGTCAACGGTCAAGATGAACGGCGCAAATGTGCCACCGTTGACAGCCGCCGCCCGTCCTGCTTTTGTGGCAATCAAGGGAGCGACAGACTAAAGTGCTGTCGCTCCCGCCCATTATGGGGGAAAGACAGTAGAAAATTTCACATCTATGTGCTATAATAGTTCCGACAGAATGAAATATAAATATATATTTTACACTACGGTATGGGGAGTATAAAAATGACAGGAGAACAATTTGTTAAATTATGCTACGAAGAAAAGAAAACCATTTTAGCCGAATACTTCAATCCTAATTCTTCATCAGTTGTCGGCAAAAAAATCAGTGCAATAACTGAACAAGGTATATCAAAAGATGATTTGTATGATCTATTGAATTTGGTACTAAAAGAAAATTACTATACTTTGTTGCTTGGATTGGACGGAGAAGCGTCGTTAGGTAATACTCAAATTACCTATAAGCTTTATGATGAAAATGGCAACTTGCTTAACGAATGTGGAGAGCTTGAAGCCGCCGCATGCAGATACTTTGTAGAAGAATGATCTTCAAATTTAATCTTGTCAATCATACATAATACAACATAATACACATTTTCACAGGACAGCCAAAATCGGTTGTCCTTTTCTTTTACCCAAAAGAGGGAACGGGAGACTAAAATTGAATACTGCTCCAAACAGCAACGCCACAGATTTTTGAAAATCCGTGGCGTTTTTTGCTCCCATTTTTGGCAAAACGCCCCGTTCCCTTGTAGTAGTGAGTGACGGGGAAGTTTGCCCGAAATGGGCTTGCCTGCCGTAGTAGTGATGAAAAATCCAAATGAGCGTTTGGCATTTTCCGTTTCTGTCCGTAGAGGGGAACAAAGGTGGGCAGGACACGCCTCCGCAATCGCTATATTGACGAAAGCAGCCACACCGACCCTTGTAGATTGCCGCAAAGTCAGCCGCAGAGGAAAGTGGCAGTTTTTCAGAGCAAGATTCTACCGCAGTACCAAAATTCGCTTTTCGCTCATTTTGCCCCTG
>CAJMRL010000055.1 GCA_905215805.1 uncultured bacterium | reverse complement strand
TGTATGTTTGCCGGAAAGTAAGGTCATAGACTATTTTAATCGTACAACGGTAAAAGTGACAAGGAATGACGGAACGCCTGTCGAAGGTTGGAATGTATCTGTTTACAATAAGGATGGCAGTGGATTAAGGACAGAGGTCACAGATGAAAACGGCATTGTAATAGTTCCACCGTTAAATGAAGCGCCGATAGCCAAACCAACACCTACTCCCGATCCCGGCGCAGAAGCGACACCGCTTCCGGGTGTAGAAACAACTCCGAACCCCGATGCTACCGAAGTTCCTACGGTAACCGATACACCGGTAGCAACAGAGAAGCCGGAACAGACAACTGAGCCAAGCGCTACCGATAAGCCTGCTGTGACTGAAAATCCGTCGTCAACGAACAAGCCTGTTTCAACGGAAACTCCAGTTGCAACAGATACTCCGAGTTCAACTGTTGTTCCTACACAACAGCCAAGCACAACACCTTCTGCCACAAATACTCCGTCAACGACGGCAGAGCCGAGTGAGCCAACAGTTACGGCGACACCGGAACCTACTCCTACACCGGACATCGGAGATGGTGCTGTCGTTGAGAACAAGGACTTTAAGTATAGAGTTTATGTGTGGGATAACGGCGGAGCACTTATGGATTTCGGTCTCATAAAGCTACAGGACGATGGTAATATAGAGATTGAGCTGCCTGCGACAAAGCTGCTTGATGTCGAGAACAGAACATACATCAAGGTCATAAATGAGAATGATAAAACACCTGTAAAGGGAATTATCATCAATGTGACCGACAGCACAGATGCTACAGCTTCCGATATAACAAACAGCGAGGGTATAGCGGTTGTTCCCGTGACCGACACGGATGTAACGGACGGCAGCGGTAATGCGCAGGTGAAGGATAGTGAGGGTAATTTATATAACGTTAACGTTGCTACCGAGACAAAAGGCAATATTGAAAACGCAGTTGTAAATATTGCCGACGGCAAGATAACTGTTACACTTCCGGACGGAACGGTTATTGACTACAATGACCGGACGACGGTGACTATTACAGATAGGGACACTAAACCTGTTGTAGGTATGTCTGTAAACGTCAAGGATAATGCCGGCGGCGATAGAACAGAAACAACCGATGCCAACGGTAAAGTTGTAGTTCCGCCTGTTTCAGAGGACTACACCGATAAAGACGGCAGTGCAGTTGTAAATGAGTATGCTGTCACGGTTGAGGATACCAAGACAAAGATAGAGAACGCATTTATCACAATTGCAGACGGCAAGATAAGCGTAATACTCCCCAACGGACATACGCTAACAACGTCCAATCAAACAACTGTTACAGTCACCAAGGATAATGAGCATGTTAAGGATATGAGTGTCACCGTAACGGATACCAATAATAAGACAGCTACAAAGAATACCGATGCCAACGGTAAGATAACGGTACCCGTAAAGACTTCCGGTGGCAGCTCCGGTGGATCGTCGGGCGGTTCCGGCGGTGGTGGTGGAGGCGGTACTGTCAGCAGCGCATATAACGTGACCGTTACAGACAAAGACGGAAAGACCGTCAGCGTTACAAAGTCTATCAAAAATGATGATATAACGCTTACACTGCCGAGTGGCATCAAGCTTGACGGAAACAATTATTACACAATAACCGTGACCGACCGACAAGGCGAAGCTGCTGAGGACATTGACGTTACTCTCAAGGACAGAGACGGTAATGAGAAAGTCGGCGTTACCGATGAAAATGGACAGGTCATACTGCCGAATATATCTGTAACTCATAGGGCATATATCATAGGCTATGAGGACGGCACATTCAGACCGGAGGGCAACATCACCAGAGCCGAAGCTGCGGCAATATTCGCACGTAATATCGCAGAGCTTAAAGATGAGACCATAAGCGGCAGAACAACATCATTTGACGATATAGAAAGCGGCATGTGGTATACAAGCTATATATCATATCTTGAGAAGTATAATATAATAAACGGTTACGAGGACGGCTCATTCAGACCCGACGCAGAGATAACGAGAGCCGAGTTTGTCACTATGGCAGAGCGTGCATATTCACTGTTTGCGGACGTTGAGGACGGTAAGGAGAATATCTTTACCGACATTGACAATAGTCATTGGGCAGCGGAGCATATATACACAGCCATTGCTATGGACTGGATCAAGGGCTATGCAGACGGCACTTTCAGACCGGATAACAAGATAACTCGTGCCGAAGTTGTTACAATTGTGAACCGAGTAACGGAGCGCAGTGCCGATATGGATTTCATCGAAGAACATGTTTCAGAGCTCTTGAGTTTCAGCGATGTAAAAGATAAAGGTTATTGGGCATATGCAGCTATAGTTGAAGCGTCAAATACGCATGACGCATTGGTATTTGACGATACTGAAAGCTGGATTGAGTAATTTCTCTGGTTTTCGCATGGGGCAATCGGATTTTTTTGGTTGCCCTTTTGCGGAGGCTGTGTTATAATAGATGTTGTATTTAACACGATAAATCGGAATTTGTGGAGGTACTCATTTATGAAATGGTATAATGACATGACCGAACAAGAAAAACAAAGTTTTCAAAAAGTAATTGTTGTATGTGTAGTAGGTGCAATTTTAATTCTCATTGTTCCTATGGTTTTTCATGCTTTTTTAAGTAAGAGATAACTTCCAGTTTGTTGAGTAAAGGCAGGTGAACACAATGGAGGATAAAATAGAACCCTCAATGGAGTCAAAGTCTGATTACGATGAATGGCTCCAATCCGGGAACAGTAAAGCTGAAGAAATACTAAATCAGCTTGATAATGATACAAAGGAATAATTCAAAATGCAGCTCAAGAGCGACTAATCCGGTCGTTCTTTTTTTGTACAATGCTGGTGATAGAAACAATATAAAAATAGGAGGCTATCTATTGAGAAAGAAAATCTTTATCATCATAATGGTATTGCTGCTATCATTCCAGTCAGTATGCAGTGCAGCGGAACTATCAAAATATCTAAACGGTCGTTCAGTAAATGTTACGGAAGATAAGGATAGTATTGATATTTACGCTCTTGTTAGCTTCGTTGGCGATGAAAAAGACGATTATGTCCCGAATACGTCTATCACCTACTCCGAAGCCTTCATGATAGGTGTAAAATACGTTTGGAGCGGAGTATATGACGGCAAATGCGTAAATGTTCATATAGAAGAAGTTGAGGACAATACTACGGTTCAAAAAGTGCGAGTATTATTCGACTCCGTTACCGGACAATATAACTTCAGCCATGCTCAGAAAGCACCGCCCACAATATGGATGTACACTGGCGATGGGCGTGCGGGAATTGATCACGTGTATGACTATAACGGGATACTTTATGTATCCGGTCATGAGTTTGGTCATATTCTCGGATTGGGTGATGCCTATGCCGACCATAACGAGAAAGTCAAGAAGTATCTAAAATCGCCGATGAACGGCTGGGACTGGCGTCAGGCAACGGATGCAGACTATTATATCATGCTGAAACACAACACATGGCTGCACGGTAATCTATTCATCTATAGCAGCGACAGAGAATTATTAAAATTATATCTACCGACATAAAACATTTGTAGGGAGGCGATGAATTTGAATAGTGTATTTAGCTCAGTTGAGTGGGATGATACAAGTTGAACAGACAGCAGAACAGAAAAAATATGATAATCATGTTTGCACTGCTTATCCCTGTTGTAATATGGCTTGCGTTAAAGCTTGCAGGATGCTATGAACCTGAGCTCGGTCTGTTTAATCTGCTTGAGAGATTGGCAGAAAGTCTGAATTATCCGCTTGATATAG
>CAJMRL010000054.1 GCA_905215805.1 uncultured bacterium | reverse complement strand
TGCGATTTGTTGGGCTTTTTTATGCTTTTGGGTGTCAAACTCGGGATTATATCATATAAATACGATAAAAGCAAGGTTTTACGTTTATTTAAACAAAATAATTTTACGTAAAGCCGTCAAAAAGCAGTCAAGATAAGGAGTGAAATTATGGCAAGGAAAGGTGAAAATATTTACAAACGAAAGGACGGACGTTATGAGGGAAGATATATAAAAGGATATAAGCTTGATGGAACAGCCAAATTCGGTTATATATATGGAAAAACATATGCAGATGTTAAAGAGCGTTTGATAAAATTAAAAGCCGGTAATCACAATAAAAGTACGGTAGTGTCATCAAATTTAAAGCTATCGGAATGGTTTGACATATGGTATGATAATCTTACGCATGTCAAGCAGTCAACAAAAACGATATACCAGTCATATGCAAATAAACACCTGAAACCTAAAATGGGAAATATACGTCTTAAAAAGATGAATAGAGATGTACTTCAAAGATATGTTGATGAATTAAGTATTGAATTATCTGCAAAAAGTGTTAAAGCTATATTTTCTATGACAAAATTATGTTTAAAAGCTGCATATGATAGGCGTCTTATAGAAAATATTTTTGATAACATACGCCTTCCCAAAACGGTATCCAAAGAGGTAAAAGTTCTTACAAAGCAGGAACAGAAAAGATTGGAGCAAGTTATCGAGAATTCCGGGAATGACAATGATATAGGTGTTTTGATCTGCCTCTATACAGGAATACGTATTGGAGAACTGTGTGCCTTGAGATGGGAAAACATAAATCTTGATAGGAAAATGATGACTATAAACAGAACAATTTACCGAGTGATTGACAGCAACGGAACTCATAAGACAAAGATTGTATTCAGCCCTCCGAAAAGTGCGACATCGGAACGTGATATTCCAATAGCTGAATTTTTAGCGGAACGGCTAAGGAAAATACAAAAGGAGGAAGGCTTTGTTATAAACAATAAAGGAAAATATGTGGAACCTGCCGTATACAGAAGAAGGTATAAACAATTGCTTGAATTAGCAGAAATTGATTATATAACCTATCATGCTATCCGTCACACATTTGCTGTTCGCGCTTTGGAATTAGGCGTAGATGTTAAGACGCTGAGTGAACTTTTAGGACATTCGTCTGTTTCTACGACACTCAATTATTATGGGCACTCTTTGCCTGAGCATAAAAGAAATCAAATTGAATTGATTGGGAGTTTGTTTTCGCAGTCAAAATAAGCCGTCAAGAAAAGTGTTAAATCAAGTGAGGATCACATTTATCATGATATTTGTCATTAAATTGTAAATTTAAAACAGCGTGAGTATACGTTCACGCTGTTTTAAATACATATGACTCTCTATTCAAATCAGGCCTTTGCTTTCAACAATAAATATCTTGTACGATTAAATATCGCCCGATCCACCGCAGGCATATCATGATAGCAACTGTCAACTACAAGTTGGTCTTCCAAATAAACAGATGGATTTAAATCATAATATATCCTTCTATGCGCCTCGTCCAAGGCAACATCATAATCCATACCGTCCTCTACCGCTGTTATTAAATCGGCAAGCAGCACCTTCAAATATTCCTCTGCCTGTGCATATGCCTCTGGTCTCAGATACATATCCCTTATATCAAGTATTGCATTCTGTGCAATAGGCGACAGTATACCATAGCCATGACCGTTTGTTTCTCCGGCAACTACCGCCTTTCGCACCCTTGTATTTGCCGCTCCGGCAGCTTCGGTATAACCGTACTGTCCCGCTGCCACTTCATCAAGAATATCGCCTATAAGGTTCTCCACTATAACTATCTGCTCCTCGGTCGCATTGAGCGGCGCCGACTCCCTCGGTATCTCTGCCGCCTGCGCGGATGAGATCATGAGCATTGCCGTTATTACCGCCGTAAATATCTTTGATAACTTCATTGTGATACCTCCTAAAAATCTATTTTTCATTTTGATAATAACATGTAATGCCCACTCATGTCAAAAAAATCAATATGAGCATATAAATTTGACAAACTGATATTGTTATGATATAATGCGCGGCTTCAGTAACAGTTTGGTCTCCTAAACACAGTAAATCCCACGCTTTGAGCAGTGGAAACCACCACATTATTGGCGCTCGACGAACAGTGGATAACAAGAATATTTCCGTCCGTGTCTTTGCCGACCACTATTCCCACATGGCTGTAGCTTGGCAGGAATGCCAGATCACCCGCCTGCACCGCTGACTCCGAGACAAGTCTGCTGCGATCGCGCTGTCCTATCGTTCCGTCTCCCACACCGCTCATGCCGCTGTTTAAGAACACCCAGCTCACAAATCCGGAGCAGTCAAGACCATATGCACGAAGTGTTCCCGACGACGGACTGCCTTCAGCTGTTACCCTACGCATTGTTCCCCATGCGGGATCCCAGCCGATCGCACTCGATTTACCGCCCCAGAAGTAGTTTACCTTCCCGACAAGCGAGCCTGCATTTTTGACCACATCCTTACGCTCCTGCGGCAGACTGTTCGGCAAACCTTCTATTATGCTCTGAACATCGGCATCGGTTATTGCAAGGCTGTGACTCGATGAGGTTATTACATCTCCATGCTCAAGCAAGGTCTCAACGGCTTCACGCTGCTTGTCTGTGAGCTCGTACTCATCCATCAGCTCCTCTTTGGTCTTGCCTGTTATAGTTATCGTGAGGTAGGTTTCGACCGTTGTTATTTCCCCGTCCGATATGCTCGTTTCCGCTATACTGTATTCGACCATATTTGCGGTTCTGAAATATTCCTTGAGTCTCTCCGCTTTAGCTTCATCGAATATCACAACATCCTCGACAGTATCATCCTCCGCTCCGGCTGTTTTTGCCGCAAATACTGCTATAACAATATTATTATCTGTACGGTTATCGATGACCTCCGCCTCTGTATGCTCCACAGACAGCTCTATATCCTCTACCTCCTGCGTCAGCTCAATATTGTACTCTGATATGATCTGTGACAATGGTATCGTGCCTACCTCGGTTACTTCCTCGGATATAAATATCCCGAACGGGCTTGCCGCTATTGCCGCAATGATTATTATAACTATGAGTACCACAAGCAGCACCGCCCATCCGCCGAATGCTGCTATTGCAGATACCACAGCCTTTGCCGCTGCCGCTATAGCCTGTGCCGCTTTTACTGTAAGCCGAACAGCTGCGCGCCCGGTCGCTTTCGCTGCCTGAGCGCTGCGCTGCACCAGCTCTTTTGAACGCTTTGCCGCCTGCTTCGCAGCCTGTTTTGTTACCTGCTTTTGCGTTTTTGATGCAGCCCGCTTTGCTGTTTTCCGAGCTTTAGGCATCTTACTCAGCCGCGTTTTACGTGCCGGCTTCACAGATGTTTGTTCAGGCACTGATTTCATCACATTCTTCGGCTTGGATTTTATTAGCTGTTTCTCCTGTGATATTATACGCGGGCTTTCCGGTGCGGCAGGCTTCGATTTTACCTCAGCCATACCGCCGTAGTGTAAACGGATATAGCTGCTCTTTGTCTTTATATCCGTCCTCCTGACCTTTATCTGCTCCTCCGGCACAGTTTTCTGTTTAGGCGTGATATGCGCTTCAGACGATGCTGCTTTTTCCGGGACTGTGGTATTGCTTGATGTCGGAATTATATCCGTTTTTGATGCTTCTACGGATACTTCCGATTTCTGCATTTTGGCTTTATGTTTAAGCTTGTTCTTTGCATATTCTCTTGCCGCTTTGCTTTTATCATTTACAGAGTTTAACCGTTTCTCCTCCTGCTTTGCCCGCACAGCCTGTATAGTCTTAGGTTTTATGAGATTATCTTTAGACCGGTATACTCTCTTCTGTTTCAGTCTGTAAACTTTATTTTCAGAGACAGTTTTTCTTTTCAAATATTCCGATTTACTCTTTATTTTGGACATCGTTTCTGATGCGTGCGGCATCTTCTCAGAAACGGCAACGTCCTTGGCACCTCTCGTGCTCTGTATTGCCTTAGCCTTCAATTGTTCTTGAACAGGCTTAGACCTTAGTGGTAGAATAAAAAACGTACAGGTTAAAGCTTTCGCAAAATCAGCATATGT
>CAJMRL010000053.1 GCA_905215805.1 uncultured bacterium | reverse complement strand
GCAATCGTCCTCATTTTTCTTGTTATTTGGCTGCTATTTTGTCACAGCCCCTTTGTGCTGTTTTACACATAATTACAAAATATAATAAAACTGTACATAAATCAACAAAAATACTCGTGCAGCCTGCATAATTTGTCGGACGATTTTTGTGCAATTTTATAGGAAATTATTAAAATCCTTAACATTTGTGTTGCATTAGTGTAATATGTATGTTATAATATAGCTTGTACAGTGAAATTAGGAAGGTGCTTTAATTGGATTTGATAATATTTAATGATATAGAAAATGATCCGTGTATAAGGGGGATTATTGAGAGAGACAGTATTGCTCTTTTGCGTCATATGGTTAGGTTCGCCGAGACCGAGGGGGTTACTGATGAATGTATAAAGGAATACATAGCCGTGCTTTTGGCAAATGATGAAAATATTCTTTCTCTTCTCTCTCAGGAGGGACTTGAAATAGGCGATGACCTTTACAGAGTAGCCAAATCGGATATTAGCAATATATATAAAAATTTCTTTTCAAAGCAGACTATAAAGTATAAAGCTTCGGGAAATCCTACCGGCTACAGTTCTGAATACATAGAATCTATAAAAAGTATCACCGCTTCATCGAGCGCTGATGAGCTTCTTGAAAGACTCATACGTCATTACAGGACTCTTGGCTGCGGACTTACATCTAAATATATAGCATATAAGTATGATGAGAAGCTTGAGGGCGTGTCAGATGTGGATCTGATAGATTTTGATACGCTTGTTGGAATCGATTATCAGAAGAAAATGCTCATAGATAATACAAAATCCTTTATTGATGGAAAGCCGGCAAATAATGTTTTGCTTTTCGGTGACAGAGGAACGGGAAAGTCCTCATCAGTAAAAGCGCTGCTCAATATGTTCCATCATGACGGACTGCGCCTTATAGAAACACCTAAAAGATATATAAGAGATATACCAAAGCTTTCAAAACGTCTTGCAACTACACCGCATAAGTATATAATTTTCCTTGACGACCTTTCATTTGAAACACATGAGAGCGAATACAGGGATCTTAAGATAGCAATGGAGGGTCAGCTTCAGGCAAATCCGTCCAATGTTATAATATATGCTACTTCAAACAGAAGACATCTTATTCGTGAAACGTGGGCAGACCGTGAGGGAGGAGAGGTCCACAGAAACGATCAGATACAGGAAACAATGTCGCTTGCAGAGCGTTTTGGAATAAGCCTTGTATTCCCTGCACCTAATCAGAAGGAATATCTGGCTATAGTAAAATCAATGCTTGAAAGAAACAAAATAGAAATGGATGCAGAGCTTGAGAAGAAAGCGATAGTATGGCAGATGAATTACGGAGGAAGAAACGGCAGATGTGCAAAGCAATTTGTTGCATCTCTTATAGGAAATAGGAAATAGAATATTTGAATGCTTGTTTGTATAGAAGGAGAAAAATATGAAAGGAAAAATATTTGCGCTTGCATTATGTATAAGCGCTGCCGCGGCTGTATCGGTATCGGCGGCGGAGCTTGACGGTCAGCTTAACGGTGAAAGCCTTATAATAAACGCGTCTGAGGGAATGAGTGAAAGAGCAGCTGTCGTATGCTATGATGGCAGCGGAAAGCTTGTTTATGCTAACAGTGTGCAGGAAAAGGACGGCGCGTATACAATAACTGTTCCATCGGAATTTGAAACTGCCCGCCTTTATGATAACGGCAATACATATGATATAAATATTGAAGAGGCTTCGGCGACCGCACAGCCTGCTGTATCGGCGTCTCCTGCCATATCCGCATCGCCGGAAGCTACAGCCTCGCCAGCTGTAACAGCACAGCCTGCGGCGTCGGAGACTCCGCTTCCGTCGGTATATGAAAATGAAGCGGATGCCGTAAGAGCATTTTATGTGGTGGATGAGGTATCGTCCTATATGGACAGCGACAATGCGGATGCTTATAAAATAAGCGCGTATTATCAAGGCGGAAAAACAGAGGTCGGAGTTAAGTCTGAAATCGAGATAGAATCCGCCCCGGACGCTTATAAGGAGCTTATAGGCATGAATGCGGGTGCGCTTCAGAAGGGTGATGTTGTGGTGTTCTCATCAAATCTTGCCAGAACGGAAGTGCGCGGTATAAAGGTTATTTACAGAATTACAGATATATTTGACGGAGAAGATTACGGCTCCGCATTTGAGAAGCTTATATCGGAGAACGGAAAGGTCGCAGGAGAAGGCTCGTGGACGGTAAGACCATATGGTTCAAAAATGTCCTCAAACCGTTATCAATATGCGTTCGGTATAATTACAGATAAGAGCGGCTCATCGTTTACTCTCTATCCGCTCAGCGGAAGAGGAGAGGACGCTATGGAAGTCGATTTTGAAAGCGATACGATAGTATATACATGTGATATGGACAGCAGAGGACGTGAATATGAAATTGAAGCGGCGTCTGTGTCTGCGATCACTAAATCAGGTATTCCGTCAAGCGCGTTTGACGATGAGGATAATATAGATTTTACTTCTGATTACATTTACAATCTTGCCCTTGTTAGGTTTGTGGATGGTACAGCGGCAGATGTTATTGTGTATCAGAATGTAGAATATTAAATGATGTAACGGACGGCTCTATGGGTCGGTCCGGAAGGAGTATCATAAGGGAGTAAAAGGAGGAATATATGAAAGTATATAGACTTTTAACACGGATGACAGCAGTCACCGCAGCGATGATGATGGCAGCCGGCACAAGCGCTCTCGCTCATTCCGAACTGCTTGTGAGAATGAATGCGATAAAAGGACCGGTTCCCGAAATCGTTGAATTTACAGGTCATGAGCCTGTAGTTGAGAATGGGGTTGTGCTTGTTCCTGCACGCTATCTTGCCGATGTATCAGGTATGTTTGCATCATGGGATCAGCCTTCTCAAACGGCTACCATTACGCTTTATTCATGCGCTTGGGGTGAAAATTCGGTTGAACGCTATGCGGCGTCCATGATGGACAGTGTTGATACATACGGACTTGAGCTTGAGCCTTACAATATAACGGCTGAGTTTAAGCTCGGTGACTGTGAAGCGGTACTTAAATACAATTATAAAGACGCCGACGGGGATATAGTTTCAATGGGAAAAACCATTGAGGCGGATGCGGCGGCAGAGCTGGTCAATGACGGTACGCTTATGATACCGCTTGAAACTACAATGGAAATGTTTGGCCTTGATTTTTCGTGGAGCACTGACGGATCGGAAGCGGAGGTTTCCATTCCCGATTACATAGCCGCTCCTTCCGATATGTCGTTTATGGCGGATAAGAATGCGGAAGCTCCAAAGGTTGACGTTGTAGTTCCGGAGCAGAATATGCAGACGGTTTCAGTTGATACAACAGCTGATGCTCCTGTAAATGCAGATCCGTCACTCGGAAAGTATCTCGGACGTTTTAAAATAACTCACTACTGTCCTTGTGAAATATGCAACGGCGGCTGGGGCGGCCACACCGCATGGGCGGGTGAGGTCATTCCCGGACAGACGATTGCGGTTGACCCGAACGTTATTCCAAAACTAAGCTGGGTTTACATAGACGGATACGGCTACAGACGCGCTGAGGACAGCGGCGGCGCTATAAAGGAAAATAAAATAGACGTTGCTGTTGCGACTCATGATGAAGCTATAAGCAAGGGCGTAGTTTATAAGGACGTATATTTAGTTGAAGAATAATGGAGCTGTCGCTTTAAACGCTCTGAATCTAAAATTGAGCGGCTCTATGAGCTTCTTAAAGCGGCAATCCCTTTGAAATTGAAAATATGAGCGGAAAAATTTTCCGCTCATATTTTTTTTATTTGCGTTAATAATAACAGCGTGATATGATTTTGCGGTCAACGCAGCAAGGCGGCATATATGCGGAAGCGGAGTTTTTAACGCTGCTGTTTATGAGTTTGTCTTGTATATATATCATAATAAAATAATGGAGGTATGAAAATGAGCTGCGGATGCGGAACTGAAAACAAAAGTATTAAATGTACTGTCACACAGTGCAAGAATCATTGCCAGACAGCAGATTACTGCTCTTTGTCAAGCATAATGGTCGGAACTCATGAGGCTAATCCAACAATGCCGGAATGTACCGACTGTACCTCTTTTCAGCTGAAGAGCTGACTTTTACTGCAAATGTGTATCAGCGAGGAGCTGTGACAAAATGATTTTTTAAATCATTTTGTTCACGGCTCTTTTTCTC
>CAJMRL010000052.1 GCA_905215805.1 uncultured bacterium | reverse complement strand
GCACATCTGCACTCGGAGAAGGAGACGGTGACTGCACCTCAATGCTTGGTGTAGGCAACGGTGTCTGCACATCTGCACTCGGAGAAGGAGACGGTGACTGCACCTCAATGCTTGGTGTAGGAGATGGTGTCTGAACATCTGCACTCGGAGAAGGAGACGGCGGCTGTACCTCAATGCTTGGTGTAGGAGATGGTGTCTGAACATCTGCACTCGGAGAAGGAGACGGCGGCTGTACCTCAATGCTTGGTGTAGGCGATGGCGATGCCTTAGCATTTAATTCTACTGTGGTATCAATACTATCATACATAGACGAATCATTTAATAATTCTAAATCACTTCCGTTAAAATAGCTTACAGCATATTCTATTGGGTATGAATTCTGTATATAATAATATTTCCCGTCATTGTACTTCATTTCTTGGCGTGTTCTTCTGAATGAATATACATCATCTGAATTATCGATAAGATTTGTATCGAAAGCACTATTTGAACATGATATTGAGTCATATGTACTCCATCCATAGTGAGGACTGCGAACACCGTTTTTTTGGTCGCTTGAAAGTGAAGAGCTTATCGATTCATCAGAACGTAAGAAGTATTCGTGTGAAACCAAGCCGGCATCTTCGTTGGAAGTGTTAACGGGATCGTCATAAGTAACATCTACATGATAAAAATCGTTATCTATTTTTACCATATTCCAAGCATGGTTCATATAGTCTGATGTTACAAATTCAGATTCGATTCCGACGAGTGAAAGCAGATGTGCATAAGCAAGTGCATATCCTTGGCATACCGCTGTTTTATCCACGATAGCGCCATATGCGCTTCTGGCGTGCGTATCAACGGAGGTAAGCTGATTATTGGAAGAGCTGACGGCGTTCATATTATATTCAACAGTTTTTGCAAGGTAATCATGTAGTATCAGAGCTTTGTCATAATCCTCCATATCATCATTTATAAGAGTTGATATGATACGGCTGCACCAATTATTGAAAAGCGTACGGCTTTCATTTGTATTTAGATCATTAAGATAGCTTGTGGTTATAGAAGAAATAATCCCTGTTGAGTTTCCCGGAAAGTAACTCATAGATACTCCGACAGAAGTTACGGAATGAATGATCTCAGGATGACTGTAAACTATATCAAAAAATTTATCTTGTGCGGCTTTGTATATGTAACTGCAAAGTTCTGCATTTGAAGTCTGAACATATATCGGGATTTCCATATCGGAAACGTTGATGCTTGTTTTACCGCTGTTTAGAGCGTCTACAATAGTATTTTCAAATGTTTCTGAATTTAAAATAGAAACTGCTTTTTGCACTATAGGATCTTCTTCGGGAATGGTGTTTGAATCGGATGAGTATAAGCTTACGGACGAAGATGAGAAAAAGCCTGTGTCATCAGCAGATAGTTCTTCTGTGATAAGTTTTTGTTCTTCATTTGCAGGCGTCATGTCCGCGCTCGCAGTTAATGTTCCGAAAAGAACAATAATTGCGGTGATCAGTGAGATTAGTTTCACGTGGTTCATAAATTTCCTCCATATATAAAAATTAAATACTTTATATTATTATACTATATTTAGTTAGTATTGTCAATGTTAAATATAGTATGAATCAAAAAGGCAATTTTATAATTTTATATAACATGATTTATAACAAAAAAACTTAGCTTGACAACTTGCCAAGCTAAGTTCAAAAAATTAATGATACAATTATTTATTTTGATTCTTAGTATAGTTAAGAAGTCCGCCGGCATAGAGCATATCTTTTTGACGCTGTGAGAAGTTGACCTTACAGTTGAAGTCAAAACCTTTTGTAACATCTGTAACCTTAATGGTATCAGAAGAAGCGATTTGACTGCCGATATTTTCGATTCTAAGCTCATCGCCTTGATCTATCTTATCATAATCAGCTTCATTCTCAAATGTCATAGGAACAATACCTGCGTTTATAAGGTTCGCCATATGAATACGAGCGAATGACTTTGTTATAACAGCTTTTACTCCTAAATAAAGAGGTGCAAGAGCTGCATGCTCACGGGAAGAACCCTGTCCGTAGTTTGATCCTCCGACTATAATACTCTTACCCATTTCAAGCGCTCTGTCATGGAAGCCTTCATCGCATACGGCAAAACAGAACTTTGATATTTCCGGGATATTTGAACGGAGCGGAAGAATCTTTGCGCCGGCAGGCATGATATGGTCAGTTGTGATATTATCTCCCACCTTAAGGCTTACGCCTGCGTCGATTGTTTCTGCAAGAGGCTGTGATGTCGGGAACGGTTTTATGTTCGGGCCTCTCAGAACTTCAACACTGTCCATATCCTCTTCAGCAACAGGAGGAACAATCATGTTATCGTTTATTGTGAATTTTTCCGGTAAAACAAATTCCGGCATATCTCCTAAGGTTCTGGGATCTGTAAAGACTCCGGCAACAGCGGAAGCAGCGGCAAGCTCAGGAGATACAAGATAAATCTGACCGTCCTTGGTTCCAGAACGTCCCTCGAAATTACGGTTAAAGGTTCTTAATGATATACCCTTTGAGTTTGGCGACTGACCCATACCTATACAAGGACCGCATGCACTTTCAAGGATTCTTGCTCCGGCATCTATCATTGTAGCGAGCGCACCGTTCTCAGCAAGCATATTAAGAACCTGCTTTGAACCCGGAGCAATCGAAAGCTGAACATCCGGATGTACAGTTTTGCCTTTTAGGATATGAGCAACCTTCAGCATATCAAGAAGTGATGAGTTTGTACATGATCCTATACATACCTGATCAATTTTCATACCTTCAAGCTCAGTGCATGGCTTTACATTATCAGGTGAATGAGGACAAGCAGCCATAGGAACAAGCTCACTAAGGTTTATATCTACTTCCTCGTCATATACAGCATCAGGATCCGCTGCAAGAGGAGTCCATACATCTTCTCTTCCCTGAGCCTTGAGGAATGAGAGCGTAATTTCGTCAGATGGGAATATGGATGTTGTAGCGCCAAGCTCAGCACCCATGTTTGTGATAGTTGCACGTTCCGGAACAGAAAGAGTTTTTACTCCTTCTCCGCAGTATTCTATAACTTTACCGACTCCGCCCTTTACGCTAAGACGTCTTAGTACTTCAAGAATAACATCCTTTGCAGCGACCCATGGTGAAAGCTTGCCTGTAAGATTTACCTTTACAACCTTTGGGCAGGTAATATAATATGTTCCGCCGCCCATTGCAACAGCTACGTCCATGCCGCCGGCGCCTATAGCAATCATACCAATACCGCCGCCTGTCGGAGTGTGGGAATCGGAACCGATAAGTGTTTTGCCCGGAACACCGAAACGTTCAAGATGAACCTGATGACAAATTCCGTTTCCCGGACGTGAGAAATATATGCCGTGTTTTTTTGCAACTGAGCCTATAAAGCGGTGGTCATCCATATTCATAAATCCGTTTTGAAGAGTATTATGGTCGATATATGCAACCGAACGCTCTGTTTTTACTCTGGGAACTCCCATTGCTTCAAACTCGAGATACGCCATTGTACCTGTGGCATCCTGAGTAAGTGTCTGATCAATTTTTATACCGATTTCAGATCCTTTTACCATTTCACCTTCAACGAGATGAGATGAAAGAATTTTTTCTGTTAAAGTTAAACCCATTAGATTTTTCCTCCTTGCTGGTTATTCAATTATATTTTATACTTTTTTCTGTGTTTTGTCAAGGTATTTCCGATGCGGCGAGTTATTTTAATAAACGTTGCGCAATATATAATGTATTGTCGGTAGATTTATTGTCATCAATGATGATTTCACTTGATGGATACGTATTTTTTAGATTTCGGATAATGTATTCGATTTCATTTTCATTGTTATGGGTTTGAATAATTATTTTTTTTGGCGATATATGCTCATAAATAATGCTTTTTATAAAAAATTGTAATCCAAGTACCGCAAACAATGAAAGAAAGGTTATAAAAATTATAAGCATTTTTATACCTCCTAAATATATTTTGCTGTAATATATTATGATTTGCCAAAAGTTTATGTGAAAATGTGAGTTTATATTTATATGTAATACATGGGGCATCAATTTTCAAAGAAAGAACTTTTGTGATATAAGAGATCTGCTACAGCTGGAACGTGCAAAATCAATATGGATGCACAATGATTTTCAGCATAAAAATATGGTATTTTGCATATAGCAAGAAAAAACTCCGTAATAAAATTATATGAATCATAAAAAAATGTCGCAATGTATATGTAAAATTTTCGTTTAGACCTTTACAAAAAGGAAATTTTAATATATAATCCCGAGTTTGACACCCAAAAGCATAAAAAAGCCCAACAAATCGCATAG
>CAJMRL010000051.1 GCA_905215805.1 uncultured bacterium | reverse complement strand
CTATATCAAGCGGATAATTCAGACTTTCTGCCAATCTCTCAAGCAGATTAAACAGCCCGAGCTCAGGCTCATAGCAGCCTGCAAGCTTTAACGCAAACCATATCACAACAGGGATGAGCAGCGCAAACACAATTATCATGTTCTTTCGGTTTTGCTGTCTGTTCAACTTGTATCATCCCACCCTACTGCTATTAACACGATATACAACTTCATCACCTCCTCCAAATGCTCCTATGTTGTCAAATACTGTTCCAAAAACTCTTTATCACTGCTGTAGACAAACATATTACCTCTAAGCCATGTAGCGTGTTTCAGCAAGATATAATAATCCGCGTCCGCTGCATGACGCCATTCCCAACCATTCATCGGCGAGTTAAGATACTGCCTTACTTCCTCGTTCGTATCGGCATAGACATCGGCAAGCACGAGAATATGCCCAAACTCATGCCCGGCCACATAAAGTATTCCTTTATAGTCATACACGTGATCAATTCCCGCACGCCCATCGCCAGTGTACATCCATATTGTGGGCGGTGCTTTCTGAGCATGGCTGAAGTTATATTGTCCGGTAACGGAGTCGAATAATACTCGCACTTTTTGAACCGTAGTATTGTCCTCAACTTCTTCTATATGAACATTTACGCATTTGCCGTCATATACTCCGCTCCAAACGTATTTTACACCTATCATGAAGGCTTCGGAGTAGGTGATAGACGTATTCGGGACATAATCGTCTTTTTCATCGCCAACAAAGCTCACAAGAGCGTAAATATCAATACTGTCCTCATCTTCCGTGACATTTACCGCACGACCGTCAAGATATTTCGATAGTTCCGCTGCGCTGCATACTGACTGAAATGATAGCAGCAATACCATTATGATGATAAAAATTTTCTTTCTCAATAGATAACCTCCCATTTTTATGTTGTTTCTATCACCATCATTGCACAAAAAAAGAACGACCGAATTAGTCGTTCTTGTGTTACCACTATTTTCTATATTGAATTACTATGTTACATTTGTATTCTTTCCATTGCCATCTTGTGGATGTGTTTATAGCATCTGAAAAATTCTACATGGTAATCAACCCCATAAATGATTGCAATAGATTTAACGAATGATTACGTAGCTGTTTTCTTTGTCATAAATTTTATCAGATAGCTTAAATGAAGACAGCAACAAACTCTAACGTCTGTGCTTGTGCACATTGATAGCATCATTTCAGCAGCCAAATTCATAGACATTACAAGGCAAACAATAGCAATGCAAATAATCATTCTATATTCACATTTTGTTCACCGCAAACAAAATCTGTCAATTTCAATTTGTCATAAATAAGAAATGTCAATTATATTCAAATAACAATTCTATGACAAATTCATACAGCATAAATTCAAGAAATATTTATCATTTTATCACCTTATTACTGACAAAGTTCTGCGTTTCCTAAGAAAACACTAAATTCTGGGGCGCCTGTGTTTTCTATTTCCAAAACATTTCCCCCACTTATTGGGATGTCTATATTTATTGGATATGATGTTTTTGTTATTATCGGAGAAGTATACACGTCCTTTCCATCAAGCATAATAGTTAATCCTGTACTATCCTCGCTATCCTCTCCTTTTTGCACATATATAGTCCCTTGCAGACGGCTATATTTTCCATCAAGCAAATATTTACCAGTATAATTTCCATGACCATAGACATGAGTCTTAGTGCTAGCACCATTACTTCTTAATGCATAAGAATAATAATTTCCATAATTATCAACCAATTCGTTTGTTTCTCCCCATCCCTGACCTATATTAGTTAAATCAGATAATTTTTCAGTGGCAGAAGCAACACTTTCAATCCTTTCTCCTAGATAAACTGTACTTGTCGTTCCATCCCAATAAACATCTTTCCCAAATGCATTTGCAATTGCTCTAACAGGTAGATATGTTGTTCCATTTTCCAGAATAGGATAAACGCGTGTTCCATTAACATCGGTTGCAATAAATTCTTTTCCATCAATAAAAATTCTTATATTACTATTCGCATAGGCTACACTACCTACAACAAATACTACAGTGAGTAAACCTAATACATATCCCTTAAGTGCATTTTTCATAAACATCATCCTCTCAGTGTATTTCACTTATACAAAATAAATTATATTAATATGTTTTTTTGTAATTTTGCAAGGTAAATAAATCAAATTCTGAATTATTATATCATACACCAATGGATTTGTCAACACTAATAATACATTTTATAGAATTTATTTACTAAATTTGTATTATCCGCAAAAGGGCAATCCAAAATTCAGATTGCCCTATGCGAAAATCAGAAAAATTACTCTGCCCAGCTTTCGGTATCGTCAAATATCATAGCGTCATGAGTGTTCGCTGCCTCTGCGATGTCGTAATAAGCCCAGTAGCCTTTATCCTTAACATCCGAGAAATTGAGGAGGTCGCTGATATTCTCGTCAATAAAGTTCTCATCGGCATTGCGCTCTGTAACGCGGTTTACAATGGTAACGACCTCGGCACGGGTTATCTTGTTATCCGGTCTAAACGTTCCGTCTGCATAGCCCTTGATCCAGTCCATAGCAATGGCTGTGTATATATGCTCCGCTGCCCAATGCTCGTTTGTTATGTCGGTAAAGATATTCTCCTTACCGTTCTCAACGTTCGAAAACAGTGAGTATGCACGCTCTGCCATAGCGACAAACTCCGCTCTTGTTATTTCTGCGTCCGGCCTGAAAGTCCTCATGGCTGGTCGTTCCGCTTCGCTGCACTGCTCGCCCATGCATCCTGCCTCATAGCCGTTGATAATATCATACTTCTCAAGATATGATATATAGCTCGTGTACCACTTGCCGCTCTCGACATCATTAAATGATGTTGTTCTGCCGCTTATAGACTCGTCTTTCATCTCCGCAATATTGCGTGCGAATATCGCCGCAGCTTCGGCACGGGTGATATTGCCCTCCGGTCTGAATGTGCCGTCCTCATAACCTATGATATATGCTCTGTGAGTTACAGATATATTCGGCAATATGAGCTGCCCGTTTTCATCGGTAACTCCGACTTCCTCATTGCCGTCTCTGTCTTTGAGCGTAACATCGATGTCCTCAGCGGCTTTACCTTGTCTGTCGGTCACGGTTATTGTGTAATAATTGCTTCCGTCAAGCTCGGTGCCGCTCGGTAATGTAAGGGTTATATCGTCATTTTTGATAGACTTTGTAACGCTGACGGTCTTTCCGTCTTTGTCGGTAACGGTCACATTATATGTGCTGCTTACGGTGCCGCCACCGCCGGAACCTCCCGATGATCCTCCGGAGCTGCCGCCGGAAGTCTTTACTGGAACAGTTATTTTACCATTGCTGTCTGTAGACTTTGTTGCTGTCTTATCATTGCTATCCGTTACGGTAACACTCATATCCTTAACAGGCTCACTGTCCTTTATGACTGTAACGGTTGTTTGATTAGACGTTGTGAGCGTATGTCCTTCGGGAAGCTTTACACTTATCTTGCCATCTGCAATTGTGATAAATGCGTTCTCTATCTTTGTCTTGGTATCCTCAACCGTGACAGCATACTCATTTACAACTGCACTGCCGTCTTTATCGGTGTAGTCCTCTGAAACAGGCGGAACTACAACTTTACCGTTGGCATCGGTTGTTTCTGTTCTATCGCCGCCGGCATTATCCTTGACGTTTACAGACATACCTACAACAGGTTTAGTGTCCCTATCTGTAATAGTCACCGTCGTCCGGTCATTGTAGTCAATAACCGTTCCGTCCGGAAGTGTAACAGTTATCTTGCCGTCGGCAATATTTACAACTGCGTTTTCAATATTGCCTTTTGTCTCGGTAGCAACGTTAACGTTATATAAATTACCCTCACTATCCTTCACCTGCGCATTACCGCTGCCGTCCGTTACATCCGTGTCGGTCACGGGAACAACCGCTA
Organism: uncultured bacterium; assembly: GCA_905215805.1. Lineage (GTDB taxonomy): Bacteria > Bacillota > Clostridia > UBA1381 > UBA1381 > UMGS1958. The sequence goes on along the minus strand of CAJMRL010000051.1, from coordinate 815 downwards.
TACCCTCGCTGTTTGTTATATCGGAAGCTGTAGCATCTGTGCTGTCGGTCACATTGATGATAATTCCCTTTACAGGTGTTTTATCATTCTCATTTATGACCTTGATATATGTCCTGTTTTCCACATCAAGCAGTTTTGTCGCTGGCAGCTCGATCTCTATATTGCCATCATCCTGCAATTTGATAAGACCGAAGTCCATGAGTGCGCCGCCGTTATCCCAGACATAAACTCTATACTTAAAATCCTTGTTCTCAACGACAGCCCCATCTCCAATATCCGGTGTGGGCGTAGGCTCTGCTGTCGCCGCAGGTGTCGCTGTCGGCTCGCTCGGCTCTGTTGTCGCATTCGGCGTTGAACTCGGCTGTTCTGTCGGAACTACTGTTGCACTCGGTGTTTCTGTCACAGCGGGAGTTTCCGTTGAAACAGGCTCATTCGTTACCGACGGGTTGTCGGTCACAACCGGTTCTTCTGTGGCACTCGGCTCAGTTGTCTGTTCCGGCTTTTCTGTTGCTGCCGGTGTGTCGGTTACTGTAGGAATATCAGTAGCATCGGGGTTCGGAGTTGTTTCTACACCCGGAAGCGGTGTCGCTTCTGCACCGGGATCGGGAGTAGGTGTCGGTTTGGCTATCGGTGCTTCCGAAAGCGGTGGTACGATTACAATACCGTTTTCATCTGTGACCTCGGTTCTTAAACCGCTGCCGTCCTTGTTATATACGCTCACGTTCCAACCCTCAACAGGTGTTCCGTCATTCCTTGTCATTTTTACCGTTGTACGATTAAAATAGTCTATGACCTTACTTTCCGGCAAACATACA
>CAJMRL010000050.1 GCA_905215805.1 uncultured bacterium | reverse complement strand
GAGAAAAAGAGCCGTGAACAAAATGATTTAAAAAATCATTTTGTCACAGCCCCTTCTGATGTCTTACCTTTTCGCGCAAAGCATTTCTGCAGTTGGTCTCATTTCCGTATCCCATACCACTACCTTCAGCTCATCACTGCCGGCAATATTCATTGGCTCTATATCAAGTGTCATCTCTGTCCCTTTAAATTCCGTTATCTTCGCAAGCCTTATTCCCGTCAGTCTGCCTTCACTGTATATTGCAGTATATACCGTACAGCCTTCAAGCTCATCATCCTCCATCCTTGTCAGCTTAACGGAAGTCAGCTCACCGCTTTCAGGCAGAGTATCAGTGTATATATCGCCGTCTATCGTTACCAAAGCAGCTTTCGATTCTGCGGCTTCAGCAGTTGGTACAGGGCTTTCCTCTGTATTATCCAATATTATATCAAATGAGGTTTCATCCGTTGCTCCTGATACCTTTTCCCATTTACCGAGATTGGATGCAACTACATTCACCTCAATCGGGAACTGCGCACCCTCCGGTATTTCGTCAAGCAATATCTCTATTTCCCACGAATACGAGCCGTCCACCGGATCGACCGTCCTAACCGCCCTTGCCGGACCGTAATTCACAAATACATCCGTATATTTCTGCAAATCATTATCCGATGACTCATATTTAACCTCAATCCTTGGATTTTCTGTCATATCGGTGATATTTACATCGTCTATTTCGTTTAGCGTCAAAGTCTGAACTGTTCCCTTTCCTATATCAACATACGGCACATTCATTCCGATACCTGTTGATTTAAATGTTGAAACAAGCTCTCCTTCCCCGTTCCAAACCTCGGGCGAATATATCATTGCAAACGCTCCTTGCTTCTGGCCCGTGCCGTTGGTATATTGACATCCGGAATTATAATATACCCTGTTGTTATGGAAGCGGAGAGTACTCCTTGTAACTGAGGCTACCTGTTCGGCAAGCTCTGAACCGTCTCTTATCATTCCTTCTGTATCTATAAGCTCCGATTCTATCAGCTCGTACGGCGCTATAAGCGGCACTACCTCGGCTTTAACTCCCTCCGGAACAGCCGCCGTGTCCCCTACTCCGTCATATGCCTCTCCATTGGTTGTTTTTATGGACGGAACCTCACTCATATAATACGTGTCAACAGTAACAGTGTCATAACCCTTTAAGTCTCCGGTATTTGTAGCTCCGAGCCAAGGATTGCTGTCACCATTGCCGCCTGATGGATTTTCCATCTTTTCATAGTTTATAAATCTATTGTCTCCGTATCTGGAATATGAACCCTGAAATTTTGTAAATGGTGAAATGTAGCTGTTAAAATCATATACTGTGTCTGCATATACAGAATTCGCCGGGTTCTTTATAAGCATATACGGCTCGTAATCCGAATGAGTTTTTCCGGCAACCTTAGTATCATTGACAGCGGGTGATTCCGGTATCGCATAGTTTGTGAATGAGTTGATCTTTTCTGCAAGCTCCTTATCAAAATACCAGAAGGACTGCTTTTTGTCCTCTTCACTTGCTGTGCTGTTATCCTGCCCGGATGAAAGCCAGCCCTTTAATTCATCGCGGTAATATCCCGCATTTCGTTCCGCTCCGTTTTCATCCTTTTCAAAAGGTTTCATAAGATATCCTGTATCCGTAAGGTCGGTAAGCTCGTATTCCTCGTCGCCGCCGCCGAATCCCTTATCGGTGCGTCGGCATTTTTATTGAGCCTATATTCTATCGCCTTTTCAATATAAGCAATCATTATATCTGTTGCATTATTCGACCAATCATAATGACCGCTTCCCCATTCGATTATATGCGAAACAAGCTGATCTGTATCTACGGCTCTTTGATGATCTATATGGTAACGCGCGTCACATACGGAACGGTCGCGTCCTGCGCCTGTAGCATGCTCGGTATACTGCGCCGCAAGCTGAAGCGAAGGTATACCCGGAACCATGCCATAGCCGTGCTCATCCCCTTCAGCTGTTGAGCCGTCTGTTGCATCGCCCCACATTCCGTTCTTCATGTCTATCTGAGCTATCACTCTGTCATACGCCCAGTTTCCGCTTCTGTAACCAAACGGCGAAGCGGCGCTGTGACCGATCGTTATGACCAGAGTATTTTGAGCAACACAAGTATAACCCGAATTTCTTGCTATTCCGCTCATGATATCGTTCATTATTTGAGCGGCGTCCTTGCCGTCCCATGTACGCCACTTTCCTCCGAACAGATCGTCGCCCTTATAATCCTTTGCTGTATACATTCCCTGCAGGATATTCTTATAATTGTACCCCGTCTCGCCATCCGGCACAACATCGTTTTTATCCACTATAAACAGTATACCGAATTTTTCCTTTGACAACGCTTCCCTGAGCTTTACAGACTCTGCAAGCGGTACTTCTATCAGGTTCATCTTTATCGCCACAAGACCGCGCAGCGTATCCGGAGATGCAGTTTTCGGAACCCACATATATGCGTCATATTTTTTTCCGTCTTCTGTCACGCCGTTCATGAAATCGTCCGTACCGCCCTCAAAATGATACTGGAACATATCGTCCGTGTCAAGCGGGTCTATGACCTCACCCGTATGCACCTTCGGAGTATAGTCCTTTCCCGGATCTTTGGTCGGAGCCGGTACAGGAGTGGGCGAGGCAGTAGGCTCCGGCATTGCTGCTCCTGTTATGACCAGATCTTTGATTTGAAGTGTTCCTGTGCATCCCCTGAACATAAACGTAAACTTCGCCTCAAGCGAGTCATATCCGTCCGGAAGTCCCGAACCTGAGATATATTCGACCTTTCTCTCACACCAGTCAGCATCATCTGTCAATTCCTTGTGCAGATCGGCAAGCTTGCCGCTGTTGAGTATTTCCGCATCCTTCGTGGCGTCGGGATCCGTGCCCGATATCGTCGTAGCAACGGTTATGGCATTTATGTACACGCCGTTATTGACATAGTCTGTCATATTGGTCTTTTCCTTAAATGTCAGCGTGTATTTTGTGTTTGGATGTATATTTTTTATTGAGGCTGTAACTCCGTAGAGGACGCCGCTTGCCGCCGCATCTGTATTGCTCGTTACAGTCACTGTCTTGTTATCCGTATCGACCATATGGGACGCACCCTTGCGGTCGTTTGGGTTGTTTGTTATTTTCCATACGATGCTGTAATCAAGGTTTTCACCTGTAAATGTTTCACTGCGATAGGTATCCCATACCTTTTCCGAGCTTTCTTCATCGGACGCCAGCATGACCTCCTCCGGAACATCTTCCGCAGCTGCATATGACGCAGACATATTTATATTTCCTGTCCCCGCCGTTTCCTTTGCTTCCGGATTTTCCGCAGCTATCGGAATGACCGGCACAGCTGCCGCTGTTGTGACCGCCAGCATCAGAGCGGTCAATTTTGTTTTTAGCTTCACTTTAATTCCTCCTGTTCATAAATACTTTTGTTGTCATTTTATATTTTATCATAAATACAATATCTCTGCATAGTATAAATTTTAATTATAGACTTTGTTTTTTAATAAACGCACCTCCGGACTCCCGCACCACACTGTATATCGTTTTTATAAAAAAGAGTCACGTAAAATAATAATAAAACATTGGGGCGGCAGATTGCACATGCCGCCCCAATGCCGGGATGAATAATTTATTGATTAATCTATTGATTAATTTAACTTAGTAAAGCTGCCTAAGCTCGCCTGCTCAACGTTGCCTGCTCCTACTTTATCTCCAAGAGCATCAGCGGTCATTGCAGCTCCGTCTGTGCCGCCGCTTAATCTTATTATATTCTCTGTTAAGAATTCTGTTATTTCTATTGTAGGATTCTTATAAAATTTCTTCATCTTCTTCGCCTCCTAATTATTCAGTAACATAAACATCTTTAATAGCGCTTGTACCCTGTCCATCCATCGTAGAACCGGTCAAAACGATACCAAATGATACGTCCATAGTTCCTTCACCTTCAACAGAAAGTCCTACGCCTACGTTCTTTTCATATTTAGCTTCATCATTCATTGTTATCTGCCATTTAAGATCGCCTGTATCCTTTGTTATGCCGAGATTCTCTACATAATATCCAACAGCATCCTGGTTTGTATCTGCCTCCGCAACACCTTCTACCTCTACTTTGGCGGCTTGAACATTAATCTTCTCCGGTGCGGGCGGCTCTTCTTCTGTGTTGTACAATGCTATTTCATTGACAGTGCTGTTTTCCCATTTGTTGAATAACAATATTATGTATTTATAGGTTTTTGGCTCATCAAGTTCATGATCGACACTCGTTACAGAGTTATTGCCGTTAACAAGCAATTCATCTATCTGTCCGCCGGCATCACGAACCGTACCCTTGAATGTTTTATCATAACTGATATCCGATGTGGCACTCTGTATAGTGGACATAAAACTAATGTCATCAGTTCCAAACACTACACTCTTATTTCCGTTAGTATAGACCTTGTCAAAGGCCATATCGTCCACACCGTTACCGAAAATAACATAATTAACATACGTCTCGGTTGTATCCTTTCTGTTTATCGTTATACCGGTTTCAGTGTTGTCATCGGTTAAAAGAGATACATCTTCTTTTGTATAGCTGCTACTTTTGTCTTTACACAACTGCCATACAGAGTTAACCTCAAGATCAAGTTTAACCTCTTCCGCACTCGCCGGAACGGCGGTTACCATACCTGCCATCAATGTCACTGCGGTAAGCAATGACGCTAATCCTTTTTTATTCATCTTCTTATACCTCCTGTATAAAATTTTATTTAATGGCTATATATAATACCATATTTCGTTACTAATTTAAACTTCAAATTTCTGCTGTTTAACTGCAATTTTCCGAAAATTTCCTAAAAAACAGGGGCTGTGACAAAATAGCAGCCAAATAACAAGAAAAATGAGGACGATTGCAAT
>CAJMRL010000049.1 GCA_905215805.1 uncultured bacterium | reverse complement strand
CAAAAAAATTAGACCGTTATGCCGATCTCTGCATTTCGGGGTGTCAAACTACGGTGTGATAGCTCCAAACATAAGAAATATATATGAATTTTTTTAAAATTTTTATAAAAATTTCAAAAAAAGAATTGCAAAATACTATAATACATGATATAATAAAGCGTATGTTAAAATGAATACGTGTTTGTATAGACACAATAAGGAGGAAAATTCACGATGGCAGTGAAAACAGAAGATGTAGAAAAGAACCTTGTGAAGCTGACTTTTGAAGTGTCGGCTGAAGATTTTACAAAGGCAATTAACGAGGCATATAAGAAAAACGCAAAGAAATTTAATATTCCCGGATTCAGAAAGGGAAAGGCTCCGAGAGCTGTTATTGAAAAGTATTACACAGAGGCTGTTTTTTATGATGACGCTATTAATGCGGTGCTTCCGGGCGCTTATGAGAGCGCTGTTAAAGAGGCAGAGCTTGAGGTCGTTGCAAGACCGGAAATCGATGTTGAGGATATAAAGAAGGGCGAGCCTGTTGTATTTACAGCTCTTGTTACAACAAAGCCGGAGGTTAAGCTCGGTGAGTATAAGGGCGTAGAGGTTGCGGCTGTTGACGCTACTGTTACAGATGAAGATGTTGATAAGGATATTGCTGCAACTCAGCAGAAAAATGCAAGAATGATAGAGGTTGATGACAGAGCTGTTGAAAACGGAGATATAATCACTCTTGACTTTGAAGGCAGTGTAGACGGCGTACCGTTTGACGGCGGAAAGGGCGAGGACTATGAGCTTGAGATCGGTTCGGGAACATTTATCCCCGGATTTGAGGATCAGCTTGTAGGCGCTGAAATCGGAGCAGACGTAAATGTAAACGTAACATTCCCGGAAGAGTATCATGCAGAGAATCTTAAGGGAAAGGATGCTGTATTTGCATGCAAGGTTAAGAATATAAAGGTACGTGAGCTTCCTGAGCTTGATGATGATTTTGCAAGCGAAGTAAGCGAATTCGAGACAATGGCCGATTACAGAGCCGATGTAAGAAAGAAGCTTGAAGAAGCGGCAGAAAACAAAGCTAAGGCAGAGATCGAGAACGAGGTTATAGAAAAGGTTGTTGAAAATGCAGAGTTCGATCTTCCGGATGCTATGATAGACGCACAGGTTGATAACACTATAAATGATTTTGCTCAGAGACTCCAGTATCAGGGAATGAATATTGATATGTATCTCCAGTATACAGGCTCAAATCTTGAGGCAATGAAGGCGCAGTTCAGACCGCAGGCAGAAAAGCAAGTCAGCGGTTCGCTCGTGCTTGAGGCAGTTATGAATGCTGAAGGTATAGAGACAACACCGGAGGAGCTTGAGCTTGAGCTTGTTGATATGTCAAAGAAGTATAATATGGAGCTTGATAAGATAAAAGAGCTTTTGCAGGACGCTGAAATGGAAAGAATAAAGAAAGATCTTGCACTTCAAAAGACTATCACAATGCTTGTAAACAATGCGGTAGTTAAATAATTTTGATTTCAGAAAGAAGGATGCAATATGGCAACAATGCCTTATGTAATAGAACAGACCAGCGGAGGAGAACGTCAGTTTGATATATTTTCCAGATTGCTTAATGACAGAATAATATTTTTGTCAGATCAAGTAGATGATACTTCTGCAAGTCTTGTTGTAGCGCAGATGCTTTATCTTGAAGCAAAGGATCCGGATAAGGATATACAGTTTTATATAAACAGCCCGGGCGGTTCAATAACTGCCGGTATGGCTATATATGACACAATGCAGTATATAAAGTGCGATGTATCTACTATATGTGTAGGTCTTGCGGCGAGCATGGGATCATTCTTGCTTATGGCGGGTACAAAAGGAAAGCGTTTTTGTCTTCCGCACAGTGAGATTCTTATTCATCAGCCGCTGATCTCCGGCGGATTGGGCGGACAGGCTACAGAGATCAAGATTCATGCGGATCATCTGTTGAGAACGCGTGAACGTATGAACAGGATCATGTCTGAGCGTACAGGACAAACTTATGAACAGATATGTATCGATACAGAGCGCGACAATTATATGACGGCAGAAGAAGCTAAGGCATATGGTCTGATTGATGAAATCATCACAAGAAGTAAATAATAGGAATTCCCATCGACATCGTACCCGTTAATTGAGTACGGTGTTGATGTGCTTATGCGGAATATTAATAATTGAAGGGAATTTTATATGGAAGAAAAAAATAAAGCAAGGTGTTCTTTCTGCGGAAAATACAGTGATCAGGTTGATAAGCTTTTGTCCGGACCGGGAGTATTTATATGCAACGAGTGTATTGATGTTTGCAATAATATTCTTGCTGGTGAATATGAGTCGTCAAAGAATGAAATGAGCAGGGAACAGCTTCCGACGCCTAAGGAAATAAAGGAATTTCTTGATCAGTATGTCATAGGACAGGAAAAGGCAAAAAAGCTTTTGTCGGTTGCTGTATATAATCATTACAAGAGAATCGACAGCGGTGAAATCTCAAATGACGTTGAACTGCAGAAAAGCAATATTCTCATCCTTGGACCGACAGGAAGCGGAAAGACATTTCTTGTACAAAATCTGGCACGTATATTGAATGTGCCATTCGCCATTGCCGATGCGACATCTCTTACAGAAGCAGGATATGTCGGAGAAGATGTAGAAAATATATTGTTAAAACTCATACAGGCGGCGGATTATGATATAGAAGCGGCAGAGCGCGGCATTATTTATATAGATGAAATAGATAAAATCGCGAGAAAATCGGAGAATGTGTCAATAACGCGTGATGTAAGCGGTGAGGGTGTACAGCAGGCTTTGCTTAAGGTACTTGAGGGTACAATAGCAAATGTTCCGCCGCAGGGCGGAAGAAAGCATCCGAATCAGGAATGTCTGCAAATAGATACGACGAATATATTGTTTATCTGCGGCGGGGCCTTTGAAGGAATAGATAAAATTATAAGCGATAGAATAGGCAAGAAAACATTGGGCTTTGGTGCGAAAATAGAAAGTAAAAAGGATATGAATCTTAATGAGATCCTTGAAAATGTTTTGCCTCAGGATTTGCTGCGCTTTGGACTGATACCGGAGTTTGTCGGCAGACTTCCGATTTTCGCGAAGCTTGATCTGCTTGACAAGAATACGCTTGTTACAATTCTTACAAGACCAAAGAACGCTCTTATAAAACAGTATAAGGCTTTGATGGCTTTTGATAATGTGGAATTGGAATTTGAAGATGATGCTGTTGTAGCAATTGCTGAAAAGGCGATAGAAAGAAATACCGGCGCAAGAGGATTAAGAGCAATTATAGAAGAGTGTATGTCGGATATTATGTTCGAAACTCCGTCAGATAAAACGATCAAAAAGGTAATAGTGACAAGAGAATGCGTGGTTTCTCATGAACCGCCCAAGGTTATCAGAGAACCGGAAAAGACTCTTGAGGAACAGCTTGCACTTGATGAAAGTGAAGAGGAAAAGATAAAACATACTAAAAAGGGAAGCAAAAAGACCGCGGCTAAAAAAGACGGAACAAACGGATGATGATATTGCATTCATAAACGGGATACGGTTTTTGAATACAAGAGTAATAAATTTATAATAACGGAAGGTGATTTTGGGATGTTTGTATCAGAGGACTTGTCTGTAAATGATAAGCATCATTTGGTTATCGGAAAAAATGATACGGTGGATTTGGCGAAAAAATACGGAACTCCTCTCTATGTTCTTGATGAGGATTTGATAAGAAAGAATTGCCGTGTATATAAAGAGGCGATGGATAAATATTATGGAGGAAACGGTCTTGTCCTTTATGCAAATAAGGCTTTCTGTTCATTATATACTTGCAGAATTGTTGCTGAAGAAGGATTGGGCGCGGACGTTGTATCCGGAGGCGAGCTTTATACAGCTATAAAGGCAGGATTCCCGATGGATAAGATTTATTTCCATGGCAACAATAAAACAGAAGAAGAGCTTGAAATGGCAGTTGAAAATGGTGTAGGCCATATTATATGCGATAATATATATGAGCTTAAGATGCTTAATGATATTGCAAAAAAGCATGGCGTTGTACAGAGTATAATGTTCCGTATCAAGCCCGGGATAGACGCGCATACACATAGCTTCATCAGAACGGGACAGATTGACTCTAAATTTGGAGTTGCCCTTGAAAACGGAGAGGCGTTTGAAATATATCAGATGGCGCATGAAATGTCAAATGTAAACCCGGACGGTATACATTGTCATATAGGTTCTCAGATATTTGATATAGAGCCGTTCACTCAGGCAGCCGAGGTTATGATGAATTTTGCAGGCGATTTGAAGGACAAGCTTGGACTGGAGATCAAGAAGCTTAATCTTGGAGGCGGATACGGTATAAGATATACAGAAAATGACGATCCTGTTCCGTATGATGAGTATATCAAATATGTAAGCGAGACTGTAAAGGAAACGGCCAAAAAGAGAGGGATTGAAATCCCGTTCATTTTGATGGAGCCGGGACGTTCGATTATTGCGCCGGCGGGAATTACTCTTTATACAGTCGGAGGCATAAAGGATATAAAGAATGTCAGAAAATACGTAAGTGTTGACGGCGGTATGGGTGATAATCCAAGATATATTTTATATGAGTCGGAATATGATGCGGTTGTAGCAAATAAAGCGGATGCTGAGAAGACTCAAAAGGTTACGATTGCCGGAAAGTGCTGTGAATCGGGAGATATTCTCGCAAAGGATATTATGATGCCGGAAATTGAAGTGGGAGATACTCTTGCGGTGCTTGCGACAGGCGCTTATAACTATTCGATGGCTTCCAATTACAATAGAATTCCTCGTCCTGCTGTTGTTGCGGTAAAGGATGGAGAATCAAGAGTTGTTGTTAAGAGAGAAAGCTTTGAAGATATAATAAGAAATGACGTAATGTAATTAAGCGGGAGCTGTGACAAAATGATTTTTTAAATCATTTTGTTCACGGCTCTTTTTCTCT
>CAJMRL010000048.1 GCA_905215805.1 uncultured bacterium | reverse complement strand
GATTCTGCCTAAGAATGAAAATTCTTAGGCGGTTATCAGAAAATACTTGACAAACGTTTTGGTTTGTGATATAATTAAATATGAGATATTCCTCAATAGCTCAGTTGGCAGGGCAAACGTCAACAAAAGCACCGGGAAGAAATCAAAGCTTAAAATCAAAATTTCGGTTTCACAGATTTTGAAATCGATTTTCTGCTATCCAAGAGAGCATAGCAGATGCAAACAAAAATGTTAATATATTCCTCGATAGCTCAGTTGGCAGGGCAAACGTCAACAAAAGCACCGGGAAGAAAACAAAACATAAAACAAAATTCCATTTCAGAGAGCTCGAATAACTTCACTGAGGTGGATCACATATTCCTCGATAGCTCAGTTGGCAGAGCATGCGGCTGTTAACCGCAGGGTCGTCCGTTCGAGCCGGACTCGAGGAGCCACAAAGCTGATAACCATGCGGTTTATCAGCTTTTTCTTTACTTAAAAGAACAATTTAATATGGTTAACGTATACGTATGCCTGCATCTGAGTGTAAACCTAAAACGATGGTTTTCAGTGTTCATAAATAAAAAATATATAGAGTGCAGAGCTGTTGTGTCGTTTCAAGACCTAAATTTCATTTAACGAAGTTTAGGTCTTTTTTTATTGCAAATTTTCAAAAAAGAGAGGAGAGTATTTAACTATGGCAGTGTTCAGAGTCGAGAAAACAAGGGACTTTACCGTGATGAGCAATCATCATCTACGTAATAATAATATGTCCCTTCGTGCAAAGGGATTGTTATCGCTTATGCTCAGTCTGCCGGAGGATTGGGATTATACGCTTAAAGGTCTTGCGAGGATCAGTTTGGAGGGTGTGGATGCTATACGCACAGTGATACGTGAGCTTGAAGCTCTTGGCTATCTTGAGCGTCACAGAAAGCGTAATGAGAAAGGACAGCTCAAGGAAGCTGAGTATATCATCCATGAAAGACCTATTGAGGTGCCGGAGAATAATGTTGAGCATACGTCACAGACACCTGCTTTCGACTCTTCTGTATCGGATGAGCCTATGTCGGAAATTCCGGTATTGGATGAGCCCGTATCGGATGGGACAACGCAATTAAATACTAATATATCAAATACTAAAGAATTAAATACTGAGGTAAGTAAATATCCATCTATCAATAATGCGGACAACAGGGAAAGGTTCAGCAAACTTGATGCTAAAAGATTGATGGATAGATATAACGAGAACAAGGAACTCGTGAAAGAGAAGATAGATTTTGAGTATCTGTGTCTGTATCATGACAGAGGCGTTGTCAAAAACATAGTTAATATAATGGCTGAGGTACTGACTGTGGACAGAGAGGTTTACATGATAGAGGGCGAAGTGTATCCGGGTATTCTTGTTCAGGAACGCTTTAAGGAGGTGGATCACGGCATAATAGACGCGTTCCTGCTTAACTTCGAGAAACATACCGGAAAGATACACAACATGAAGTCGTATCTCATAACCTCACTGTTTAACACACCGTCAACGTCAGCGGCACAAATGAGCAATGCTGTGGCATATGATATGTGCAGGTAGAAAGGAGGGTGAGCTATGGGAACACAGAATAATACAAACAACAAGAAAAAGCAGCACAGAGGAGCAAAAGCGTATCAATACAAGTATTGGGAGCATCCTAAGAATGAACGGGTACAGAAGCTGCCTGTATCACAGCTGAAGCCGTTCGAAGAACAGCCGTTTAAGGTTTTGATGGATGAGAGCATGGATGAACTCGTGGAGAGCATCAAGGAGAGCGGCGTCCTGTCACCGATAATAGCAAGACCGCATAAAGACGGCGGTTATGAGATATTGTCAGGGCACAGACGTGCAAAGGCTTGTGAGATCGCAGGCATCAAGAATGTGCCGGTTATCGTGAAAAACCTTGATGATGATACGGCAACGATATTGCTTGTGGACAGTAACTTACAGCGAGAGCATATCTTGCCGAGTGAAAAAGCATATGCGTATCGGCTTAAGCTTGAAGCGATGAAACGAAAAGCGGGAAGACCGAGCAAAGAAAATTCCGCCCAATTTGGGAGTAATTTTTCCGGGAAAGAGTCGAGAGAGATTTTAGCTGAACAGGTAGGTGAAAGTAAAAATCAAATTTCAAGATATATCCGCTTGACTGAACTTATAGATCCACTTCTTGAAATGGTCGATGAAAAGAAACTGCCGTTAAATGCGGCTGTGGAGCTGTCGTATCTGGGTTCAAAGGCACAGTCGGATGTTTTAAAATCCATTGAGAGAAATGAGATCACGCCGTCTATTGAGCAGTCTGCAAAGATACGCAGGATCTCGGATGATGGATTGCTGAGCGCAAAATTGATCGATAAGGTCATCCGTGAGCAGAAGCCCGAAAAGATACGGATAACACTCAAAGAAGATAAGCTGAGACAGTATTTCCCCGAAGAATTCACACCGAAACAGATCGAGGATACGATAATGGAGCTTATCGCTAACTGGGCAAAAACAAGAAAGCGGCATGAGCCGGAGAGATAGGAGGTGCAAATAGTGTTAGAAGTCGTTATAGCATTCGGAGTGGGAGCGTTGTTCGGAGTAGGTATGACCTGCTGTTTGGTTATGGCGGGCAGGACAGACAGAGAAATGGAGCTTGATAAGCTCCGTGAAGAAAATATTGATGATGGAACCGATGTTTCTTAATGAACATCGGGTTTTTTATTGGAGTTCATTATGACAAAAGAGATAAATGCAGGATATGAGATCCTTGACCGTCAGAGAGTAGGAAGTACGGAGGTAGTTCTCGGACACAATCCGAGAGCGCCGGAACCGTATGTAACATGGAAATGCAAGCACGGCAGCGACTATCATTTTGGTCATTATTTTGCTGATAAAAACAGTGCGGTTAAGGATTTTAAAAAGCGTATAAGGGAGGAGAGAGCGTATGAGAGGTGATGTCAATGGCATCAAACAGAAATCCGGAGGTGCGATACAATGGAAGCGGATACACTGACAGAACAGCAGGTGAGGCTATAACAAGAGCTGACAGGGACCTGCTGAGACTTCGCCGTGTGCAGCTTATGAATAGGCTGCGCAGTGTGGCGAAAAAGTATGGTTTCCGTATCTGCGGATATGTTAATTTAGTTGAGATAGACAAGGAGAGATAGAAGATGGATATACGTTTCATAGACAGCCGATATAAAGAGCTGTTTCGGATCCCCGACGGAGGATGTATAAAGATAAATCTCAATAACGGCGGGACATTGCTCGGCAAGTGCAAATACATAGATGATTATCACTTTACGCTGACACAAGTCGGAAGAATGTACGGAGAGACATATCATATACGCCAGTTTGCAGAGATAAACGAACGTAACGGCAATTCAGAGGAGAACATAAAGGAAGCGGCACAGTCAAAGCAGCCGAGAGACTTCTTTGACCGTCTTTCGGAGAATGGCAGATGTTATCTCATAGACGCAGGAGCACCGGAGTTTCGCGGCAATCTGGAGAGCTTCATAAACCGTAAAGCAGATTTTGAAGGCTGTACCAAAAAGACTATGGACGGCTTAAAGAAGGCAATCGGGATAGAGCCGAAGCATAAGGATATGGAGAGGTAGGCGGAACAATGATAACTGCAAGGGTAGAATTTCTGCAAAATAAGGTCGTGACAGACCTGTCAGAGCCGCCCATGAAGCTGCATGAACGATTACAGAGTATTGGTGTGCTGACGCCGCAGGATATGATACTGCTTGATAATTCGAGGACGCTCAGAGTTCATCTGTATCCCGATAATTATCATGGAGAGCAGCTGTTAGAGCTTGTGGATAGAAAGACAGACTCACTTGGTACAGTGAATAAGCTGTGCTATTCGATAAACAGAATGGATAGCCGGGACAGAGATAGATTTTTTAAAAATATCAGTGAAGGTCGGTACTACACTTTATCTGAGGCACAGCATGATGTGAGTAAAATGCAGGAGCATCGCAGAATGAGGAACAGAAGGAAAGAAAGGAGTTTCGAGTTATGAAAATAGGAAACGGAGCTAAGGTAAAACTTGATTTTACAAATGATTTGTATGACCATATGATAGAGGAGATAAAGGAATATACACGTATAATGGACGATCCCGAAACGAGCAAGGTCACGGAAAAACTGCTTGCGGCGATAGAGCGGTACGCAAAGCTCGGTACGGACGAGGATGGGATTGAGTATGCAATAATACAGCTGTTCCCGAGCGACGCAAGCGAGCTTATCGGTATACTGGCAATGGTCGCATCAACAACAGTAGATGTGACAGACAGCCATTATGAACGCCTGAAAGCGCAGAGAGCCGAGCAGGCGAGATAATGAGAACGTGAGTAACAGAGCGGGAGGTGAAGGGCTTGGCGGCGAAAATGCAGAGGATATTTGAGCTGATGCAGGAGACACAGAAGTCTTTGTCTGAGCCGGACAACTGGACGGCGTTTCTGCGTACAGCAGCATGGCAATACAAATATCCATTCGAGGATCAGGTGCTCATTTATGCACAGCGCCCCGATGCCATGGCGTGTGCGGGCATGGAAGTGTGGAACAAGCGGATGCACCGATGGATAAACAAAGGCTCAAAGGGTATAGCGCTGCTGCGTGAGACCGGCGGTCATTATGGGTTGGAATATGTTTTTGATGTGTCTGATACAAGAGATAGATATAACCGTGAGCTGCGGCTGTGGCAGTATGATGAAAAATATGATATTCCAATAAAGGAGACGCTCACGAACACATTCGGCGATATAAATGCGGACAGCAGTATGTATGAAGCGATACATGATGCAGTACATAATGCGGTCGAGGACAATAAAGCTGATTATCTGCATGAGCTTGGATTTGTGAAGAATAACAGTCTGCTTAATGGCTTGGATAGTGTAAATCTTGACTACAGGTTTAGGCAGACTGCCGAAGCTTCAATAAGATACATTGTCATGTGTCGTATGGGACTTAATGCTGATGATGCTATGGAACGTGAGGATCTTGAATTTATACGTGACTTTAATACACTGGAGACCATAAGTATTCTTGGTAATGCAGTGAGCTCCATATCGGAGCATGCATTGAGGAATATATCCGAGACCATACGAGCCGAACAGAGGCGTGAGAAATTTGACGAACGCAGCAGCGGAGTATATAATAGAGATAATAATAAAACCGAAAGGACGGATAACTATGGCAGAGATAGCATACAGAACAGCGGGAGATTATCTGATACCGGAGCTTACGGTTCCGCAGGAGGAATACAAGATAGGGAAATACGGGATGCTGAGACGGACATATCTCAAGGAGCACCGCAGGAGCCTTTACTCGATAATGCTGATGAACGGAACAC
>CAJMRL010000047.1 GCA_905215805.1 uncultured bacterium | reverse complement strand
TGGACATAATTACAACGATATATACGATATGCGGAGGAGTGGTAGAGAGCATTGCGGACATCCTTGGTGGTATCGGAGGTATTTACATCAATACCGACGCCGAATCCCACAAGTGCCCCGCATTTGATAAAATGATGAACGACTGCGACACTATCCACGTTGACTGTATCGTTGTTCCGACAGAGGAATGGCTGTTCAGCGATCTTGAACTTATGTGTATGACGATGAAAGCAATGGCGGATCGTAATTTATGTGTCTTTGATCTTGATGCGGGTAGAGTCATACGCTATTATGAGATATGGGAAGTCGCCTGTTATGTTCGCCTATACCGTGCTTGATATTTATGATGCATAAGTGGTTCCGCATTTTAACAAAAGAGCGTGATGTGCATACAATAAGAAATTGACAGAAAAATTACCGCCATAGCGGTGAGCACCACAAAAATGACGGGGCGTGTGATGCAATCGACGATTCTGCTACCACTTTTTTTATTCTATATTGTTTGAATGTGAATACGGTATAGATTGTGAATTGTTTATTATATACGGTCTATATTATCTGACAGTATTTTCACGATATTATAAAATCTTTCCACACGCTCTTTTGGGTGATCTCCGAAAGATATAGTTATTTTTTCAAAAATCGTATCCTTGTCTGCCATAACGTCCAATAAAAGATAATCAGTGCTCACATCCAGAACCAAAGCCAATTTTACAAGGGTTTCAATGGATAGTGCTCTGCTTCCACGTTCAACATGTCCTATGTGTGCGGTGGATAAGTCACACAATTCAGCCAGTTGTTCCTGTGTTAATTTTTTCTTTTTTCGGGCACTTTTGATCCGTTGTCCCATAGCTACATAATTAAAATCCATATGTATTACTCCTTTTAGTATTATTATATACTATTAGTTATTTTTTTAAATAAACTAATAGCAAAAATATTGACTAATAGGGCTGATTATGATATAATAATTTAAGGAAGAAAGGAAACTTTCTTATTTGCATGAATAGCGGCGTAAGTGATTCGCTATTACATATTTTTTATTACTTCAATATGATACGAAAGGAGGATAAATACACATGAAAAGGATGATATTTCTTTTGACAATAGCCATATCCGTTTCACTGTGCGCCTGTGGCGGAAACTCGTCATCAAGGAAATATGATGATAATGACAGCTATGGCTCGGGTTACGCTTATGATGAGGATGACTACTATTATTCTTCAAACGACAGTGATGGGGATGGAAGGATTTCTGATAAGGAGTTTCAGAATGCTGTGGGTGATTATTTGGATGATATAATGGGTGATTGACAGCTCGATTTGGCGGAATGTTGATAGAGTACTCAAATGAGAAAGGATTGATTATCGTGAGAAAAATAAGATCTAATATTATGCTGTCATTGATAGCTGCAATCATTGCTGTAGGTTCGTTGTTGACAGTAACTACGGCATGCACATCATCTTCGAGTGATAAGTATCATGAAAAAGAAGTAAATGATACTATGAATCGATTGTATAAAAAAGGTAGTGACGGAAAATGGTATAAACGATAGGAGGAGTGATTATGAGCTTTGCTGCGATTGTAGGTGCAATTGTACTAGCATTAATTATTTTTTGTTATCTTTAAATCAGTATTATTAACAGTTTTTTTGAAGAGATTAAAGAAAACGATAAAATGTATTGTATCAAGCAGTAAAGAAAATTCGTTTAATCTGATACTTATCATGATCTTTAGCTGCATATATTTTATAAACAACATATTTATAAAAAAATATACAGATGGTTTGGTACAATTGTTTTTTAACTGTTATTTTAATGATTTAATATGCCCGATAATATTTTTTTCATATACAAACATATTGCTTGTTACGGCAAACAGAGAGTTGACAAATTTAAGAAAGCTGCTTTTAATAGGAATGGTATGCAGTCTAGTCTGGGAATGGATAGGACCATTGCTAAATACGTCATCAATATCGGATATTAATGATGTATTCTTTTATATTGCAGGAA
The DNA here is from genome assembly GCA_905215805.1 of uncultured bacterium. Lineage (GTDB taxonomy): Bacteria > Bacillota > Clostridia > UBA1381 > UBA1381 > UMGS1958. The sequence goes on along the minus strand of CAJMRL010000047.1, from coordinate 4,730 downwards.
CGGTTTTGTATTGGTGTATGATTAATATATATCATTATGTAAAGTCTGTTTAAATAATGATTTTCATTGTATCTATTTATGGAAAAGCGGCACAGAGATAGCGTTGTGGCTTGTGACGATACTCGGCAGCTTATTTATAACGGTAATGGCTTTTATTATGATAATGACAATGTACGGCCGCTTTTTCCGCCTTTTTATGTACACCGCTTTAGTACCGGTGCCGCTGTCATCATTTCTAGGAGAAGGCACATCACAGATGGGTAAGGCATTTATAAAATCATACGTAGGCGTATGCCTTGAGGGTGCAGATAGGATAATCAAGGAAATATTAGGAACATAAAAAATTCTCAAATTTACTGTTGAATTTTAAGAAGAATAGTGATATAATAAATACATCAAATTATGTGAGGAGGATTTGTCATGCCTAATATAAAACCTGTATCAGATCTGAGAAATTACACAGAAGTGCTGAAGGATATTTCTGTGGGTGAGCCTGTGTTCTTGACAAGGAACGGACGTGGGAGATATGTAATTATTGATATGGACGAATACGAGAAAATGCAGGCAACAATAAAGCTTATGTCAAAATTATCCGAAGCAGAGTATTCTGTGGCTGAAAATGGCTGGATCACAGAAGATGAGGCAAGAAAAAGATTGGGGTTATGAGAATGGCAGAACTTAGATTAACATCTGTTGCGACGAACGATCTGGAAAATATAAAAGAATATATAAGCGAAACGCTCTGTAATCCAATAGCCGCACAGAGGACGGTGAAGAAGATCGTGGATGATTACACGTTGCTGAAAGTATCGCCATTTATGGGTGCGCCATTATCGTCTAAAGTTGCCGTGAAAACGGATTACAGATATTTAGTTAGTGGCAATTATATAGTCTTTTATAAAGCTGATGAGAATTATGTATCCATTTATCGTATATTATATGGGCGAAGGGATTATATAAAAATCTTGTTTGGCAATTTTACAAATGATGAGGAATAATAAAATTGAGAATCGCTGTGTATTGTGCATGGCGATTTTTTATTGGGAATTTTTAAAAAGGAGGTCACTATGGAAATCAAGATAAACAAAGAAATCAAGGATTATCATGAAAGTATGTTTTTCGGGCTCTCGGCTCGGCAGTTCATATGCTCGGTGCTTGCCGTGGGTGTGGCGGTCGGAACATATTTCGGACTCCGGGATATTGTCGGTAAGGAAATGGTGTCATGGATGTGCGTATTGTTCGCTGCGCCGTTCGCGGCAGCCGGATTTTTTAAGTACAACGGCATGACATTTGAAAAGTTCGCAGCGGCATATATCAGAAGTGAGTTCCTTGCTTCGGGCAGACGTGTTTTCAAGTCGGAAAACATACTATATAATTTGTACAGAGAGGGTGTAAACAGTGCTGTTAAGAAAAACAAAAAGAGTAAAAAAGCCTAAGCGGAAGATACCGAAAACAGTTCAGCAGTCAATCCCCGTTGATGTCATATACAAGGACGGGATAATACAGAGCGGAAAGATATTTTCAAAGATGTGGCGGTTCTCGGATATCAATTATGAGGTCGCATCAAATGCAGAGCAGGAGGAAATGTTTCTTGCACACAGTGCGATACTTAACGGTCTGCCTACCGATGCGGTCGCAAAGATTAGCATATATAACAGGCAGCTTCAGAATAATGCCATTGAGCACATGACACTTCCTGCAGCTAATGATAAATATAAAGAGTACGCAAAGGAGCTTGAGGAGCTGCTCAACGATAAGATGTCAGAGTCGAATAATATCGTGCATGAGAAATATATCACGATCTCAGCGGAGAAAAAGAATATCAAAGAGGCGAGAACATATTTTGCAAGGGTCGGCAGCGACTTGGCTGCGGATTTTGCGAAAATATCCTCACAGGTAACGGAGCTTGGATATAAAGAACGGCTCCGTCTTTTTTATGAGTTTTTCAGAGGAAATGAAGACGGAGAGTTCAGTTTTGACCTCAAGAGAGCAATGGCGAGGGGAGCGCACTTTAAGGATTACATTTCACCTGATAACATTGAATTCAAGCGTGACTATATACAGATAGGCGATAAGTATGCAAGGGTGCTGTTTCTTAAAGAATATCCGTCATTCCTCAAAGATGAATTGTTGTCACAGCTTACGGACTTTTCAAGGAGTATGATGGTGTCGGTGGATGTTCAGCCTATACCAACGGACGAAGCGGTAAAGGAGATACAGAAGAAGCTGCTTGCTATAGAGACAGATATAACGAAGTGGCAGCAAAAGCAAAATATGGCAAATAACTTCTCAGCGACCGTACCGTATGAGATGGAGCAGATGCGCAGCGAGATAAAGGAGTTCATGGATGATCTGACAGCGCGTGACCAGAGGATGATGTTTGTAACGATGACGCTTGTACATCTTGCGGACAGTCTTGCAGAGCTTGATAACGATACCGAAACACTGATGTCTATAGGCAGAAAAGACTTGTGCAATCTTTCTGTATTGAAGTTTCAGCAGGAGGACGGATTGAATACCGTACTGCCGTATGGGCTTATGGAGATAGATGCGGTGCGTACTCTTACGACCGAGAGCACAGCTGTGCTTATACCGTATAAGACGCAGGAGATAATTGATGACGGCGGATTGTATTACGGTATCAATGCGATATCGCATAATCTGCTGATGTGCAATCGTAAGCTGTTATTAAACGGCAACGGTTTCATTATAGGTGTGTCCGGTTCGGGAAAATCATTTGCAAGCAAAATGGAGATAGCAATGGCGGCGCTGTTCACCGATGATGATATTATCGTGGTAGATCCCGAAAGAGAGTATGCGCCGCTTGTATCGAATCTCGGCGGAGAGGTGATAAAGCTTTCGGCATCGTCGCCCAATCACATAAACGCTATGGATATAAATGAAGACACTGGCGGGGAGGATAATCCAATCTCTATCAAGTCTGAATTCCTTATCTCACTGTTTGACCAGCTGTTAAAGAACGGTGATGCAAGGTTCGGCGGGGGAGTGGGAGCAAAAGACCGCTCAATCATAGACCGCTGTACGATAAGCGTTTACAATGATTACTTTAAGGGCAAGTCGGAGAAAATGCCGACACTTGCAGATTTTCGTGAGGAGCTTTTGAAACAGCCTGAGCAGGAGGCTCATGATCTTGCGCTGTCGCTTGAGCTGTTCGCAACAGGAAGTCTTGACGCATTCTCACATCAGAGCAATGTCAATGTTAATAACCGTATCGCTTGTTATGATATATTGGAACTCGGAGACCAAATGAAGTCCATCGGACTGCTGATAATGCTTGATAATATAATGAACAGAGTAATGGCGAACCGCAAGAGGGGAAAATATACGCGAGTGTACATAGATGAAGCACATCTTTTCTTTAAAAATCCGTACAGCGCCGAATTTCTCTTAAAGGCATGGAAGCGTTTCAGAAAGTATGGAGGCCTTCTGACAGGTATCACACAGAACATTGCCGATTGTCTCAGCAATGAGACAGCACGAGGTATGCTTGCTAACAGTGAGTTCCTGCTGATGCTAAATCAAGCGCCATCCGACAGGATAGAGCTTGCGGGACTATTGAACATCTCACAGACACAGATGGGATATATAACGAACGCGCCTGCCGGTCATGGACTGATAAAGGTCGGCGGTTCAATAGTGCCGTTCGTGAATGATTTCCCTGCGGATACACAGCTGTATGCACTTATGAGCACAAGTCCGGGAAGTGAGGTATGATGTTATGCAGGTAAATAGGAAATCTAATACGGCGGTAATATCAATAGATAATTTGTCTGATATATTTATGGCTCTTGGAGCAGAAGGAAAGAAAGCGGCTATATCAAGAGCAGAGAAGTGCATATCTGAGACGCTCGGCGAGGTGTGCGACGTATATCATATTAAGGACAACACGTTTGTATGTGTATCTACAATAGATATACGCGGGTATATCTCACAGTTTAAGGACGCTGTAGGCTTTTCCGAGATAAAAGAGAAATACCCGCTCAAGGTGACAGTGAAATATGAGAATGACGCTCTGTAAGGCGGTGATCGTGTGAAGGACATTAAGAGCAAGCCTAAGGAGGTTAAAAGGAATACACACAGCTTGAAAACGAACGGCGGATATAAGTCTAAGAAAGCCGCTATGTCTATGAGTGCAGCAGACAGTCTGAAACGGCAGTATGTGAAAACCAAGGCGGAGTTAAAAAAGCAGACAGAAGAGCAAAACGAGCGCCCTGAGAATTACGCTGTGGATGAGGTCGAGGACAGAGCAGAACGTGCCGCATATGCTGCGGCTGATGCGGTGCAGCAATCGGTCAAATACGCAGTGGGACGGATAGAGCAGAGAAAGGCTCACGACATCCCCGATATACCTGTGTCGGAAAATCCGGCACAGGAGCCTGTGTATAAACAGCTTGAAGCTCCGAGGACGGAGCCCAATTCAAATAAGCCAAAGGATAAACAGCTCATGCAGGACCGTCAGAGGATAAAAGCACGGAATGATGCAGGTGTAAAGGCTAAAGAGCGAGCTGCGACGATAAAGACAAAGGAAGCTGTTTTATCTGAAAATGCACAGAATAATGTTTTGGAGCGGCCTAAGATAAAGACTCGTGAAGCGGTCGAAAATCAACATGTTCGGGCAGTCAATGCTAAAAATAATCCCGCTGAAATATCAAGGTGGTGCTATGTCAAGATAACGGACACATTAAACCTTTGTTTTTAGTAAAATCAGC
>CAJMRL010000046.1 GCA_905215805.1 uncultured bacterium | reverse complement strand
CAAAAAAATTAGACCGTTATGCCGATCTCTGCATTTCGGGGTGTCAAACTACGGAATTATATGAATCATAAAAAAATGTCGCAATGTATATGTAAAATTTTCGTTTAGACCTTTACAAAAAGGAAATTTTAATATATAATATATAGATGATTTAATTTACAAAACAGGAAATGGCGTGAAAGATAAGTCGCGCATGCCGTTATTACAGCTTAAATATGATATAAGCATTGTAATAATGGCTGCTTTGTTTCACATTTTAATTTATGCCGCTGTGGGGCGGCTTAATGGAGGAATTGATATGATAAAGGCTGCGGTACTCGGAGCAACGGGATATGCGGGAATTGAGCTTGTGCGTTTGCTGACAAATCACCCTGAGGTGAGTATAGAAATTGTAGGCTCACACAGCTTTGCAGGTAAAAAAATTGATGAGGTATATCCGAATTTTAGACATATACTTGAAAAGGAATGTACGGAGCTTAACCTTGAAGAAGTTGCAAAATGTGATATTGCATTTACAGCACTTCCTCACGGAGCATCAAAAAGCGTTATTCCGTCAATACTTGAGCAGGGTGTAAAGGTCATAGATCTAAGCGGAGATTACCGTTATGATGATGTGAAGGTATATGAAAAATGGTACGGACAGGAGCATTCATCGCCGGAGCTTCTTAAAGAATCTGTATATGGATTGCCGGAGCTTCATAGGGAAGAAATAAAAAAGGCAAGACTTATAGGAAATCCGGGCTGCTATACAACGTGCTCAATACTTGGTGCCGCTCCGTTGTTGGCATCAGGTGCCGGAGAAACAAAAAATATAATTGTTGACGCAAAATCAGGAGTTACAGGAGCGGGAAGAGGATTGTCGCAGCAGGTGCATTTTTGTGAGTGTGCTGAGACTGCAAAGGCATATAAGGTTGCAACCCATCGCCATACATCGGAAATAGAACAGGAGCTTTCTCATATAGCGGGAGAAGAAATAATGCTTTCTTTTACTCCGCATCTGATTCCGGTAAAGAGAGGTATTCTTTCTACAATATATATAAATCTTAAAAGGAATTATACAACAGAGGAGCTTACGGAGATCTATAAGGATTATTATAAGGATGAATTCTTTATAAGGGTGTATGATGCGGGAAAGCTTCCGGAAATTAAAAATGTAGCAGGTTCTAATTTTGTTGATATAGGTGTTGTTGCAGATGAAAGACTGCAAAGAGCAGTAGTGGTGTCATCTATAGATAATATTGTAAAAGGCGCTGCGGGTCAGGCGGTTCAGAATATGAATCTTTTATTTGGGCTTGACGAGAAGACGGCACTTGCAAGTGCAGGCTTTTATTTATGATTGGAGGCGTAAATGACAATATGGAACAGCTTATAAAAAAAGCGCAGATACTTATTGATGCTTTGCCGTATATACAAAGATTTGCAGGAAAAACGTTTGTTATAAAATACGGCGGCAATGCTATGATAAACGAGGATTTAAAAAATTCAGTTATGGAAGATATAACTTTGCTGAAATTTATAGGAATAAATCCAATTGTAGTTCATGGCGGAGGTCCGGATATATCCAAGGCTTTAAATGACAGAGGCGTAAAGAGCAATTTTGTCAACGGTCTGAGAGTAACGGATGAAGTTACGATGAGCGTTGCTCAGCAGGTACTTATAGGAAAAACAAATAAAGAAATAGTGTCCTTGCTTAACCGTAAGGGAGGCAGAGCTGTTGGAGTGAGCGGAATAGACGGCAGCTTTATTATGTGCAAAAAGCAGACGGCAGAAGTCGATGGAAAACCTGTAGATATAGGATATGTCGGCGACGTCGTTTATGTAAAGCATTGTCTTTTGGATTTACTTTCAAATGATCAGTGGATACCGGTAATAGCTCCTATAGGTACTGATGAGGATGGAAACAGCTATAATGTAAATGCGGATAGCGTTGCGGCCGCGGTTGCTTCGGCTGTTGAGGCGGAAAAGCTGATTCTCCTTACGGATGTTGAGGGGATAAAAGATAAAGACGACAATGTAGTGTATGAAGCTGAGGAGCATGAAATCCGTGAAATGATAGAAGATGGGACAATAAAGGGCGGAATGATACCGAAGGTGAAAGGATGTATGGATGCGATTGATGCCGGTGTCACCGGTGTGCATATTATTGACGGGCGCATACCCCACTGCTTGTTGCTTGAAATCTTTACAAAGACAGGTATTGGTACCATGATAAAAAGCGATAAATATTAATAATTTACAGAAAATAAGTTATAGAAAATAACAGATTAATGAAAATAAGATCGAAAGGAAATTAGAAAAAATGAGAATGTCAAAACTTCTTATGCCCACGCTTAGAGAGGTGCCTGCGGAGGCGGAGATTGCAAGTCATAGACTTATGCTTCGAGCAGGAATGATTCGTAAGCTTGCTGCAGGAATTTATTCATATCTGCCGTTGGGATTGCGTTCACTGCATAAAATAGAGCAGATAATCCGTGAGGAAATGGATAAGGCGGGAGCACAGGAGCTTCTTATGTCGGCACTTTTGCCAGCTGAAGCATATCAAGCTTCAGGAAGATGGGAGGTGTTCGGACCTTCTATGTTCAAGCTTAAGGACAGAAATGACAGAGATTTTTGTCTTGGCCCTACTCATGAAGAGCTTTTTACACAAACGGTCATTGATAATGTAAAGTCATATAAGGAATATCCTATGACGCTTTATCAGATACAGACTAAGTATCGTGATGAGGGACGTCCGCGTTTTGGAATAATAAGAAGCCGTGAATTTGTAATGAAAGATGCATACAGCTTTGACCTTGATAAGGACGGATTGGATAAGTCATATGAGGCAATGTACGAGGCTTATTGCAGGATATTCACACGTCTTGGACTGGATTTTACTATTGTTGACGCTGACAGCGGCGCTATGGGCGGAAGCGGCAGCCAGGAATTTATGGTAAAATCACCGGTGGGCGAGGACGGAATTGCTTATTGTGATGCTTGCGGATACGCGGCTAATTATGAGAAATGCGAATGTATAGTTCAGGAAAAACCTCAGATTGAGGGTGATTTCCCGATGGAAAAGGTTCATACTCCAAATGCGCATACTATAGAAGAGCTTGTAAAATTCCTTGGTATGGAATCATATAATTTTGCAAAAACTATTATTTATAAGGCTGATGATAAATATATTGCCGCTATGGTAAGAGGCGACAGAGAGGTTAATGAGGTTAAGCTTAAGAATCTTGTCGGATGTACAGATGATCTGGAGCTTGCAGCACCTGCTGTTGTGAGAGAGCTTACAAAGGCTGAGGTTGGATTTGCCGGACCGATTGGACTTGGAATAGAGGTATATGTCGATAAGGAAGTTACCTTTATGAAAAATTTTGTTGTCGGTGCAAATGAAACAGATATGCATTATAAAAATGTAAATATCGGCAGAGATTTTGAGCCGGATCATGTGGCAGATATACGTGTGGTTGAAGAGGGAGATGTATGCCCGAAATGTGGACAGCCCATAAAAACTGCCCAGGGTATAGAAGTAGGTCATATTTTTAAGCTCGGCACAAAATATTCAGAAGCTCTCGGACTTAAGTATCTTGATGAGAACGGAAAGAGCCAGATAGTAGAGATGGGCTGCTATGGAATAGGTGTTACACGCTGTATAGCTGCGGCTGTTGAACAGAATCATGATGATAACGGAATCATTTGGCCTGTTGCCTGTGCACCGTATCATGCTATTGTTGTGCCGGCGAATTATAAAAGTGAGGAACAGATGGCAGAGGCGGAGATGATTTATAACGCTCTTTGCGAGGCAGGAATAGAAACTCTTATTGACGATAGAAATGAGCGTGCGGGAGTTAAGTTTAAGGATGCGGACCTTATAGGTATACCTGTTAGAATAGTTGTTGGAAAGAAAATCAGCGATGGCATTGTTGAATATAAAGAGAGAACAATGCAGCAGGCTGTTGAAAAGGATATTGATACAGCAATTAAGGATGTTATTGAGTTTATTAAGAATAATTTAAATAAATAGTTGTGTTGGAACGCCTGTGGTGAATTGCGGGCGTTCTTTTTTGATGTTTGTCTATATTGACTTTGCAGATATTTATTGATATAATAAAAGAAAAAATATGAAAGCTGGGTGGAAAATATGAAAAATAGGGCTCTGAAAATTATATTGATATCGATATTTTTAGTTGCAGTGATATTTACTGGAAGCTTTTACTGGTCTGTAAATAATGGAAGCAGTAATTATTCTGGCGTATCAATGGAGAATATGTCATTAAGTGAAGATATATTTAGTGCAGATGCTGTTATGTTTTCAAGCGGAACAAGTTTCAGAAAATATGAATATGAGATAGATGGAAATTCATTGTATATTGTTATTTACAGCGGACTTGTTACAAAGAAATATTCTTCGGGTAATATGCGAATTGAAATAACGGATCCACAATTAAACCAAGTGGATTTTGTTTATTTGAAGGATGGCGAACAAACAAAAATGATTTACGAAGCTTCCATATATTAAATATGACTTTATGAAAAAAAACTGAAAATATTAAAAATTATTCTTGAAATTTATAACATTTTGGTGTATAATATTAATAGTAGAGTTTTATGAATAAAATTGGAGGATATAAATATGATAAGCAAGGCATTTCAGAATATAATTACACAAATGGCTGATGTATTTCCCAAAAAATTTGGTATAGCCGATTCTCATGGATTAGTGTTAGCTTATACTGGAAATGAACCGCCTTCGGATGTTATGGACGATCTTGTATATGCTGCTACAAATAGTGAAAAAATATTGTATAAAGACGGTTATACTGTAAGAGTTATGTCCAATAAGCCATATGCTGAGTATGTTGTTTATGTTGAAGGAACAGATGAAATAAGTAAATACTGTTGTAATGCCATTGCTGTTGCCGCGAATAATGTTCGTCATTATTATGATGAAAAATATGATAAGACGAATTTTATGCAGAATATTATATTTGATAATTTGCTTTCGTTCGATTTGCATCAGAAAGCGCGGGAGCTTCATGTAGATATAGATATTCCTCGTGCTGTTTTTTATATTAAGCGTACCGAAAATGGTGAAACGGGAATCTATGAGGTTATAAGAAATATGTTCCCGGATAAGGAAAAAGATTTTGTAATAAATATAGATTCCAATAATATAGTTCTTATAAAAGAGTTAAAAGAGGTAATCACTTCGGAAGAGCTTGAGACAATGGCGCAGCAGATATTGGATACGGTAAATTCCGAAACAATGATGAAAGTGGTTGTGGGCTTAGGATCTGTGGCGGCAAATATAGATGAATTGAATTCATCTTATAAAGAGGCACAAATAGCACTGGAGATCGGAAAGGTTTTTGGGGATGAAAAGAATATATTAAACTATGATAGTTTGGGTATCGGACGATTGATATATCAGCTTCCGATAAAGCTTTGTGAGTTGTTTTTGAAAGAAGTATTCAAAAAAGGAGATATAACTACGCTCGATGATGAAACGATTCTTACGATCAACAAGTTTTTTGAAAATGACTTGAATGTAAGTGAAACGTCGCGTCAGTTATTTGTCCATAGAAATACATTAGTATATAGATTGGAAAAGATATATAAACTTACCGGTCTTGATTTACGAAAGTTTGATCAGGCTATAATATTTAAGGTTGCGATGATGGTACATAAGTACCTTGAATCTAATCCGATGAAGATCTGATTGATAGATTAAAATAAATATGGGGCTGTATCCCCGTAGGTGCTGTCGCATCACGGGTGATGCGGTCCCATTTGTAATAAAGGATATTAAATAATTGGTGAAAGGGTTTGTTTATGAATAGCGAAAATGAGTTTTTTTCAAAATCTGATGATAGCTTTATAGTTGACGGAAAGGAAAAAAAGTCTAAAAAACATTTTGGAAAAGGTGCAATATTTATATCAATAATTATATCGGTAGTTGTTACGGCATTTATTACATCAATAGTATGTCGGATACCTTATATGGGATTGGATGAAAGTACAAGGAAATTTGAAGTTAAGCTTTCTGCGATCAATGCTTTGCTGAAAAGTGAATATCTCTATGACATTGATGATGAAGCAATGAAACAAAACGCATTACAAGCATATGTTGAGGGACTTGAGGAGCCATATACGCATTACTATACCACGGAAGAATTTAAAGAATATACAGAACAGCTTGAAGACAGTTATGTGGGTATTGGCGTGGTTGTAACGAAAAATGATAATAATCAAATAGAAGTTGTATCTGCTTTTGAAGGAAGCCCGGCATATAATGCGGAGGTTCTTCCTGGTGATATACTTGCAGCTGTTGACGGAGTAGATTATACCGGAGATGCAATGGAGGAAGCTGTTACTAAAATCAAATCCGGAAAAGATGGAGAAAAAGTAAATATAAAGTTTATTAGAAATGGTGAAGAAATCGTTAAGGAAATTGAGAGAGGGAATGTATCTTCGGAATCAGTACGTACACAAATGCTTGATAATAATATAGGATATGTAAGGATTTCAGCCTTTAATACAAATGATGCGGGAAATGAGGAAGATACTTATACTGAATTTAAGTCAAAGGTTGAGGCTTTGCAGGCAGAGGGTATGCAGAAGATGATTATAGATTTGCGTGATAACCCTGGCGGAGCGCTCGATGTGGCATGTAATATAGCGGATATGATCGTCCCAGAGGGGCTTATAACTTATATAGAGTATAAGGATGGAGAGCGTCAGGATTATGAATCGGATGCTAATGAGATGGATATGCCAATAGTAATACTTATTAATGAAAATAGCGCGTCTGCATCAGAGGTTCTCACCGGATGCCTGAAAGATTATGGAAAGGCGACAATAGTAGGAAAAAAGAGCTTTGGAAAAGGTATTGTACAGTCGGTTTATCCGTTTGTAGATGGCTCGGGAATATCAATGACTGTAGCTAAATATTATTCTCCCAATGGAATTTGTATTCATGGAACAGGAATAACTCCGGATGTAGTAGTTGATGCCCCTGAAGCATGGGATGGATATTATGCATCGTCAATTCCGTTCGATGAGGATACTCAATTACAAACAGCTATTGAAATTTTGAATAAGTAAAAACTGTTTATATTGCAGCAGAGGAATACTTCTGCTGCTTTTCTTTATAGATATAATTTTACCAAGTAAACCGCAAAAAAATCCAATTTATTTATACAATATTTCCGCATGAAAAGGCTTGACTTTTCATGTCGAACGTGGTAATATATATGAGCTGTCGCCGAGAGGCGC
>CAJMRL010000045.1 GCA_905215805.1 uncultured bacterium | reverse complement strand
GAAATTTGTTATGGGAGTACATAAGGAGGAACAGAACGGTGAGAGAGCTTAAAAATGGGATAAAGATCATTGGCACCGATTTGGGTTATGGCAACTGCAAAGGAGCAAATACAGTTCTTCCGAGCGGTATTATCAGCTATGATACAGAGCCTGTATTTCAAGGGAACATTCTTGAGTACGATAATAAATACTACCGCTTGGGAGAGGGACATAAGGCGTTTCTTGCGGATAAGTCTATGGACGATGATTTCTATATCTTAAATCTTGCGGTAATAGCAAGGGAATTGCAGCGTGTCGGGATATATGAGGCTAAGATCTATCTTGCAACAGGATTGCCGCTCACATGGGTACGGGTTCAGCGAGACAGCTTTAGAGCGTATCTGATGAAGAATAAAGAGGTGAAATTTAAATTTAACGATAAAGAATTTCATATTGAATTTGTCGGATGCAGTGTATATCCGCAAGGTTATCCTGCTGTTGTGGAGCGTATAGGAGAGTTTAAAGGAACAAATTTGTTGGCTGATATAGGGAATGGAACACTTAATGTTCTGTATATACAGAACAAGAAGCCTGTTGAAAGTAAGTCATGGACTGAAAAGCTTGGAGTGAACCAGCTCATAATAAAGGCGAGAAATTCGGTTATGGACAATTTCGGTGTGAAGATCGATGAAGGAATAATCGAACAGTATATACGGTTTGCAAAGGCGGATATTTCGGCTAAGTATGAACAGCTTCTGCGACAGACAGCGGCAGAGTATACGAATGATATATTTACAGCGCTTAAAAGCTATGAATATGATCCAGAGCTCATGAAGCTTTATATCATCGGAGGCGGTGGCTGTATTGTTAAGAACTTCGGTACCTATGACAAGGAGAACGTGGAGATAATAAGTGATATTTGTGCTACGGTAAAGGGGTATGAACACATTACATATTTGCAAATGAGAAAGGAACAATCCGATGTCTGAAAGAAGATTTTGCACGGTGAGATTTAATCTTGAGAAACCTGAACACCGAAAAGCATGGATGCATTTGCAAAATATAAATAGACGGGAGTTTAAATCATATTCAGCAGTTATAATTGCAGCACTGAATAAATTCTTTGATAAAACGGATTCTGATTTTGCCGATATGCTTGTAAAACGTATAGCAAAGGAATTACAAAATAATTTGGTCGAACCCAAATCAGATGAAGCAGAAAAAATCTCGTCAGATGAAGAAAACATAGCATGGGATTTCCTTGGTGATGGGATAAACAATATTGAAGATTAAATGATACGATATTGAAAATCTATTAGCATATAAGATTTTGTATGTGTAATATTGAAATTCTGCAGAAACAATATTGAAGCGGAGGAAAGAATGAATAAGGTCTATAATATAGAAATGGAAGCAAGGTCTAAGAAGATATTGAAGGTCAAAGCTACTGACGCGGAAACAGCTGTTTCTATGCTGCTTGATATGTATTTCAACAGCGATGCGATATGCTTTAATAACAGGGACGTCCATAAGCTTGATATAAACGCGGAGGCTGTAGCATTTGAAACAGCGGAGGACTATTGCTCATCGAATTGCGAGCGGTACGGGAACACCTTCAATGTTTTTATTGACGGAGAAGATCGTGACTTTGTGACCGATATGGCAGATGAGGTGTAGCGGAAGAGGTCTATTTTTAGATAGACCTTGCAAGCATAGCATTTTGCTATCCAAAATGCAGTTGTTAGGGGTGGTCCCCCTAAAACCCCAAATAAAATTGTTGGAAATGAGGTGACTTTGTGAGGAAACGCACATCAGCAATATTGGTAAGATTAAGTGAAACAGAACATACACACTTAAAAAGACAGGCTGCAAATGCTGGATTGAAAATGGAGCCGTTCATCCGCAAGCTCATCATGGGCGCAGACATACAGCCGAGACCGCCGAATAATATTGCACAGCTAATACGTGAGATAAATTATATCGGTAATAATATAAATCAGATCGCTAAGAAGGTCAACGTAGAGAGCCGAGTATCGCAGGCGCAGCTTGAAGAGGTACTTCATCTGCTCGGAGAGATATATCGAGAGGTGAAACGCTGATGGCTGTTGTAAAGGTATATGCCGTAAGAAGTAAACTCAAAAGAGCTGTGGAGTATGCGGCAAATGAGGATAAAACTTTACTTGATAATATTATTGAGTATGTTACAAATCCGGATAAGACAGAGCAAAGGTTATTTGAAACTGCTATTAATTGTTCCAGTATTGAGACTGCATACAAAGAGATGATGGTGACTAAGAAGAAGTATGGTAAAGAAGATAAAGTTCTCGCTTATCATTATATCGAAAGCTTCAGGCCGGGAGAGGTAACACCGGAGCTGGCGCATAAGATAGGCGTGGAATTTGCACAGGAATGTTTCGGGGACAGGTTTGAAGTCGTTATCGGTACGCATTTGGATAGGCACCATATCCATAATCACATGGTTGTAAACTCGGTATCATTCGTTGACGGCGGTAAATTCCGTTCAACACCAAAGAGTTATTATAATGAGATACGCAAAGTCTCCGACAGACTGTGTCGTGAATACGGACTTTCGGTTATAGACGATCCGCAGCACAAGGGGATGCATTATGCCGAGTGGAAGGCTGTAAACGATGGCAAGCCGACTATACGCGGACAGGTCAGAGAGGAGCTTGATGAAATAATCAAAGCTTCGCCAACTATGCAGATGTTTTGGCGAGAGCTGAAACGGCGCGGGTATGTGGTACATCGCAGGAGTGAAAATATAAAGTACACATCAATAATACCGCCGTTCGGCAAACGCCCGGTGAGGCTTGACAAGTTAGGTGCCGAGTATGCCGAAGAAGCTATCAGACAGCGGATAATAGCACAGCAGAACGGTATCCATATAATGCAGCCGTCGCAGATTAGAAAAACATATAAAGTAAGAGGAAATATACATAAAGCACCGAGAAAGAAACTCAAGGGCTTTCAGGCGCTGTATTTTCATTATCTCTATCTGTTCAAGAAAATACGAAAACGTAGGACACCGCAGAGGGTGTCTTTTTTCATGCGCGATGAGCTCATAAAAATGGAGCGGTATCAGAAGCAATTTCGATTTCTTTATGATAACAATATTGAGACGTCAGAGCAGCTGAGTGTATTTCATAAGGAGAGGGAGGCGAGGATCAATGATTTAGTCGAGCAGAGAAAGAATCTATATAAGGAAAGGAATAGTGAGGATGAGCAAGGGAAAGAGAAGATCACAAGGCAGGTCACGGTCATCAACGGTATTCTCAAGGAGTGCCGCTCAGATGTCCGAATGTGCAAGGCGATATTTGCAGACGCAGAAAAGCTTAAAGAAAAATATCAGCAGGCACAGGCTTTACAGAAAGAAGCGATAAAGGAAACGGAGGTATCAAAGCATGAACACAAGCGGAGAAGTCGCTGATCTTATGGTCAAGGAGGGTATACAGATAACCGAGTCGGCGGCAAAGCTGGCGGCACTGGGCGCAAAAAATCTTGCCGCTATTATTATAGCGCTTATGAACGATGAGTCAAAGATGCAGGGTAAGACTAATTTGAAACAGCTTTTGAAATCGGATAAGCCGCTATGTATCCTACAGATAAAAGAGGCAGATCTGAAAAAATTCAATTCGGAAGCGAAGAAATATGGAGTTCTTTTCACAGCGGTATCGGATAAAACGAACAATACGGGACTTTGTGATGTAATAGCAAAGCAGGAGGACGTGACAAAGCTCAATTATATTATGGAGAAACTCGGTTATACGACTCCGGCAGCAGAAGAAAAGAACAGTTTTGACGACAGGGCGGATGCGGATAACTCACAGCATGATGTTGACAGGACGAAGGAAAAAAACTCAGCTCTCCGCGCAAGAGATTATCGGTCAGAGCACAGATATACAAAGCGCGGGGATACGGAGAGAGCGGACAGAAATACTAAGAACTCGGTCAAGGTCAGGATAAATGATATAAAGGCTCGGCGTGTAGCAGACGGTAAAGCTCCGGTTCGCTCAAGAACTAAATCCAATAAGAGAGGACGAGGAGTTCAAAGATGATATGCTATTTAAGGAAACTGTATGTGCCGCCGTAATAGGCGGATTTTACATCAAAAAAATAAGCTTATTTAAAAATATTATCCATGGAGGGATTTTAAAATGAGAACAAAGAGTAAAATACACAAAATAATATCGGGAGCATTGGCAGCAATAACGCTCCTTGGTACAATGCCGGTAATATCATATGCGGCACAGTCAAACGAGTACGTTGATCCGGCTGATGTGTGGATGGAAGCAAACGGACGCACGAATGAATTCGATATTAACGCGACCACAACTTACGAAACGATATATTGTCCCGTATGTGATATGGAGACAACTCAGCTGATATATCGTGTTCCTGAGTATACAAAGTCGGGAGAAACAGCCTTGAACCGCGGTGTCAAATTCTCAGACGGGATATGTCTTGATGGAGTTACACAAGGTAACACAGACAGCGGAACACCGGGAGTTGATGCATACTACTCGTCGTACCATTGGAGCAAGAGTGTGTGCCAGAACTGTGGTACGATAAACGCAACGGAGGGGACAGGCAGTCATGCGTTCAGCAAGAACATATACATTCTGAACTCTTGCGATTACAACTTTTTTCGGGACTTCGACAATACAACATATGAACATTACGACAGCAAGTATCATACAACCATACTTAAAGCCGGACAGTATTGTCAGTTTTGTAAGGGAACTCACGCAAGAGCCGAGGAACAGCAGGACAAGCACAATTTCAATGAAAAAGTTGACGGAGAGCTTGGAAACCAGCGTTTTCACATCACCGGAGAATGCGGGGACTGCGGATATACGAAGAATACTTATGCCGCTGCAAAGTCGGTCGTTCAGAGCTATTACGGAGAAGTGGACGGACAGGCTCACACTGTTACCGTTACCGACCTTTCAGACAGCGGAGTGAATACAAGTATCCGCTACGGCACGGAAGCCGATGATTGTAGTTTAACGTCAGCGCCGAATTACACAGATGCAGGCTACTATCCCGTATATTACGAAATAAAATACAGCTGCAACGGAGAGAGCATGACAGAGAACGGCGTCAGCTATGTATGGCTGCTTGCCGACAGCGACAGCGACAGCGGATCGAATAATACGAACGACATTCATGTTCACGATTACCGTTACTTAGAGAGTATCGCTCCTTCATGTACGGCTTTAGGATATGACCGTTTCCAGTGTTCGGAGTGTGGAGCGCTTATGAAAACGAATTATACTCCGGCAGTCGGTCACGACTATAACTCCATCGTGATACGCGAGGCAAGCTGTCAGCAAGGCGGCTTAGAGCTGCATATGTGCAAAAAGTGCGGCAGCTACTACACAGAAACAACGTCCATGACAGACCACAGCTACACAGAAAATGTTGTTCCGGCTACTTGTATCATGAACGGCTATACGGAACATACGTGTATCAATTGTAATTACAGCTACATCACAGACCTTACCCCTCTTGCAAAGCATGACTACAGAGAAAAGGTCACTGCTCCGGGCTGTACAACAAAGGGCTTCACGACATACACTTGTGCCGAGTGCGGTGATGTGTACATAAGCGACTATACCGACCCTACAGGTCATGAATGGGATAACGGACGTACAGTCACAAGCTCCACCTGTGAGAGTGAAGGTGTTATGGAGTATCACTGCAAGCACTGTGACGAGAAGATGATACAGGCAATTTCGGCAACGGGACACACACCCGGAGCTGCCGCGACTTGTACAGAACCGCAGACGTGTACATCATGCGGAGCAATACTTGAAATGCCTACAGGTCACCAGTATTCGGAGTCGATAACCTTGCCGAGCTGTACTGCGATGGGCTTTACGACATATACGTGCGACAGCTGCGGTGACTCGTATATTGGCAATTACACCGACATGACTGCTCACCACTATGAGAGCGTTGTAACTCCGGCTACTTGTACGGAGCTTGGATATACAACATACACTTGTACAGAGTGCGGTGACAGCTATAAGAGCGACTATACCGACAAGAAACCGCACAGCTATAAAGCTGCTGTAACCCCGGCAACATGTACAACAATGGGCTTCACCACGTACACATGTGAGGACTGCGGCGATAGTTATGTTTCGGATTATACCGAAGTGCTTCCGCATAACTATGAGAAACAGGTCGTTGAGCCGACCTGCACATCACAGGGATATACGATTTACACCTGTCGTGCGACGCGTTCATAAGTGAAAAGCTTATGCACTAAACAAAGAACGTAAAAGTTTTCAGTTTAGGAGAACTGATAATCCGACTGGTGGAATGATAGGGTAACGCCTTGAAACTCCGCCTTAATACTCCGAATGGCATTTGATGCGTAATAGTCAAGTGTCATAAGCTCGGTGAAGTCGGCAGAAAGCAGCCGTAAGAAATAGATAAATATTACACGAAAGTATCCCAGAGGTGGGATATGTTGCTGATATGCCGGAGGTCTATAAAATATATATGGTGAGAATGGCTGAGATGCCTGACAAAAACTGCGAATTCACAAGTCTATATGTAGACGCTGTAGAAATGCAGCGGCACTCTTCAGAGTGGTCAGTGAGGTAAAGTAAAAAGGGCAAGTATGAAATACCTTACAGCATTACAGGTGCTGTCAAGCTGACAGGATTAGAGCAGACACCTAAGTATATATGTACAGATAGGATTATTGGAACGCGGAAATGTTGGAACGTATATCAATCTGATTACGCAGAGTACGTTATTGAGGAAACAGTTCTAATTGAGCAAAGGAAACTGAGTGAACTCAATTTTATTCAACGGAGAGCGGTGGCACAGTACCGATGAAACTATGGATAACATAGCAGAGGGATAGCCACCAGTCAATATTGCTCATATATGTTATAGGTATAGATAATCATAGCTTCGAGTATGACAAAGAAAAACAAATCCAAAAGGAGGCGTTGCCTATGACAAAGCGGAAAAAGCTCCGTCATGCAGAATATTACGATATGCAAACAGTGCTTGATAAATTGTATGCAGATAGTAAAGGAAATAAAATCTTTACAAATCTTATGGAAATCATTTCCGACGAAAGTAATATACGACTGGCATACAGAAATATCAAGCGCAACGGTGGAAGTAATACAAGCGGCGTTGACGGAGCCAATATTACGGATATTGAGAAAATCCCAATAAATTCGTATATTGATATAATTCAGCAAAAACTAAGATGGTATCAGCCAAAGCCTGTAAAAAGGGTGGAAATACCAAAACCAAACGGAAAGAAACGTCCACTTGGTATTCCTACAATTATTGACAGACTTATACAACAATGTATTCTACAAGTGCTTGAGCCAATATGTGAAGCAAAGTTTCATAGACACTCGAACGGGTTCCGTCCGAATAAATCGGCGGAACATGCAATAGCGCAATGCCGAAACATCATACAGCTTCAACATTTGCACTTTGTAGTTGATGTTGATATTAAAGGTTTCTTTGACAACGTAGACCATTCAAAATTGGTGAAACAAATGTGGACAATGGGCATACGGGATAAAAAGCTGATTTGCATAATTAAAGCAATGCTTAAAGCTCCTGTAATAATGCCAAATGGTGATAAGATTTATCCGACCAAAGGAACACCGCAAGGAGGAATTTTGTCACCCCTGCTTGCAAACATTGTCCTAAACGAACTGGATTGGTGGATAAGTAGTCAATGGGAAACTATGCCGACACATAAAAACATTAAAATATATGATTATGGAAATGGGCATATCAACAGAGGAAACGTATACAAGGTTTTGCGAAAAAGCAATTTGAAAGAAATGTTTATCATAAGGTATGCTGACGATTTCAAAATATTCTGTAGAAATCGTGAGACAGCAGATAAAATATTTATCGCAGTCAGACAATGGCTACAAGACAGGCTTAAACTTGAAATCAGCGAGGAAAAATCTAAGGTTATCAATCTTAGAAAGAAATACTCAAACTTTCTTGGATTCAAGATAAAAGCTGTTAAAAAGAGTAACAAGTATATTGTGTGCTCACACATTGGTGCTATGTCAAGATAACGGACACATTAAACCTTTGTTTTTAGTAAAATCAG
>CAJMRL010000044.1 GCA_905215805.1 uncultured bacterium | reverse complement strand
GATAACGGTGAAATTTTTTAGATTAATTTTGTAACACATCATTGACAAACCTACAAAAAAGTAGTGCACAAAAAGCTGCACATATTGCATTTACACGAAAAAAATGGTAAAATAGATGATATAATATATATCGGATAAGGCAATGAATGATTATCATTATTCAAATTCAAATGTTTGGGGGAATGACATGTCAATATTTGCACAAAAGCTTACACAGCTGATGAATGAAAAAAACGTTACGGCATATCAGCTTGAAAAGCTCGGATTTTTAAAACGCACAACGATAATCAAATACGCAAACGGCAAAAGCAAGCCACCGGACAACTCTTCACTTGAGGAACTTATCCGTATGATGGCTTTAGGCATTGAGGAGGCAGAGGAACTGCGCGAGGCGTACGCCATAACAAAGATAGGAGAACCGATATATTTCAGGCGCAGGCACGTCGAGGATTTATTGAAGGTGATAAACAACACAACGGTATATCCGTTCGACTGGCATCGGCACAGCTCTTTACAGCTAAAGCGCGATATTGAATGTATCAATGGCAAGGTCAATGTGGTAAATCTGCTTGGAGTTGTGCTTTCGGCAGAGACGGAGGAGGATGTTCCGGCAATAAAAATAATTGCTCAACCGGAGGGCAACCGCGAACTTATGTCGTGGCTGACGACAATAACAAGCACCGAATCAAAGCTGGCGATAGACCACATCATCTGCATAGACAACAAAAGCGCAAACGATGATAATGCGTACAATATCAATATCCTAAAGGAAATAATGCCGCTGATTGTATCGGGTGCGTCATATGCGCCATACTACTATTACGACGATGTAAAGAGCCATATAAACCAATTCAGCAGCTTTCCCAATATTATCATAACGAGCAGATACGCAATGCTCATCTCTTATGAGCTTGATAAAGCTGTAATATCGGGATTTGATGACTTTATCGACATGCAGAGATCTATATTTGAGGATATGAAAAAGCGCTGTGACAAATACGTGCAGGCGCTGCCGGGACCGCTTGATATTCTTTCTTATTACGAACAGGTCGTGGAAAGAGCAGATAACATCATACCGGATTTTTCGGTGATGCCCGACCCGTGCCTGTTCCCGTTCCTTGACGAGAAGATAATGAGAAAATACGCAAAATTTGACTTACCTCATATAGATGAGGCGGTCGAGCTGCTTATAGACAGGGTAAGACGCTATCGCGAGGGCATGGAGAAAAAGGTGGAGATAAGCTTCTGCACAAAGCAGGGGTTCAGAAATTTCATGGAAACAGGGATAATAACGGAGATCCCATCGATATACTATACTCCGTTTGATATGGACGTAAGGCTTTTGATGGTGAAACGGCTGTACAGGGCTATGAAAAAAGGGATATATAAATTAAAGATATTGGACGACAGATTCAATATCAGAAATATAAGCTTTGCGTGCTATAACGAGTATAGTATGACATACTGCTACAATCACCCTGTAAAGGGGATGCTGGCGTTCGGCTTCCGCGAACGCAGCACAGTGACGTCGATATACGATTATTTTACGACGCTCGAGGAGCAGCATCTGCTTCTGAGCGACGAGGAAGCAGAGCAGTTTGTGAAGGAGGTGCTGGAGGGGAAGATATAAATAGAGCCATAAATTAATAGGGATAAAAATAAGGGATTACAAAGAAAGGATTGATATGAGATGAAAAAAATTATATTATCTATTGTGACATCTTTGTTATTATTCACATTAACAGTAAACGCATCTGAAACCATGTACGTAATAAAGAGTGATGGTGTCGTTAGTGGTAGTGCTGCGCTCTGGAAAGAGCCGGGGTCAAATGTATTCATCGATATTGTAAATTTAGGCGAACAAGTTACAAGTTATGGTTGGGAACGTGGAGAAAATGGAAAAGGGTATAATTATGTATCAGCAAAAAGTAACTATAGCTCAGGATTTCACTATGGTTGGATAGAAACTGATTGTTTATCGTACGTTGGAAATATAGCTTCCTTATGTTATAATTGTATAAACGAAGTTAATCAAATAAAATCATTTATTTCGAGTGGATTATATCTTGAGGCTATCAAATTGTGTGAAGAAACACTCGAATGGCATGTTCTTTCTGATGCAGATATTACATTGTTAAATGAACTGCAATCCGAAGCTGCGAATAGATACCGTTCCTATCTTAACTCTAATCGTATAACAGGAGAACAAGCAATTGAGCTTATACGCGCGGAACAGCGAGAACGATATGGTGGAGATGTCGATAAGTTTAACCTGAGGTATTCGTATTATGATAAGGGTGATTATTATCTTGTGTGCGCAACTGCAACATCATATGCAGATGGAACTGATAAATACAGGGTATACAAAGAAGGAGGAAGAATCGAATTCATAGGTTCTGGAAGCTCTTGGGCAAGCGATGATTCAGAATATTTTGTTTAAATTATCTCTTTGTAATAGATGACTGCCTCCTATGTTGTTTTTTTCAATTCAAAGGATGGTTGGTTTCTATAAATAAAATGATGATAAACATGAGTGATGATTGAATGTCAAAATAATGATGTCATTCCAGTCAAGACTCTGTTAAATTTTCAAGGAGGTGGGTATATATGTATATTAAATAGCGCCACAATAAGAGACAGTTAACAAAATTCTACACAACAGATTGGAGGAAGATGAAATGAAAAAATGGATAAGCGGTCTATTGACGGCATCAATGCTGGCATCGTTCGTACCTACAATAGCTTTAGCAGAAAGCGAGAATTTTAGCGATATAAATGGTAACGAATACTATGCCACCGCAGCAGATGCCTTGTATGAACTGGACATATTGGAAGGTTACGAGGATGGTAGATTCGGTGCAACCTCATCAATCACAAGAGCTGAAATGGCTGCTGTGATATGCAGAGTTCTCGGGATGGAATCT
Organism: uncultured bacterium; assembly: GCA_905215805.1. GTDB lineage: Bacteria > Bacillota > Clostridia > UBA1381 > UBA1381 > UMGS1958. Next base: position 6,060 of record CAJMRL010000044.1, on the reverse strand, counting down.
GATGCAAATCGAGAAGAAGGTATTACAGATTATGATGATGTCAGTTCAAATCATTGGGCAAGTGGGTACATAAATGTTGCAACAGATGAGGGAATAATTGAAGGTGACGGCAACGGCAAATTCAGACCCGAGGACAGCGTGAAACACGAGGAAGCATTAAAAATGGTGGTATGTGCCCTCGGATTAGCTGATAATGTGCGTGTCGATCCGGATGATTGGTCTGCCGAATACTTGGAAATTGCCGATGCAAATAACATCACTGATGATCTGACAGGCAGAAAAGGCAATCCTGCGCCGAGGGGTGACGTCGCTGTGATGGTTTATAATGGACTTATAATGGATCTTGAGGCTCCTACCGCTTCAATTGACGAAGGGGAGTATACCGGAACACAAAGGATAACTCTTTCTACTGCAACCGAAGGTGCCGAGATATACTATACGACAGATGGTTCTAAACCGACAGCTGACAGTACAAGGTACACGGGAACTGTTACAGTAAACAAAACTACCACTTTACGCGCCGTATCAGTATTGGATGGAGTGCTTGTGAGTGACGAATTTGAAGCAGAGTATGTTATTAAAACGTCATCCGGCGGCGGTGGCGGTGGAGGTTCGTCATCATCAGCTAAGACATACACAGTGTCTTTTGATTTGAATTATGAAGGCGCAACCAATGTGCCTGAAAAGCAGACTATAAAAAAAGGAGATTTTGCAAATTATCCAGAAATAAGTGATAGAAATGGATATCAATTTGCAGGATGGTTTACGAATAAGGATGAAAACGATTGGACAAATGACTTTAAATTTAACGAAACACCGATAAACGGAAATATCACATTATACGCAATATGGGTTGACACAACTACTGATACAGATGGTGACGGATTGGCAGATGAGCTGGAAAAATATATCGGAACCGACATCAATAAAACAGATACCGATGGTGATGGATTAAATGACTATCTGGAAAGAATTATATTTAATTATGATCCAAAGAAACCAGATAGTGATGGCAATGGCACAAGCGATTTTGACGAAGATTACGATGATGACAAGCTGACCAATAGCGAAGAATTAAAATTCGGTACAAATCCGATCCTAGTTGATACTGATAACGATGGATTATCTGATTATGATGAGATAACTGTGCATCAAACAGATCCGCTGAAGGAAGATACTGATGGAGATAAAGCAAATGACGGCGATGAAGTCAAAATAGGAACTAATCCTTTGGTTGCTAATGACAGTTTCGTTGAAAAAGCAAAATTGGGTGACTTGTCCATTAATCATTCTACAGAAGTTGAAGTAATTACCAACGTATCAGGTGAACAAGTAGGAACTCTAACTATAGAGCCTGTAACCTCTGCTAGTAATGCGCTATTATCGCCAAGTATTCCCGGATATATTAACAATGCTGTTGATATAAACATTTCAGGGAATATAGATAGCGCTCAACTTACATTTAAGTATGATGAGTCTGTTGGGCAACTGGATGATACTTTCCAGCCGAGGATATATTATTTTAATGAAACTGAAGGTACTTTTGAAGAATTACCAGAACAAACTGTATCGAATAACAGTGTAAGTGTTACAGTTACACATTTTTCAAAATACATTCTTTTGAATAAGGTTGAATTTGATAAGGTGTGGGATACAGAAATAGCACCGCCTATCACAGGAAGCGGCGATTCTGATGCATCTTTAGATATCGCATTTGTTATTGACTATTCTGCAAGCATGGATTGGAATGACAAAAATATGCTATTTAAACAATTGTGCAAAGAATTCACAGCAAAACTTAGAGATGGGAAAGACAATGCCGCTGTTGTCAAGTTTATAAAACGAGCTACATTGGTTTCAGAATTAACATCAGACAAAAGTGTATTAAATGAAGCTATAGACAGCATATACTATGATGATGGATACGGCTCATATTCAGGAACTGACGGTTCGACAGGATATAGAATGGCATTGAATGAATTATCAAAATCAACATCAAAATATAAATATATAATATTCATTACCGATGGAGAAGATAACGGATATACATATAGCTATGATGATCTTATAACGGAATCTGTTGCAAATAATACAGTTGTTTACACTATAGGAATGGGAAGTGCGTCCGAGTCTGTATTACGAAACATTGCGCAAAAGACTAACGGAAAATATTATCACGCTACAACAGATACTACATCGGATGATATGCAGGACTTAACCGATGTCTTTGATGATATCCAAGAAGAAACAGTAGATTTAGTAACCGACACAAATTCAGATGGGATTCCTGACTATTATAATGATCTCATATATAGTGGAAAATTAACATTAAGTAATGGTTCATATGAATTTATGGGTGTCAACTTTAACTATGATAAAGATGGTCAACCTTCTGATGATTATGACTGTGATGGAGTTAAAAACGGAGAAGAATTAATTATCAATCAGAATGGAAACAAAGTGTTTGTCACTATGAAATCAGATCCTATGATGGAATGTAGCGATACAGACGAATTCAATGATTACGAAGAACATCAAAAAGGAACAGATCCATTAATTCCTACATATACAGCAGATTGTGTCGATCGTCCGATGGATGATAATAACTTTACATATTATCACGTATACAAAGGTGAATCAGATTGGTTGGATTCATCAGCCCGTAATATATGGTCGAGCATAACATTCAATTGGTCACATGAAGACGAGGCTAAGGAGCTACTTGCATCGTTCTTCCAACAATACTCAGATCTATCATCTATAAAAGCATGTGCCTATGATATTGAAAAAGAAATAGCAAGTGAACTGGCAGATGAGACAATTTCAGAAGTATGTCGAGCAGTAAAAGATGGTACATTATTATTAGATGACTTAGATTTACTCGGAGGAAAAGAAGGAATAACAAAGATGTTAAAAGCATGGAAATCTTCTGGAAACTCCGTCAGAAATCTAGGGGTAGGTCATTTCTCTACATTTAAAGGTCAACTTAAAATGTTAAATAATAAATATGGTTGGGGAAAATTCGATTTCAAGGGAATTTCCAAACTTGACAAAGTGGGAATGGGTGTTTCTTTCGCAGTCGATGAATTGAGCGATATTAACGGATGGGTTGAATCATATTCTTCAATAATAGCAACTCAGGCGGCATTCACAGAGAGCAAAGATATTCTCGAAAAAATCATTGCCAATGATAGCGCCAAAGAAAAATTTGTTGCAAGAGCTGCAACTGATATTATGTACACTGTTAATGGCGAAGCTGATAAGTTTAACAGGGAAATGTATTATGAATTGGCTCACGCAACAACAGAAAATGTAGCGTCTCTGGGATTGAGTATTTTGTCAGCTGCAAATCCGTATGTTTTTGCAATAAGCCTAATCATAGATATGTTAGATACGGTGACACCTCTTACTGAAATTGCAGATGCAGCATACAATCTCTATGTAATAGATGAATTAGTTATTGCGTCAAGAGATCTATTTAATCCGCCCAACAAAAAAAATGGATACTACAATATTAAAAATAATCAAAAACGATATATTGAGGTGTTGATATGCGCAAGAATTTATGGCGGTGAATTTGCAAAAATAATAACTGGCAATCAGCATTACTGGGGATTGTTCAATGATGATAGAATTCGAAAAGAGTTTGCGGATACAATCAACTCAGAAACTGCAGAATTAGAAAGGTATCTTGATATATTTCTAAAAAAATAATTGTATTATTACCTAATAAGCAATAAATAAAGGTCATCGCACAAAAACAGTTTGCAGTCGCCCTTTAGTGTTCGCTCAATAATGTTAAGGGCGTTATGAAATTGATATATTTGACATACCGTCAATAAACTATGTACAGAGAATAATTATTCACACAGAAAATCTTTAATTAAATTTAGATAATTAAAGTCTTAGAGTGCCGGCCACAAAAGTCGGCACTCTATTATATTTATCGTTCTGGTTCCTGCGGTTTATCCCTATCATGTGTGCGCCTTTCCTGCCGTTCTCTCCTCAGAACCTCAAGCACAGACTTCCTCGCCGTCAGCGGTTCACTCAACTCCCGACAAACCGCATCTTCAGCCGCTTTGACTTCATCATAGCTGTACTTCCTACCGTACATTTCCTGTAAGCTATTGCGTATGTCACCCATAATTTCATCACGCACAATGAGCCGATCTTCCTGCACAATATCGGCATCTCCGGCAGGAATGCCGCTGCGGACTTCCCCAAACTCTGCCGCGGTATTTTTCTTTTACTATGTCAGCTCCGAATTGCGCTTGTCAATCAGTCTGAGCATATCAGCATTTTTTTGTACCGCTGCACAACACTCAATATCTGATTATCGGTCTCGCAATACATATCTTTCAGAGCAATATTCTTTTAATTCTGCAATTCCTCAACATCCGCTGTCACCTCCGCAAGCTTCTTTAACAAATAATTTTGCTTGACGATATGTATAAGCAAACAGGATTTTTTTCGCCTTTCAGCTTCTTCTTTTCAGATACTTTATCTTTGAGCCGTTGCTACATAAAATAACAAAAAATATAGTTGTCATTACAAATTCTAATCCATCTGTATTAAAATATATTATCGCGCATTTCAAAAATCAGATAGAATTTCTTCCAACTCGTTTACTTGTATTTATCAACCATAGATATAAGATAAAGAGAATTCCTCTCAGACGAAAATGAAATCGTCTGAGAGGGATTTTTTTGTACTCAATATTATTCGATAAATATCGTATTAGTGGCAATACAATAAATTCGGTTTCTTGTGCAGCGTAAATATATATTATAACCATGAATAACCATATAGGTTGTTACATAAAAACGAAGGGAGAAAAACAATGGAAGAACATCTTATATGTGAGGTATGTGAGCGAGAAATGACCGCCGATGAAGCAGAGTATGTGAATGATACTTTGCTGTGTGCGGACTGCATGGAAACAGAAACAGTGCTATGTCGATGCTGTGGAGAGAGGATACTCAGGCGCGATGCCGTTGACGGAAATCTGTGCGAGCAGTGTGTCGATGACCATTATACTTACTGCTCCGGCTGCGGCGCATTGGTATACAATGATGATGTATATTACACTGATGACGGTGAATATGACCGTGATTATCCGTATTGTGAAAGCTGCTATCACAAGTACAAAGAGAAAGTAATACATGATTACCATTACAAACCCGAGCCGGTGTTTTTCGGGGACGGTAAACTTTATATGGGAATTGAGCTGGAAGTAGACGATGCCGGAGAAGACGAGGAGTATGCCGGAGAAATTTACAATACTGCAAATCTTACCGCAGACCATCTTTATTTGAAGCACGATGGTTCACTGTATAACGGCTTTGAGCTGGTCAGCCACCCTATAACTATGGAGTATCACAAAAATAAAATGCCTTGGAGCAGCATTTTAAGCAGAGCAATACATATGGGATACCGCTCCCATCAAACAGACACCTGTGGACTGCATATCCATATAAACCGTTCGGCATTCGGTGATACATATGAGGAACAAGAAAGTGTTACGGCAAGACTTATATTCTTCTATGAAAAATTCTGGGCAGAGATACTGCGCTTTTCCAGAAGAACAGAAGAACAAGCCAACCAATGGGCAAGCAGGTACGGCGGAGTCATCTCCACCTGCAAAAACAGTCTTGATACAGCGAAAAAAGCAGGGCTTGGACGCTATACGGCAGTTAATCTGACAAACGAAGCCACTATAGAGTTCAGGATTTTCCGAGGGACACTGAGGTATGAGACCTTCATGGCAACATTAAAATTTACACACTGCTTATGTAGTCTTGCAATGAAACTGGATGATGAACAGTTTCAGTCTGTGACATGGCTGCAGTTTGTGAGCGGCATTGATAAAAATGAGTATCCGGAACTGATAAATTACTTAAAAATACAGCGGCTATATATAAATGAGCCTGTGGAAGGAACGGAGGAAATATGATGTGCGAATTATTCGGATTTTTGATTTATGAAGACAGTAAAAACAGTTTTATGGGGCTGTAAAAAAACACAGCTCCAAAAAGGAAGGACTGAAATCTCGAAAATAGT
>CAJMRL010000043.1 GCA_905215805.1 uncultured bacterium | reverse complement strand
TGGACATAATTACAACGATATATACGATATGCGGAGGAGTGGTAGAGAGCATTGCCGACAGCCTTGGCGGTATCGGAGGGGCAGCTGTAACATTGCCGTCGGCTATAGAAGCGGCTGTAGAAGATGCAGGCTTTTGGGCGAGCATACCGTTGTGGCTGGTGACGATACTCGGCAGTTTGTTTATAACCGTAATGGCATTCATAATGATAATGACAGTGTACGGAAGATTTTTTAAGCTTTACATGTACACTGCTTTAGCGCCGGTTCCGCTGTCATCGTTTGCAGGGGAAGGCACATCACAGATGGGTAAGGCGTTTATAAAATCATATGTAGGCGTGTGTCTTGAGGGTGCGGTCATAGTGTTGGCATGTTTGATATTTTCGGCATTTGCAAGCGCAAGCACGCCGGAGCTTGATACGAGTATAACGACAGTTACAATGGTATGGAAGTATATCGGTGAAGTTATCTTTAATATGCTTGTTCTTGTCGGACTTATCAAAGGAGCTGACAGGATTGTAAAAGAAATGTTGGGTGTATAGGGAGGTCACTATGGAAATCAAAATAAACAAAGAAATCAAGGATTATCACGAAAGTATGTTTTTCGGGCTGTCGGCACGGCAGTTCATATGCTCGGTGCTTGCCGTGGGTGTGGCAGTAGGAATGTATTTCGGACTTCGGGATATTGTCGGTAAGGAAATGGTGTCATGGATGTGCGTATTGTTCGCCGCGCCGTTTGCGGCAGCCGGATTTTTCAAGTATAACGGAATGACGTTTGAAAAGTTCGCAGCGGCATATATCAGAAGTGAGTTTCTTGCTTCGGGCAGACGTGTTTTCAAGTCGGAAAACATACTATATAATTTGTACAGAGAGGGTGTAAACAGTGCTGTTAAGAAAAACAAAAAGAGTAAAAAAGCCTAAGCGGAAGATACCGAAAACAGTTCAGCAGTCAATCCCCGTTGATGTCATATACAAGGACGGGATAATACAGAGCGGAAAGATATTTTCAAAGATGTGGCGGTTCTCGGATATCAATTATGAGGTCGCATCAAATGCAGAGCAGGAGGAAATGTTTCTTGCACACAGTGCGATACTTAACGGTCTGCCTACCGATGCGGTCGCAAAGATTAGCATATATAACAGGCAGCTTCAGAATAATGCCATTGAGCACATGACACTTCCTGCAGCTAATGATAAATATAAAGAGTACGCAAAGGAGCTTGAGGAGCTGCTCAACGATAAGATGACAGAGTCGAATAATATCGTTCATGAGAAATACATCACGATCTCAGCAGAGAAAAAGAATATAAAAGAGGCGAGAACATATTTTGCGAGAGTCGGCAGCGACTTGGCTGCGGATTTTGCGAAAATATCCTCACAGATAACGGAGCTTGGGTATAAAGAACGGCTCCGTCTTTTTTATGAGTTTTTCCGGGGAAATGAAGCCGGAGAATTCAGCTTTGACCTCAAGAGAGCAATGGCAAGGGGCGCGCATTTTAAGGACTACATTTCGCCTGACAACATTGAGTTCAAGCGTGACTATATACAGATAGGCGATAGGTATGCAAGAGTGCTGTTCCTTAAAGAATATCCATCTTTTCTCAAGGATGAATTGTTGTCACAGCTTACGGACTTTTCAAGGAGCATGATGGTGTCGGTGGATGTTCAGCCTATCCCAACGGATGAAGCGGTTAAAGAGATACAGAAGAAGCTGCTTGCCATAGAGACCGATATAACGAAATGGCAGCAAAAGCAAAATATGGCAAACAACTTCTCGGCGACCGTACCGTATGAGATGGAGCAGATGCGCAGCGAGATAAAGGAGTTCATGGATGATCTGACAGCGCGTGACCAGAGGATGATGTTTGTAACGATGACGCTTGTACATCTTGCGGACAGTCTTGCAGAGCTTGATAACGATACCGAAACACTGATGTCTATAGGCAGAAAAGACTTGTGCAATCTTTCTGTATTGAAGTTTCAGCAGGAGGACGGATTGAATACCGTACTGCCGTATGGGCTTATGGAAATAGATGCGGTCAGAACATTAACGACCGAGAGCACAGCTGTGCTTATACCGTATAAGACGCAGGAGATAATCGATGACGGCGGATTGTATTACGGTATCAACGCAATATCGCATAATCTGCTGATGTGTAATAGAAAATTACTGCTGAACGGCAACGGCTTTATTATAGGTGTGTCGGGTTCGGGAAAGTCGTTTGCATCAAAGATGGAGATAGCAATGTCGGCATTGTTCACCGACGATGATATTATCGTGGTGGATCCCGAAAGAGAGTATGCGCCGCTTGTGTCAAATCTCGGCGGAGAGGTGATAAAGCTGTCGGCGTCGTCACCTAATCATATAAACGCTATGGATATAAATGAAGATAATAATAGTGAAGATAATCCTATATCTATCAAGTCTGAATTTCTTATCTCATTGTTTGACCAGCTGTTGAAGAACGGTGATGCAAGGTTTGGCGGAGGAGTGGGAGCAAAAGACCGCTCGATCATAGACCGCTGTACGATAAGCGTTTATAATGATTACTTTAAGGGAAAGTCGGAGAAAATGCCGACACTTGCAGATTTTCGTGAGGAGCTTCTAAAGCAGCCGGAGCAGGAGGCTCACGATCTTGCACTGTCGCTTGAGCTGTTTGCAACGGGAAGCCTTGACGCATTCTCACATCAGAGCAACGTCAATGTAAATAACCGTATCGCTTGTTATGATATACTGGAGCTTGGAGACCAGATGAAATCCATCGGCCTGCTGATAATGCTCGATAATATAATGAACAGAGTTATGGCGAACCGCAAGCGTGGAAAATATACACGAGTGTACATAGACGAAGCGCATTTGTTTTTCAAAAATCCGTACAGCGCCGAATTTCTCTTAAAGGCATGGAAGCGTTTTAGAAAGTACGGAGGACTTCTGACGGGTATCACACAGAATATTGCCGACTGCCTGAGCAATGAGACAGCACGAGGTATGCTTGCTAACAGTGAATTCCTGCTGATGCTCAATCAAGCGCCGTCCGACAGGATCGAACTCGCGGGACTATTGAATATTTCACAGACACAGATGGGATATATAACGAACGCACCTGCGGGACATGGACTGATAAAAGTCGGCGGCTCGATAGTGCCGTTTGTGAATGACTTCCCTGCAGATACACAGCTGTATGCACTTATGAGCACAAGTCCGGGAAGTGAGGTATGATGTTATGCAGATAAATAAGAGGTCAAATATTGCTGTGATTTCAATAGACAATCTGTCGGAGATATTTATTTCCTTGGGCGGAGAAGGCAAGACACGGGCTATATCGCGAGCGGAGAAGTGTATATCCGAGACGCTCGGCGAGGTGTGCAACGTATATCATATTAAGGATAACACGTTTGTATGTGTTTCTACGATAGATATACGTGGATATATCTCACAGTTTAAGGACGCTGTAGGCTTTTCGGAGATAAAAGAGAAATATCCGCTCAAGGTGACAGTGAAATATGAGAATGACGCTCTATAAGGCGGTGATCGTGTGAAGAATATTAAGAGTAAGCCGAAGGAGGTTAAAGGAAATACCCACAGCTTGAAAACAAGCGGCGGATACAAGTCTAAGAAAGCCGCTATGCCTATGAGTGCGGCAGACAGTCTGAAACGGCAGTATGTGAAAACCAAGACGGAGTTAAAGAAGCAGACAGAGGAGCAGAACGAGCGCCCTGAGAATTACGCTGTGGAAGAGGTCGAGGACAGAGCGGAACGAGCCGCTTGTGCTGCGTCTGATGCGGTGCGCCAGTCAACACAATATATAGCAGGACGGATAAAGCAGAGAAAGGCTCAGAAGATAGAAATTCCGGAGATACCTGTGTCGGGAAATCCGACACAGGAGTCTGTGCAAAAACAGCTTGAAGCTTCAAGAGCAGAGAGCAATGTGAATAAGCCAAAGGATAAACAGCTCATGCAGGATCGTCAGAAGATAAAAGCGCGAAATGATGCAGCTGTCAAGGCTAAAGAGAGAGCAGCGCCGATAAAAACAAAAGAAGCTGTTCTATCTGAAAAAGCACAAAAAAATGTCGTAGAGCAGCCTAAGATAAAGACTCGTGAAGCGGTCGAAACTCAACACGCTCGGGCAGGCAGCGATAAAAATAATCCCGCCGAAATATTAAGGGCTCAGCCTGTTCAAGAACAATTGAAGGCTAAGGCAAGACAGAGCACGAGAGGTGCCAAGGATGTTGCCGTTCCTGAGAAGGTGCCGCACGTATCAGAACCGGCGCCTAAGATAAAGAGTAAAACGAAATATTTGAAAAGCAGAGCAGTCTTTGAAAATAAAGTTTATAGGCTGAAACAGAAGAAAGTATACCATTCCAAAGATAATCTCATAAAGCCTAAGACCATACAGGCAGTGCGGGCAAAACAGGAGGAGAAGCGGTTAAACGAAGTACATGATAAAAGCAAAGCGGCAAGAGAATATGCAAGGGATAAGCTTAAACATAAAGCCGAATTTCAGAGATCGGAAGTATCCGTAGAAGCATCAAAAACGGATATAATTCCGACATTAAGCAATACCACAGCTCCGGAAAAAGCAGCATCGTCTGAACCGCATATCACGCCTAAACAGAAGCCTGTGCCGGAGGAGAAGATAAAGGTCAAGAGGACAGATATAAAGACAAAGAGCAGCTATATCCGTTCACACTACGGCGGCAGGACTGAGATAAAATCGAAACCTGCCGCACCGGAAAGTCCGCGTATAATATCACAGGAGAAGCAGCTCATAAAATCCAAGCCAAAGAATGTGATAAAATCAGTGCATGAACAAACACCTGTGAAGCCGTCACGTAAAATGCGGTTGCGTAAGATGCCTAAAGCACGGAAAACAGCGAAGCGGGCTGCATCAAAAACGCAAAAGCAGGTAACAAAACAGGCTGCGAAGCAGGCGGCAAAACGTTCAAAAGAGTTGGTGCAGCGCAGCGCTCAGGCAGCGAAAGCAGCCGGACGCGCAGCCGTTCGTCTTACAGTAAAAGCGGCACAGGCTATAGCGGCAGCGGCAAAGACTGTGGTATCTGCAATAGCCGCATTCGGCGGTTGGGCGGTTCTGCTTGTGGTGCTCATAGTTATAATAATTATTGCAGCCATAGCGGCAAGTCCGTTCGGGATATTCATATCCGAGGAAGTGAATGAAACAGGTTCAATCCCTCTTTCACAGATTATATCGGAATATAATATCGAGCTGACGCAGGAGGTAGAGGATGTAGAGCTGTCCGTAGAACATACAGATGCGGAGATCATTGATAACCGTACCGACAATAATGTTGTGATAGCCATATTTGCGGCAAAGACAGCCGGAGCGGAGGACGATACTGCCGAGGATGTTGTGGTATTTGATGAAGATAAAGCGGAGAAACTCAAGGAATACTTCAGAACCGCCAATATAGTCGAGTATAACATAACGGAAACGAGCATATCGGACGGGGAAACAACAACGGTCGAAACATATCTCACAATAACTATAACAGGCAAGACAAAAGAGGAGCTGATGGATGAGTATGAGCTTACAGAAAAACAGCGTGAAGCAGTTGAGACTTTGCTTGAGCATGGAGATGTAATAACCTCATCAAGCCACAGCCTTGCAATAACAAATGCCGATGTTCAGAGCATAATAGAAGGATTGCCGGACAGTTTGCCGCAGGAGCGTAAGGATGTAGTCAAAAATGCAGGCTCGCTCGTTGGTAAGGTGAATTACTTCTGGGGCGGCAAGTCGAGTGCTATCGGCTGGGATCCGGCATGGGGAACCATGCGGAGAGTAACAGCTGAAGGCAGTCCGTCATCGGGAACACTTCGAGCATATGGTCTTGATTGCTCCGGATTCGTGAGCTGGGTATTTTTGAACAGCGGCATGAGCGGTGTAGGTGACGGAACGATAGGACAGCGCGATCGCAGCAGACTCGTATCGGAATCATCGGTACAGGCGGGCGATCTGGCATTTTTGCCAAGCTACAGCCATGTGGGAATAGTGGTCGGCAAAGATACGGACGGAAATATTCTTGTTATCCACTGTTCGTCGAGCGCCAATAATGTGGTGGTTTCCACTGCTCAAAGCGTGGGATTTACCGTGTTTAGGAGACCAAACTGCTACTGAAGCCGTGTATTATACCATAACAATATCAGTTTGTCAAATTCATATGCGCGTATCAATTTTTTTGACGCAGGTGAGCATTGCATGTTATTATTAAATCAGAAAAATAAATTTTTGGAGGTGTTCACAATGAAAGCAACGAAAATATTTACGGCGGCAATAACGGCAATGCTCATGATTTCATCCGCACAGGCGGCTGAGATACCGAGGGAGTCAGCACCGCTCAATGCGACCGAGGAACAGATAGTTATAGTGGAGAACCTTATAGGCGATATTCTTGATGAAGTAGCAGCGGGACAGCTCGGTTATACCGAGGCTGCCGGGGCGGCGAATACAAGGGTGCGAAAGGCGGTGGTTGCCGGAGAAACGAATGGTCATGGTTATGGGATACTGTCACCTATTGCGCAGAATGCGATACTTGACATAAGAGATATGTATCTGAGACCGGAGGTATATGCACAGGCAGAGGAATATTTGAAGGTGCTGCTTGCCGATTTGATAACAGCGGTTCAGAATGGTATGGATTATAGTGTCGCCGTGGATGAGGCGTATAGAAGAATTTATTATGATTTAAATTCATCCATTAATTTGGAAGGCCAACTTATGGTTGACAATTGCTATCGCAATATGCCGACCATAGACCGGGCGATATTTAATCGTACAAGATATTTATTGTTGAAAGCAAAGGACTGATTTGAATAGAGAGTCATATGTATTTAAAACAGCATGAACGTATACTCACGCTGTTTTAAATTTACAATTTAAATACCACACGTAGAATTTTGCATAACCATGCGATTTTTTGCTTGTTTATGATGATGTTTTTCAAAATTTATTATATCATATAAATACGATAAAAGCAAGGTTTTACGTTTATTTAAACAAAATAATTTTACGTAAAGCCGTCAAAAAGCAGTCAAGATAAGGAGTGAAATTATGGCAAGGAAAGGTGAAAATATTTACAAACGAAAGGACGGACGTTATGAGGGAAGATATATAAAAGGATATAAGCTTGATGGAACAGCCAAATTCGGTTATATATATGGAAAAACATATGCAGATGTTAAAGAGCGTTTGATAAAATTAAAAGCCGGTAATCACAATAAAAGTACGGTAGTGTCATCAAATTTAAAGCTATCGGAATGGTTTGACATATGGTATGATAATCTTACGCATGTCAAGCAGTCAACAAAAACGATATACCAGTCATATGCAAATAAACACCTGAAACCTAAAATGGGAAATATACGTCTTAAAAAGATGAATAGAGATGTACTTCAAAGATATGTTGATGAATTAAGTATTGAATTATCTGCAAAAAGTGTTAAAGCTATATTTTCTATGACAAAATTATGTTTAAAAGCTGCATATGATAGGCGTCTTATAGAAAATATTTTTGATAACATACGCCTTCCCAAAACGGTATCCAAAGAGGTAAAAGTTCTTACAAAGCAGGAACAGAAAAGATTGGAGCAAGTTATCGAGAATTCCGGGAATGACAATGATATAGGTGTTTTGATCTGTCTCTACACAGGGATACGTATTGGAGAACTGTGTGCCTTGAGATGGGAAACCATAAATCTTGATAGGAAAATGATGACTATAAACAGAACAATGTATCGAGTGATTGACAGCAATGGAACACATAAAACAAAGATTGTATTTAGCCCTCCCAAAAGTGTGACATCGGAACGTGATATTCCAATAGCTGAATTTTTAGTGGAACGGCTAAGAAAAATGCAAAAGAAGGAAGGCTTTGTTATAAACAACAATGGAAAGTATGTGGAGCCTGCTGTATATAGGAGAAGGTATAAGAGGTTGCTTGAATTGGCAGATATTGATTATATAACCTATCATGCTATTCGTCACACATTTGCTGTTCGCGCTTTGGAATTAGGTGTAGATGTTAAGACCCTAAGTGAGCTTTTAGGTCATTCCTCGGTTTCTACGACACTCAATTATTATGGGCACTCTTTGCCTGAGCATAAAAGAAATCAAATTGAATTGATTGGTAGTTTGTTTTCGCAGTCAAAATAAGCCGTCAAGAAAAGTGTTAAATTAAGTGAGGACTACGTTTATCACTGGGTTTGTCATTAAATTGTAAACTTAATGACTATAGTATGTGAAATATTAATACTAAATATATTGTTAAATATAATAATTGTAGCAAAATGACGAAATTAATTAAAAAATATAAAAAAATCTTTCATTTTAATATAATATCACCTATAATATTTTATAGTATATGTTATACTATTTTATTAAAGAGGTCGATTTTAATGAAAATTGTTTTGTGTGATGATGAAATGATTTTTTTAGAGCAAATGAAAAAAATAATTAAAGAAATATCTTCAGATGCGGAGATATATGCATATTCATCCGCAAAAGAATTAATCAGAACAGGTATGACATTTGATATAGCATTTTTGGATATAGAAACAGATGATAAAATGGGAGGATTTGAAGCGGCACAATATGTAAAGAAGAAAAATGCTGATTGTGTAATAGCATTTTTTACGAATTATGACTCTTATGCAAGAAAAGGATATGAATATAGAGCATATAGATTTATACTTAAAGATGAAGGAACAACCATGATTCGTCATCATTTTTCAGAAACGATTAAGGAATATTATAGAATAGTGGGGCAAATGGTTTTACTTTATGGATCTGGGAAAAGAAGAGTGGCTATAAAGGATATTGTGTATTTAAAAATGAAAGACCATTATGCTAGTGTATATTTATCAGATGGCACGGAGTGTTTGTGGCGTAAGTCAATGTCGGAAATAGAGCAATATTTATATAGGTTTGATTTTGAAAGATGCCATAATTCCTATATTGTAAATATGGATCATGTTAAAGAGAAAAACAAAAATAAATTGATATTAGATGACGGCACAGCAATAACTATAAGCAGAAAATACATAAAAAGTATAAACGATAAATACCAAGGGGCATGAGAGGTGGGATAATGTGGGTAATATAGCATGTGCTATTATAGAAATAGTGGAAATGATATTTAGTGGTAGAATAAAAAACGTACAGGTTAAAGCTTTCGCAAAATCAGCATATGT
>CAJMRL010000042.1 GCA_905215805.1 uncultured bacterium | reverse complement strand
TATCCTGTACACCACGATTTTTCAGACTGTTAAGTACACTGAGCCAGTATTTAGCCCTTTCATTTTCTCCGACTGTTATGCTTAAAATACTTCCTTGTATCCGTCCTCATTTACTCCGAGTATTATGTAGGCTACAAGCTTTTTGATTATGTGTTCATTGAATACAATCTATGAATACTATTGGATATACTGCGGATAACGGATGATTCTGCCATTCTTTTATCTGCGGCATGATTTTATCTGTAATATCGCTGGTCATTCCAATATTTACCTAAAACTATATATATATATGTCTACTATAGATGATATTTGATGTGTAGTCAAGCCTTTTGCGTACAAGGATATAATCTTTTGCTCAATCTCGGAAATATCTTTCTTGCGCTTTGGAACAATTTTAGGCTCAAAATCACCGTTTCTATCCTAGGGAACATCGATAGGAACTTTGCCGTATGAACTCTTAATTTGCTTAGGCTTAGTGCCGTTGCGATAATCAGGATTGTTGCTGCGTTCGTAGCTTTCATAACCCAGATGTTCATTCAGTTACGTTTCAAACATTTCTTGGATCATACCTCCAGAAAATCTTTCAATTCCTCTTGAATGTCGTTGGCGGTTTTAATATCATATTCTTCAATCCGTCCTGCAATGATGTTTTTCTTTCCTTCTGCTAGTTTTTCATTTTATGCCATAAAAACGTCTCTTGTGATTTAATTATATTATACCATAGTACATAGTAGGCTTCAAAATTAAAGACTTTTTTCGTAGGCTCACGAACGCTTTTTTGCGTGGACATTTAGAACCCCAATTTCAAGGTTCCGAATATAAACATATTACCACTGCGTTTCTTCTCCTCGAAACCCACGCTGTTATGCGAAATATGACCGCCTAAATGCGGACATATATCCCTACAAAACACCCCGAATTGCCGTTTCTGTCCTTATTCTTCTCATACCACCGCAATAAACGTATTACTCAACTGATGGCAGGTGAGAGTGTCGTGCTTATCGGAACGACACTTGTGCCGCTGCTTTCGACGCTGTTTTAAGCGATGGGAGCGATATTTGATAGGATCACGGAATTTATCAAAGAGTTTCTTATCTCCCTTATCACGGGGAGTTTATCCACAATGTTTGACGACGTAAATTCAAAGGTGCCTACTATCGCGGCCGATGTCGAGCAGACGCCTCAGGCGTGGAACAGCGGGGTTTTCAATCTGCTGCAAAACATGTCCGAAACGGTCATTGTGCCGATAGCCGGGCTGATAATAACGTTCATACTCTGTTATGAGCTTGTCAACATGATAGTTGAGAAGAATAATATTCACGACATTGATACGTGGATATTCTTCAAATACATATTCAAGGCTTGCGTGGCAGTATATATCGTCACGCACACCTTTGATATAACGATGGCGGTGTTCGATCTGGGACAGTATATCGTCTCAAACAGCGCCAGAGTTATTTCAGGCAATACCAATATCGATATATCGTCGGCGATCAATAAAGCAGGAAATGCCGATGGACCCGGATGCGGCGCTCAATCCCCGCTGGACAGAGTGGCTTATGGGTTTCCCGCAGGGATGGACGGACATCAGCTGTGGAAACGAGAGCCTGAGGGCGTTCCGCGTCTGACAATCAAAACGGAGAACCGTGCACTGAGACTTAAAACGCTCGGCAATGCAGTATGTCCGCCGCAGGTATACCTGATACTCAAATGTATCGCGGATATTGAAACGGACGCGTGCAGAAACAAATGTGTATTCGGAGGATGTGATAATGTATAACTTTTATTAAAGCAAAGAGGAATAAAGTTGTATACGACCGAAGTGAAAAAAGATAATTATATTGCTTTAGCTCTATATAGAACTATAGGTTTTGAAATAGAAGATGAGGTTACAACTGTTGTAAAAACTACAAATGAAAATAGGTATATCCGCCAGTACAAAATATCTATGAAAATATAGCTTATAATCTTAACTTTCGGTTTGTCATAATATGGCTGCCAAAGAACATTGATCACATAAGTCAATATTCTTTAGCTCAAACCTTAAGGAAATAACAGCAAACTTGATATGAGGAGCTGTCTAAACATGACGTTTTGGCCTTGTTTCAGCCGTCCATGAAGCGGGATTGCTGTCGTCGGGTGCCGATCCCGCCAGTATATCCTCATAATGCCTGACCTTATCGTCCATATATTTTGCTGTGGCTTTTATCTGCTCCATTCGCTTATATATCTGATCACGCTGCTTCAATATAATATGATAGCGAGCCCTCAGATTATCCTCCGAATCCTCCAAATGGCAGAGCCTGCAGTATTCCTTGATGTCATCTATTGAAGCGCCGCAGCCTTTGAGACAGACTATACCCTGCATCCAGTTTACGGACTCTTTGTCAAAAATACGGCGGTTTCCTCCGTCCCGTTGACACGGCAAAAGCCCAATGTCCGTATAATAACGGACGGTATGTTCTGATACATCAAAAAGCTCGGCAAATTGTTTGATAGTGTAGCGCATAAAAAAACCTCCGAAAATTTAAAAAAGGTATTGACTTCGTGTTACTCGAAGATGATATAATCATTGTAACACAGAAAAATCATTCTTGCAATACGTTTATTTATTTAGGAGGAATTTTATTATGAAGTATTTTACATTAAACAACGGTGTGAAAATGCCGATGCTCGGTTTCGGTACATTTCTGCTTAACGGAGATGAATGCGAGAAAAGCGTTTTAACGGCGCTCCGCAGCGGCTACCGCATGATAGATACAGCAGAGGCGTACGGAAATGAGGAAGCAGTCGGGAACGCTGTCGCTGAAAGCGGTATTCCGCGCGAGGAATTGTTTATCGTCACAAAAGTAAACTTCCGCTCTTATGAAAACTCCCGTGCAACGGTCGAAGCGTCGCTTGATAAGCTGAAAACGGACTATCTTGACCTTGTGCTTCTGCACTGGCCGTTTGGGAATTACTATGCCGCATGGCGCGAGCTTGAAAAGCTGTATCACGAGGGAAAGATACGCGCAATAGGCGTTTCAAACTTTGAGCCCGATCGATTGATAGACTTGATAGAGTTCAACGAGGTCATTCCCGCGGTAAACCAGATAGAAACACATTTGCTGTGCCAGCGCCGCTCGGAGCATAAGTGGCTGGAGAAATATGACGTGAGTCATATGGCATATGCGCCTCTCGGACAGGGACACAAGAACGAGATGTTTGAGGATCCCTCATTGGCGGCGGTCGCAAAAGCACATGGCAAGACGCCAGCACAGACCGCTCTTCGGTATCTCATTCAGCTCAGTGCAGCCGTTATTCCGAAATCACGTCATGAAGAGCGCATACGCGAAAACTTCGAGCTGTTCGATTTTGAACTTGACGCCGCTGAAATGGATATGCTGTCAAAAATGGATACGGCAGTGCCCATGATCGGTAACCCGGAATCACCCGATATGACAGAAGCGGCAATGAAATGGCAGGAGATTGAAACAGAATGAAAACAAGAAAGTTACGTGATATAGAGGTGTCAGAGATCGGCTATGGCTGTATGGGATTTTCTCATAGTTACGTGCAGTAAACATTGTTCAAAAAGAGCATTGACTGACCCTCAATGTCTTTTTTATGAAACAATAAAGTTGGATCGTTTGTCCATAGCCTATCAGTGAAATTCACAAAATGTTAATTTTATTTAGTCTTTCTTTCTATTGACAAGCGTGAAAATAAGTGATACAATAGTCCTGTAAACAGACAATATTGCGAAAGGAGTGATTGCTGTGAAATCTGATATTGAAGAACAGGTGCGCCGGTTCTGTGATGCATGGCAGGAGCTTAATATGATCTACGAGGATTACGCCAGAAGCATCGATGTTCCATACACGAGCCTGTATATCCTAAGCATGATCAGCACCACGGAAGGGTGCACACAGAAAATGATCTGTGAAAAGACTTTTCTGCCGCGCCAAACTGTAAATACGGTCATTACAGGATTCTATAAAAAACATTGGGTCACTTTACAGGAACTGCCTGAGGACAGACGCACTAAAACGATTCATCTGACAGACGCCGGGAGAAAATTTGCTATGCAGGTAATACCTCAGATACAAAAAGCCGAACTGCAGGCTATGGAGAAATTGACTGAGGAGCAGAGAAATTCTTTGCTTGAAGGTATTCGTATCTACAGAGAAGCTTTCAGGGCCGCTATGCTGCCGGACAAATAAGCGTGGATCTTACAGCTGCATTTCGCAGCTGCACCCAAATAGTCCGATAACAGGATGATACTAATATAATAATATTATTATACAGTACAAATATATTTAAATTAAGGAGGACTTTTGTCATGGAAAATTTTGATTTTTGCATCGGAGTAAATGTTTTGTTCGGGAAGCTCATTTGTACAAAGGCTAACTCATGTGTGTCGATGGATGCTGTAGGGTGCTGGTGCGGATAAAATGACAGCGGTATACTCTGCTGTCATTAATACTCATCATGCGCGACGATAAAAATTTGTTAATTTGGCTATTGATTTATTATAGCAAATATGCTATAATTTTAATATGGAGGAACGGTGTAATGTTTGATATTATTTTCTATGATGATGAGCGTGGGCACGAGCCTGTCAAAGAATATATCGACCAACTAAGAGAAAAATCGCTGACGGATAAGGATGCTCGTATAAATCTGCGCAAAATAGTCGCATATCTTGATGCCTTGGGGGCATATGGCACTCGTATAGGTGCACCTGTAACAAAACATCTCGATGGTGAGATATGGGAGCTTCGCCCGTTAGCAAACCGAATATTATACGCATATTTTAAAGATAATAAATTTATTCTGCTACATCATTTTATAAAGAAATCACAAAAAACACCTAAGAAAGAGATAGAGCAAGCAAAACGAAACTTGGAAAGTTATATAGAGAGGTATGGTGATTGATATGGCTACTTCGTGGAAGGATTATAAACAAACATTGGACTTATCGCCCGAAGAACAATCCGAAATAGACTTTACAGTCGAACTTATTGGTAAAGTGATAGAAGCACGTGAAAAAAAAGGGCTAACACAGGAAGAATTATCAAAACTATGCGGAGTAAAACAGCCCGTAATAGCTCGCCTTGAAAAGGCTGTTCATTCGCCGCAGGTAAATACACTGATGAAGATCTTGAAGCCTTTGGGATATACTTTAACCATTGTTCCCAGCGGCAATAATGATTCTGTAAAACGTCCTTAAAGGGGCGTTTTCATTTTGTCCAAATAGCGAAAAAACTTATATGCATACAAGTGAACAAAACAAAGATTTTCCATATAACCGAGTTGCCACAGAGCATATCTCACGACCAAGATAGAGCATGAACTCATACCACTACCGCCACTGGAAACGCTCATCAGTAATATTTGATGTTATTTGCTATAAATATACACCCCAATTTATATTATAATACAACTGTCTAAACATATTCTGTCGCATATATTATTTTTTTATATTCTTAAAATACCGCCACATATGGATTACAAATTAAAAATTATATGTTCTTCTTAATATTTCAACAATGGCTTTTGCTGATTTCTCGTCGAACTGTAATGATTGGCTAATCTTATCTTTTATTTCTCGACTTGGGCTTCCGTATGTATCGATCTGAAAATAGATGTTTCCATTATTTTCAAACACAGTATAAGTCGCTTTCACCTTGCCATGTATGTGATTTCTTTCCTTGTCAATTTTCTTTAAGTTATCATTAGATATCAATGCCATTATTTTTCACCTCTAATTTCATGTACTAATTGTTCGAGTCTTTCAACATTTATTTCACATTCCCAAATAACAATTACATTCCAGCCTTCTTTAACAAGTTGCTTATAATGCAAAATGTCGCGCTCCTTATTTTTTAATAATTTATTATGCCAATATTCTGTATTGGATTTTAGCCAAACAAATTTTTTACAACCATGCATATGCCAGAAACAGCCATTCACATAAACTATTGATTTATATTTTGGAAGTACAATATCAGGTGTTTATGGTATAATGAAATTAACGCAAATGGTCCCGAAAATTGATGCAGCAAAAAGTGAGCTGAGCCTCTTGTAAATGCCTTAAATATGAGTTACCCTTAGTTTGAGCACAAAACTAAGGAGGATAACAGAAAGGTGTTAAAAATGGCTCAGATACAATATATCAAGCATCTATACGAAACCGAAGATAAAAGCCTTCGCGAAATCTCTCGCATCACTTCTCACAGCTTTAACACTGTGAAAAAGTATGCCTATCAGGATAATTGGTCCCCGGATAATCTGCCCAACATTGATCCGCAGAATTATCCCACACTCGGTCCCTTTATCCCTATCATTGACGAATGGCTCGATAATGACCGCCGTGTCCCTCGCAAACAGCGTCATACGATCTCACGCATCTTTAAACGGCTCTGTGACGAAAAAGGCTTCACCGGCAGTTATTCAAGCGTTAAAAAGTATGTCCGCAAAAAGAGGTTCATCGATGATCAAGCCTCTGCCGGATTTATTCCGCTAATGCAGCCTAAGACTCATGCTCAAGCCGATTTTGGGGAGTTTACTTTCTATACTCCGGAAGGAAACTCACGTAAGGCATATGCCCTAACGGTCACATTCCCGTACTCCAATAAGGGCTACATACAAGCGCTTCCCGCTCAGAATCAGGAATGCTTTCTTGCAGGCTTACAGCGTATTTTTGAGCATATTGGAGGCGCTCCCCAGGTCATACGGTTTGATAATCTGTCTGCTGCCGTCGTTAAGGTGCTCGACGATGGCAAGCGCGTATTAACAGACGGATTTTCACGTTTCATGCTGCATTACCGCTTTAAAGCTGAGTTTTGCAGCCCTGCTTCCGGTAATGAAAAGGGCAATGTTGAGAACAAGGTCGGCTACAGCAGACGAAACGCGCTTGTTCCGATACCTACCATAAGCTCATATGACGAATTTAACGAGTATTTATGGTCCTGGTGCGAAAAGGATGCTGAACGCATTCATTACAAGCACAAGGTCCAAATACAAGAGCTGTGGGAGCAGGAAAAGGACTCTTTGCTCGTATTGCCTGAGAACCCGTATTCGGTGTTCAGGTATGAAACGGTGAAGCCCAATAAATACGGCTTTGTCTGTATCGACACAAACAGCTATGGTCTCAGACCATCTCTCAGCGGCTGTCTTGTTCAAGCGAAGATATTCTATGACAGTATTGAGTTCTATTACAACCATAGCCTTGAAGCCCGATATCCGCGCTGCTATGAGCATAACAAAGAGATCCTCGACTGGACAAAATACATCGGCGCTCTTTGCAAGAAACCGGGTGCTGCTGCCGATGCGCGCTTTTTCAACCAGCTCCCCAAGCTATGGCAAGCGCATCTGTCCAATATCGGCAGCAGAGAACGTAAAAATGCGCTGTTGCTCTTAAAAGAGATAGTGTCCGACGGCAATGCTAAGATGTGCGATGAAGCGCTTGCCTTAGCCAGAGAAAACGGAAGAACGGATACAGACAGCCTGCGTCAATGCTATTACATGATAGCCAAGCGGGAAAACCGACCGTTGCCCATCGAGGTTGCCAATGTGCCGGAGCTGCATTATGATCCTGATCTGGCCGCGTATGATACGCTGATGGGAGGTGTCCATAATGCCTGATACAATAGAGCAGTATATGAAATCGTTGAAGCTCGGTGGTTTGGCTAAGGAATGGCGCACTGTAGAGTTCAAGAATACAGAGCAGTACATAACAGAGCTTCTTCAGCTGGAGCTTCGGGAGCGTGAAGCGAACCGTATCAATCGTATGGTAAAGACAGCGGGCTTCAATGTTGTCAAGACTCTTGATGATTACGTGTGGACACGTGACATAGAGCTGCCTACCGGACTTACCCGTGAGTATATGACGGAGTTGTCGTTCCTGCAAAAGAAGGAGAACCTCATATACATGGGTTCGGTAGGCACGGGCAAAACACATCTTGCCACGGCAATAGCTATGAAAGCCTGTCAGGAAGGGCATCGTACACGTTTCTTCACAGCCGCATCATTGGCGAACCTGCTGCTTGAGAAGAACAACAAGGGTACATTGAACACGTTTCTTTCCGGACTCAAGAAAGTGGAGCTCATAGTTATCGATGAGATCGGGTTTGTACCACTGCACAAGGATGCGGCAGAACTGCTGTTCCAGGTTATATCGGACAGCTATGAACGCCGCAGTCTTATCATTACCTCAAACCTTGAGTTTTCGCAGTGGAACAGCGTTTTCGGGGATAACAGACTAACGGCAGCGCTGATAGACAGACTGGTGCATCATTCACACATTGTCATATTCTCTGGCGAGAGCTATCGTCTCAAGCAGTCCATGATGAGACAGCAGGACACGAGAGGAGGCGATGCGAAATGATACTGACTAAGGAAAGCCTCAATAAGCTGCTGACAGATATGTGGGTAAGAGATGTATCTGAAGAGCAGTACTCAGCAATACTCGATAACTTTGGAACAGAGCCGTGCACAAAGCATGAATGGACAGAACAGGACATCGTAGAGCAGATCAGAAAGATGCTCCGCTAAGGTGCCAAACAGAGTTTTGGTCCCCAAAAATGACGCACTTGTCCCCGGATGATACTCGCCCTGTTTAAAGATCGGGTCCCCAAAACTGACGCATCTGTCCCCGGATAAAGTCACACGATACCGCTGTGCCGGTCCTGAAAAGTGATGCACTTGGTCTTGCGGAGCTAAGCGGCAAAACTACGAATGGGTCCCCAAAATTGATGCATCGGGGTCTGTGCAGTGCCAACACGCCAGCCAAAGACTGGCATTAATACAATTAAATAGGCATGCAAGGGTGCTAACATTTTTGGGGACCATTTGCATCAATTTTTACTTGACAAACACAATCAGGCTTACCCGGATATCTATTATCATTTTTTCTGAATCTTAATCCCTTTTTATGCAAAAATCTTCTAACAATAGTTTCCGGGGTTGTATCTTTGCTTCTTATATGAGACATATTCATGCTACGATCTTCTTTTGTGTGATTGTCAGCCATTATTATCACCATCCAATAATTTAACCAATTGATTTGCAATTGCTTCTGCAAGCATAGGCGGAACTGCATTTCCAACTTGCTGGTATTGAGAATCCTTTGTCCCAACAAATATAAAACTGTCAGGAAAGGTTTGAAGTCTTGCCGCTTCTCGAATACTTACTGCACGGTCTTTCACAGGATGAATCCACATTGATTTTCTTACATTTACAACTGTACCTGAAGGAGCGTTATAGCGAAGCCTCTGGTATATAGTATTTTGAGTACGGCTTGTATCTGTATATGTATTTTCTTTTAAAGCAACATTCAAGGAATGAAAATTCTCGCCAGGTTTTATAGCTTTAAACCGTTGCATTGCAATGTCACGTGTTTTTGTAATAATGTGATTGTGCAATATATCAGAATCTCTAAGGGGCTGTGACAAAATGATTTTTTAAATCATTTTGTTCACGGCTCTTTTTCTC
>CAJMRL010000041.1 GCA_905215805.1 uncultured bacterium | reverse complement strand
TCTTAATTTTTACCTTTATAGCATCAGCGAATAGGGTTATTTCGCTCATTACTATATTTGAACTTTCCCTTATATTATAATCTAAAAATTAATAAAATTCAATAGTAAATTTTATAATTTTACAATTATTTTAGTCGTTTTATATAATTTAAAGAAAAGTCTTGTAGTATTTATATGAATTTATATAAGATAAAATATATAGTATATTTAATGAAAAACATAAGGCTAAAATTATTTTTTATTAAGATGCAAATAACAGCAAAATAGCCTTTGCGGAATCATATTTGTATACGCAAAGGCTATAGATCAATTATAAGATTATACAAAAATCTTTATTTTTCATTAACGTCTATCATCCGCATGACTCTTGCCGGATTTCCGGCAACGATAGTATTTTTCGGAACATCCTTGGTAACGATCGAGCCGGCTCCTATAATCGCATTATCTCCGATCGTTATTCCGGGCAAGATTGTTGAATTTGAACCTATCCACACTCTGCTTCCTATCTTTACAGGTGCGGGAATCAGATTAGCGCGTTTTTCCGGATGTATGTTGTGGTTCAGTGTTGCAATCACCACATTATGACCTATCAGAGATTGATCGCCTATTGTGATCCCGCCCTGATCTTGAAAACGGCATCCGGAATTAATAAATATGCCTTTTCCTAAATGTATATTTTTGCCGCAATCTGTAGTGAATGGAGGAAACAGCACAAAATTCTCATCGACAGGCGTTCCTATAAGTTCAGAAAACAGTTCACGGAGTTTTATCGGCTCATTATATTTGTTATTTATCTCGGCAGTTATTTTCATTGCCTCATAAGATAGATTTATCATATGATTATGAATCGCTGAGCCGCCGATAATCTCCTTTCCGCTGTTAATGTGAGCAATAAATTCTTTGTTATTCATTTTGCATTCCCCTTTAATCTGTACCGATATTTATTTTTTTACACTATCCTAAATCATCTTGAAAACATGATCGCAGCGCTGCCCGCGCAGTAATGAGGCGCGTAGCCTTCAGGATATTTTTTATTGTTTTATATGCTCATTATACAGCAAGGTCGCTAAAATGTCCAATACTTATATATTATATCAACTTATGCTTAAAGTGAATAGAGTGGTATTATAAACACAGCCTTGCCGATGTAAATTAGAGCCTACGCAGTGGCTTTTATTGTTAAAAGGTTTCCCACAGTTTTTTGCAAATAATTTGAAATTGAGATGTTTTTTTTAAGATGTTCGGATATATCGGATGAGATCCTGCTAAACAGTGTTTTCCTCTCTCGAAACAGCAAGGACGGACATTGTAGCTTCCGCATCAGTATTATCATCATGCGTTAATTGGTATGATGGTAATTTTGCCGGGATTTTTGTGGACATTTTATATTGCAATTTATAAGATTTGCTATGCAAGAAGAAAAAACTTGACAAAAAGATTTCCTTATGATATAATCTAATCAATAGCTAAGACGAAGACAGTAACGTATTATATAACCGCAAAGAGAGGAAATATCGTGGCTGTAAGTATTTCTGCGGGGGTAATATGTGAATACCACTTCCGAGCTGCAATGCAGAAATATCAGTAAGCATTGCCGTGAGTCCGCGTAAGAAGATAATTGAGGGACAGCTGAATTAAGGCTGTAATCGGGATGGAACCGTGTATATTATGCACTCCCGAACACACGCATATATGAGTGTGTTCGGGAGTTTTTATTTTTAGAAAGGAATGATTAAAATGGCAGAAGAACTAAATGAATTACAAACTTTGCGTCACAGTGCTTCGCATGTTATGGCACAGGCTGTAAAAAGGCTTTTCCCGGATGTTAAATTGGCGATTGGCCCTGCTATAGACACAGGTTTTTATTACGACTTTGACACAAAAAAGCCTTTTACGAGAGAGGATCTTGATGCAATTGAAGCTGAAATGAAAAAAATTGCTAAAGAAAATCTAAAAATTGAAAGATTTGAACTTCCAAGAAAAGAAGCTCTTGAACTTATGAAGGATGAGCCTTATAAAATAGAGCTTATAAATGAGCTTCCGGAAGATGCAGTTATTTCATTTTATAAGCAAGGAGAATTTGTAGACTTATGTGCGGGTCCGCATGTAAAATATACCTCCAAAATAAAGGCTTATAAGCTTTTATCAGCTACTGGTGCATACTGGAGAGGTGATGAGCATAAGCCAATGCTTACAAGAATTTATGGTACAGCATTCTTTAACAAAGAGGATCTTCAGAAACATCTTGAACAGCTTGAGGAAGCAAAAAAACGTGATCATAATAAACTTGGACGAGAGCTTGAGCTGTTTACGACTTCAGATCTTATTGGTCAGGGTCTTCCGATACTTCTTCCTAAAGGCGCAAGAATTATACAGCTTTTACAGCGCTGGATTGAAGATGAGGAGCAAAAAAGAGGATGGCAGCTTACAAAAACACCTCTTATGGCAAAGAGCGACCTCTACAAACTCTCCGGACATTGGGATCATTATAAGGACGGTATGTTTGTTCTCGGTGATGAGGAAAAGGATAAAGAAGTTTTCGCTCTGCGTCCAATGACTTGTCCGTTCCAATATCAAGCATATCTTAACAGGGGGCGTTCATACAGAGATTTGCCGATGCGTTTAAGTGAAACTTCCACATTGTTTAGGAACGAAGCTTCGGGTGAAATGCACGGACTTATCAGAGTGCGCCAATTTACTATTTCTGAGGGACATCTTATGTGTACACCGGAACAGCTTGAAAATGAATTTAAAGGATGCCTTGAACTGGTAAATTATACTCTTAATACCTTAGGTCTTTATGAGGATGTTTCTTATAGATTTTCACAATGGGATCCTGATAACAGAGAGAAATATATCGGAACAGAAGATCAATGGAACGAAGCTCAGAGCGCAATGGAAAGAATACTCAATCATCTCAATATTCCATATGAAGTGGGTATTGGCGAAGCTGCTTTCTATGGACCTAAGCTTGATATTCAAATAAAGAATGTTCATGGCAAGGAGGATACACTTATTACGATTCAGATTGACCAGATGCTTGCAGAAAAATTTGGTATGGAATATGTTGATAAGGATGGAAAGAAAAAGAATCCGTATATCATTCATAGAACATCTATTGGATGCTATGAGAGAACACTTGCTCTTCTAATAGAGAAATATGCAGGCGCATTTCCGGTATGGCTTGCACCGGTGCAGGTAAAATTCCTGCCGATTGCTGACAGGCATCTTGACTATGTTTATGATGTGAAGAAAGCACTTGAAGATCATGGTATAATACGTGTTGAAATTGATGACAGAAGTGAGAAGCTTGGCTACAAGCTCCGCGAAGCCCAGCTTGAAAAAGTACCTTATATGATTGTAGTTGGAGATAAAGATATTGAAAATAATACGATTTCTGTACGTTCCCGCAAAAAAGGTGATATGGGCAGCATGAGCATTGACGAATTCATTGATATTATTACCAAAGAAGTTGAAACAAAGGCATTATAATTTTTATAAGTAATATGTTACGTGTGGCTGCAGTAAAAATTTAGTTTTATTGCAGCCACATTTGTTTATATTTCATCAGGTAAATTTGAATTTATAGTCTGATATTCAAATTTGGATAAGCCTTGCGAAAAGATAAAAAGTATGCTATAATTGTATGGGAGATGATGAAACATGAAGTATAAAGCTGCAATTTTTGATCTTGATGGAACTTTGCTTGATACAATAAAAGATTTGCATAATTCTACAAATTATGCTTTGACTATTAATAATATGCCTAAACGTAGTTTGGATGAGGTGCGATGCTTTGTTGGTAATGGAGTTAGGTTGCTTATAGAAAGAGCTGTTCCCGATGGCGCAAAAAATCCGCTGTTTGATAAAGTATTTAACGATTTTAAAAATCATTACAGTATTCATTGTAAAGATACGACTAAACCATATGACGGAATTATTGACGTTTTAAAAATACTTAAAAATAACAATATAAAAACTGCTATAGTTTCGAATAAGCTTGACAGTGCTGTAAAAGCACTTAATGAGGAATATTTTGGCAGCCTTATACCGGTTGCGATAGGGGAAACAGACAATATAAGAAAAAAACCTGCTCCCGATACAGTCATAGAGGCGCTTAAGCTTCTCGGATGCAGCGAGAATGATTCTGTATATATAGGTGACAGTGAGGTTGATGTTGAAACGGCGTCAAATTGTAATATGGATTGCATTGCTGTAACCTGGGGTTTCCGTGATATCCAAACACTTGTCAAGGCAGGAGCGACTACGTTTGCAAATGATACCAAAGAGCTTCTTGATGAGATTATGTGATTATAATGTAAACTAATTCTTTAAAATTATGTTTTTATTAGTTATTTTTCATAATATTCAGCTTGACAACAATTTTATATAATGTTATAATGTTACAAATAGAATAAAAAAGCTTTTCAAAACAAAATATACATCTCATATCTGTAAGCAAATCCGGAGGATACATCACTCTTGGAATACTATCTTCCGGCTATACTGTCCTTGAATTAGAAAAAACAGGGACTGATAAAGTCAATTTAATATATGGTCCGATAGCAGGGACTCCCGGCTCCGGATTATTGAATGTATATACGGAATATGATTTAAGCCAATATCAATATTAAATAAAGGAGAGTGATTTTTTATGAAGGAAACATTACAAGACTTAAAAACGCGTCGTTCATGTCGAAAATTTGACGGGAAACAGATAAGTGATGAGCAACTCAATGCTATTTTGGAAGCGGGTGAATATGCTCCTACAGGTATGGGCAGACAATCGCCGATAATGGTAGTTATTCAGGACAAGGAAACTATCAGCAAGCTTTCAAAAATGAATGCTGCTATTATGGGCGCTGACATAGACCCATTTTACGGCGCACCAACAGTTATTATTGTTCTCGCTGACAAAAATATAGGCACATATTTATATGATGGCTCGCTTGTTATGGGAAATCTTATGAATGCTGCTGAAGCTGTTGGTGTACAGTCTTGCTGGATCCACAGAGCAAAAGAAGAATTTGAAAGCGATGAGGGGAAGGCTCTTTTAAAGCAATGGGGCATTGAAGGCGATTATGAAGGGATCGGTCACTGCATCCTCGGCTACGGAGAAAAAGTTCCGGCTAAGCCCAGAAAAGAAAACTACATTTACCGTGTTTGATACAATTATAAATTAAAAACCGCTCTGCCATTAGGTGAACAGTAATAAGGAAGTATTGAAAACTATTACTATTTACCGGCAAGCAGGGTGTAAAAGGCGAGAGATACAGGCAACAAGTCTGTATCTCTTTTCTTTCGCCTTATGTAGAAATTTAGAGCAATTTAACCCCTTATTTTATGCGGCTTTCAATGCTCAAAAACAGCAAAGTAATATGTTTATATTCCTACCCGCCAAATCCGCTTTTTAATTTTCTGCTTTCTGCACACATAAGTGGGCACTTAGAGCCTTTCAGCAACAGTAGAATCAAGGGTATCGGAAAGTCAAACTGCGACAGTAATATAAACCCCTTACTAACCACAAAAATGACGTTCTATATGTCCACGACTGGCTGCTCTCCATAGGTATTACCGCTCAATATCAAATTTTAATACCGCTTATATCCTTTTGTAATAAGGGAATTTAGGGCTTGCAATCCCATTTCCCTGTTTTCAAAATACAACTGTCAGGCGTTTGGTATTTTTTCATGGATATTACCTTGTTGTTTTCATCAATCCATACTGCCCAAGCAAGGGAAGTTTTTGGGTGCATATTTTCTTTTCCCTTAATGATTGTTGTATTCATAAAGCCTTACCATTGTCAAAATTGCCTCTTCACCGCTAAGTGTTGCTTCCGGCATAAATTTACCCGAACCTGCACCTTGCATTATGCCCATATCTTTCATTGTGAAAACCGCAGGCTTTGCCCAATCAGAAATGTCGCTCTCATCATTATAATATAAATCATCAGTAGTTTCAGGCATTTCAATACCCATAAATCTCGCCGCACGGAAAAGTATTGCTGCTGCTTCCTCCCTGGTAATATGCTCGTTCGGTGCAACAACGATGCCCTCTCCATCAGAGATTTTTCCGTTTATAATTCCTGCCTGATACAACTTTAATGCCGCAATACTGTCCGTATCAAGAATCGGTTTTAAAGCAGTATTGTCTGTGTTGAAAACCTTTCCTACTTTTTCGAGGGTATTTGCGGCAATCTCACAAAATTCTTCTCTTCTTATCGGTGCCGTGTATAAAATTTTGTCCACTGTCACGATACCAAGCTCTTTGGCCTTTTGGATTTCTGAAATCGCCCATTCGTGCGGGGCGTTTACAAATCCGCCTGTAGTCTCTTTAAGTACAAGCGAATACAGTTCTTTGACCAAATCAATATCATCTGTCGTATAAAGCGCATACGGAAGCCTGCTCATTGCAATGCTGTATTTATCGACGCCTCCGCCCTCGGATACATAGGCATATTTAAACGTTCCGTTGTTCATTTCCACTAAGATATATACGCCGGTCATATCCGTTTCTTTTGGGTCTAAGCTTGACGTGAGTATTATTTCATCGGCAATATTAAAAAATATATCGCTGTCAACAACAGCACTGCCTCCGTTCGGTAATTGCAGCGCGACGCTTTTTGTATCATCACGTCCCGCACCCAAAAACTGTGTAAGCGTTATCTTTCCCGCAACCGTTTCGCCCTCATTTGCAAATACTGTTAAAGAAAATAGCATTGATAGAGATAACAATAAGGATATAAGCTTTTTCATTTTAACATCCCCCTTTTATTTTATGGTCACATAGTCTTGCCAGCGGTATATAAGGTTTCTGCTTTCGTCAAGAACACCGACGCATATTCTGTAGCTTTTGCCGCGCTCAAAAGCATTACTCAAAATGCCGTCACTGTTCAAGCCCTTTACAAGAGTATATTTATCCGAAAAATCTTCACGACCCGCCGACACCGTATTGCCGTTTTCATCCATAACGCTTATATCGATATATTTTGCATTTTCCAAATCCACGTCAGTGTTAAGTACTATCTCTTCAGGCGAAGCCGCTTCAATATAAATATTTACTGCATCATTTTCTATATTCTTATAATTTTTTTCAAACTCCGTAAAATATATTGTCCAAGTGCTGTTTAAAAACTCCTCGGCACTTCCGCCCACAGTTTGAAGGCTTTCCAAGGATGCATCAAGAGCATCAAATTCATCATTTGAAGGGTCTAAGGAATTGCTTTCGTCTGTTAAACAAAGGGTCATGCGTATACCACGTATGTTCATTTTATCGTCTATTCCAAATTCAACACAAACATATTTTCGCTTACCTGTGTCAGCATCAAGCACGCCTTGCTCTATAAATGGTTTTGTGTATTCGGCAAGACCGCTGTCGGACGTCGTTTCCACAAACCTATATTTGCTCACATACGGATAGTGAAAGCTCGAAGTAACACCGCCCTTTATATAATTCCCGTTATCATCTGTCTGCGCCGCACCATTTATTCTTCCTCCCGTAACGGAATAAAGCTTCGTTATACCTTTTGAACCGGAAAGTTCCAATACAGTATGCAAAGCCACATTCCCGGTCACAGCCTCACGCATTTGATAATTTTTTATGGAAACGCTTATGCTTTCGTTTCTTGATGCAACATCCTCCGTTACCCATGATGGGATATTTTCTCCCGCCGCGTAAACGTCAAAATCCATACTGCCAAGAAAATAAATCTCGTTTTTGTCCCAATATTCAAGGCCGTCCGAACCGACTGCCGCCATAACAACCGTTGCACAAAGCATCGTTACAGCTATTGCTATAGACATAACCAATGCCATCATTTTTGAAAACCGCCCGCTTTTGGAACGAATTTTAGAAAATCTGCTTTGCAGGGCTTTTTTGTTTGCACTCATTTTTGTTGTATACAGGTTTTCAAACATTTACTTTCCCTCCTTTTCCTCAACTAAATCAAGAATTGTTTTCATGTATTGTTTTTGTTCTTGCTCAGACATGTTTTTTGTTACTTCCATATCGCAGGACACTTCGCAGGCTTCACTAACGCTGGCACATAGCAGATAGGCAAGGGGGTTAAACCAGTGAACAGCGTTTACAAACAACGACAGCCATTTTATCAGCAAATCTTTTCGTTTGTAATGAGTCAGCTCATGCAAAAGCACCATCCGCATATTTGTGTCTGGGATTTCTATGCAAGGGATGTAGACGACCGGGAACAAAACGCCAACGAGCAACGGCGATTGGATGTCTGGAGACATTCTAATTTTGATGCGTCTTTTTATCTTTAATTCTTTTCTTACTTCATCAAGTATCGAATTTTCCGTAAGCTCTAACGCGCCATGTCTCCTGCGAGTGGTATATATCACATAGCTTGTGATAACGGTAATCAAAAACAAGCAGATACCCAAAAGCCAAATATACGCAATCAAATCCAAAAGAGCTATTTTAAATTTTGAAGTTAGAGTTACTTCTCTGTACTCGATAGGCGTATCCTCTATCATGACCGTTTCCGATCCTTCACTATCCGCATTTTGAGCCTCTTGCTGCACAATTTGATTTTGTGCAATAAATGGAATTTTTTGCGCTTCTCTTTGCGGAATCAATTTATATACGGGTATTAGCATGGAAAGCAGTACCGCTACCCATACATAATACTGCCATTTTGCCGGAAGCTTTTTTGCGGTAATAGGTTTTAAGCATAACAGTATGGCTGTAATTCCAAAACCAAACAGGCTTAATAGAAGCACTGTTTTGAAAAGTTCGTACATCGTATCACTCCAAATCAAACATTTTTTTCAAATCGGATATATCCTCATTTGAAAGTTTTTTGTTTTTATAGAGTGTCGCAACCATATTTTTAACAGAACCTTTATATATCTTTGACAAAAAATTTTCTGTTTCGCTCAAATCGTATTCGCTTTGTTTGAGCAATGGATAATATAAATTGGACTTTCCCTTTTTGTCGCAGGAAACGATGCCTTTTTTCAGAAGCCTTTGCAAAAAAGTTGAAACAGTAGACGGCGTCCATTCTGTCCCCTCCAGCTCCCTTACTACATCTGCCACAGTCATTTTATTTTTTGACTGCCACAAAATTTTCATAATCTGGTATTCCGCATCGGTAATTGTTTGCTTTGTGTTCGGCATGTAAAATCCCCCTTAGTTTTTAAATTTCAATTGAAATAAAATTACATTTGTAGCTACTATAAGTAGTATAACAGGTATAGCTACATTTGTCAATGACTTTTTCAAAAATAATAAATTATTTTTTTCGCAAAATTAAATGTTTGGCCGTAATAGTAGTAGAGAAAGTTGTTTCGATTTATCAAAACAGGCTGCCAAAACAGAATTTTCTGCACTTCTTAAATAAGGGGAGTGACCATGCAACAAAAGCATGTTTAATAGTCGGATATTGAATAAATGGACGGTAAAACTTTTTCAAAAATTTTCACCCACAGCGTTGTTTTTTACCGTCTTCCCGGTTACATATATGAGAGCAAAAAGGGTTTGGGAATATCCCAAAATCAAATCAATTTTATGCGAGTGTGGCTACACTTGCTTTGCTTGCTGTTCTTCAAAAACGGCAAGAGAGGCAAAATTGATTTTTCGCGAATGGGTACTCATTCGCTGTGCTTGCTCCTCTATAAATTTTAGTTTTTACGTGAAAGGACAGGATAAGATTGGATAAGAAAAACAAAGGCAATCAGTATATTTCAATCTACGAAATCGGCGAATTTACTCCGCAGGACGAGTTTATCCCCGATAAAGAGAAAGGGGCTGTGACAAAATAGCAGCCAAATAACAAGAAAAATGAGGACGATTGCA
>CAJMRL010000040.1 GCA_905215805.1 uncultured bacterium | reverse complement strand
GAAAAAGAGCCGTGAACAAAATGATTTAAAAAATCATTTTGTCACAGCTCCTTTTTCTTTTGAAATTTAACTTTTATAACACGGTAAAATCAGCATCATTTCTAACACGTTTCTAACAAATTTCAAACAAAATTAATAATTTTTATTTATTTCTTAAATACTTTAAAGTACAGTTGTTTACAACTAATATTTATAGTCATACATTAAATAGAGCTACATATAAAAAGATAGCCTTATGGGCGCTCTTAATAAAATAATAATGTCTTTCAGTATGGAATAGCCTCATGCTATTTCATACCGCTTTTCCTCTTGAAATAAAGATAATGACAGGAATCCTACCAAGTCATAATAAATATCAAGAAATTTTTTTCAAAATTCCTAAAAGGAATTTTAACATTTTTTGTGTTTTGAATACCACAAGGTTTTTCTTGCTAAAATCTCTCAGCATGATAAACGAGCTTGCAAAGGTTTTGGACACAGCCTCAACATATTTGCTTGGATATGACATTAAGACTGAACCAAACGGATTAAACTACATATTTGATTTTTTAAAATAGTACTGTAGCTGCATATGTTTATAGCCTTTCTGCTTTTATTTTTGTAAATTAATAGACCTTCATCGCCGTAATATACGGTATGAACACTTGTTTTTTGTTGTCAGTCCATACAGAACTGTATAGTAGAAAAATAACAAACACTGATTTCGCATAAAAACAGGGGTTTGCATGAGCAGAATTTTGAAAATAATATAATTATTCAATTACCCTGAAAAATATGACCTAATGTTCAACTTTCGTGACATAATTTCCTTTATTATCTGAACATTATACATTTTCTATTAAGGTTTTACAAAAAACAGCTATATATCAAAAATGTTGACAGTGACAACATTATGTGATACAATATCAAAGAGGAGGTGAACACAGTATGAATGATACTTACCATCACGGGAATTTGAAAAATGAACTGATTGAAAATGCTATCCGTATTATTTCAGAAAAGGGCTTTGACGG
Organism: uncultured bacterium; assembly: GCA_905215805.1. Lineage (GTDB taxonomy): Bacteria > Bacillota > Clostridia > UBA1381 > UBA1381 > UMGS1958. The sequence goes on along the minus strand of CAJMRL010000040.1, from coordinate 12,038 downwards.
ACTATCGTTAAGACGTATATCCGCGCAATGCGGTGTGAGTCATAATGCGGTCTACCGGCATTTTGAAAGTAAGGAAAGACTTATTGAATGCTGCCGTGAGCATGTAACAGAGACTCTTACAGAGAACTTAAAACGTTCTATAGAAGGTCTTGACAATACAGACCCTGAAACTGTGAACAAATTAGGATACGCATATATACAATTTTATAGGGAGCATCCTACCTATTTCAGTTTTCTTTACAGAAACACATCTGTAAAAATCAATTTTACTATGGAATATACCAAGGGGAACTATCCGCCGTTTGAAGTATTTCGCAGCGTATGCCGCGCCATAACTGAAAGACGCAAAATGACTTATAAGGAAGGTCTCAGGCGTTTGGTTCGTTACTGGTCTCTGATGCACGGAGCGATCTCGCTGATGATCTCTCCCAACGTAGCTTTGGACGGAGAATGGGATGAAATTCTAAAAGATATTTTTTAAAGGAGCAAGAGAATGAAGAAAATAATTCTGACCGGAGATAGGCCTACGGGGCGTCTGCATGTAGGACATTATGTAGGTTCATTAAAGGAACGTGTAAAATTGCAAAACGATGGAAAATATGATGAGATATACATTATGATCGCCGATGCTCAGGCGTTGACGGACAATGCCGAACAGCCTGAGAAAGTGAGACAGAACATTATACAGGTAGCCTTGGACTATCTTGCCTGCGGGCTTGATCCCGACAGGTCCACGATCTTTATCCAGTCTATGATACCTGAGTTGACTGAATTGACGTTTTACTATATGAACCTTGTGACTGTCTCCAGAGTACAGCGAAATCCCACTGTAAAGGCGGAGATCAAGCAGAGAAACTTTGAGGCAAGTATTCCCGTAGGGTTCTTGTGCTATCCTATAAGCCAGGCAGCGGATATTACCGCATTCCGGGCGACCGCCGTTCCTGCGGGAGAGGATCAGGAGCCAATGCTTGAGCAGTGACGGGAGATCGTGCGCAAATTCAATGATGTTTACGGAAAAACCTTGGTGGAACCGGAGATTATCCTGCCGTCAAACAAGGCTTGCCTGCGGCTGCCGGGAATAGACGGTAAAGCAAAAATGAGCAAATCCTTGGGAAACTGCATCTATCTCTCTGATGAGCCGGAGGAGATCAAGAAAAAAGTTATGTCCATGTTTACTGACCCTACTCATCTGCGTAAGGAGGATCATGGACACACTGAGGGCAACCCTGTGTTCATTTACCTTGACGCATTTTCCTCGCAGGAGCATTTCGCCGAATTTCTACCCGAATACAGCTGCCTTGAGGAGCTTAAGGAGCATTACCGCAGAGGTGGTCTCGGTGATGTTACCGTCAAGAAATTCCTTAATAATGTCATGCAGGCAGAGCTTGCGCCTATCCGAGATAAAAGAAAAATGTGGGAACAGCATTTGTCTGATGTATATGATATATTAAGATCCGGTACAACAGCAGCAAGAGCGGTTGCAGCCGGTACATTACGCGATGTGCGCCATGCGATGCAAATAGATTATTTTTGAAGACGCAGATTTGCAGGGAAAGAAACTCCTATTCCATCCGAATATCAACACAAAACACTGGCAATTTCATTTGATGACATGATGAGATTCATTAAATATACCAATCACGTTTGCAAAGTGTTTTGATAATGAATGTATCAAGCGAAGAACGAGATCACGCTATGTAATACAAAACAGGAAACGCTTATCAATATCACCCAGCTTCGGATAACCGATGTTAAAGAACCGGCACAAATACAGCATTGATTAAGGCTTCCGCATTTGCCTTGACAACTTCCAATGACCGCTACTGTTTTATTACGTACAATGTTTTTAATTCATCAAGAACATTGTACGTATAGTAAATCATTTTAATTCCCCATTTTTTTAATACTGCTTTGGCAAATCTGTACCCCTTTTTATAAAACCCTTGTTTCTCATAAAAACGGTGCGCTTCAATTCTGTGCAGACCGCTGTTTACTGCAATCAGCTCTACATAATTTTCTTTGAGATAGGACTCTGCTGTTTGCAATAATTTTGCGCCAATCCCCTTCCGTTGGTATTCCTTTTTTACAGCCAATGCAATAATACGCGCTATTTTCCCTGAATATTCAAATGCAAGACCTATGTGCATTCCTATAAATGCAATGACTTCATTATTATTTTCTGCTACAAATATGCAATAATGCTTGTCATCCCGCATTTGTTTAATTCTTAATGCTAAATCATCCACCGAAACACTATAGCCCAATTCACAATTTATCAGCTCACATATTCCACAAATATCATCACGGTCAAATTCTCTGAAAATCATATTTATCAGCCTCTTCTCTCTCATACCTTCTTTAAATTTAATACCGTGACATAATGCGGAATCTCAAAGCTTTCCGGCACGGTTTCAAGATATGCCGTATGCTCCTTTTCCCATGCTTCTATTTCTTTCGCGCTCAGAGATGAAGCACCAATACCTCGGCAGGCTTTCATTCTTCCGTTCCAGCTTTCACGCGTGAATGTTAAATTGATGTCATATCCCATCCGGACTTTTGCCGTAAACATACCGCCGCACCAATCCGGAGTACGAATACGGTTTGCCCTTTCTCTGTCTGGTCTGTAATTAGCCCCGTTCCAGTCCGGATTATATTTCAATATAAACTCCTCGCTTTTCAATGCGATTTCACTCTCAAAAGGAAGCCATGACATAAATAAAATACAAAAATGCCCGTTCGGTTTTAATACTTTATGTATTTTAGGTAATACAATCTCTTTGTTGAAATACATAAAGCACTGACAGGCCGTCACAACATCAAAGGTATCGTCTGGAAAATCGATCGTTTCTGCGGAAGCGACTATATATTTTATATCCATGCCGCTCTCCTCCGAAAGGCGGCGCGCTTGAGCAATTTGATTTTCGGATATATCCGCCCCTGTAAAATCCGCACCGTATTTATACATATTTCTCGGCAGGACACCTGTACCCGTTCCTAAATCAAGAACTTTCTGACCTTTGGTACATAAGCCCAAATCAATTATTCTTTTGTAAAATTCATCGGGGTAAATATCTCTGTACTTCGCATAATCACTTGAAGCCTTACCCCAATCAAATGTTTTTCCGTTATCTATAGTTTTTAGTGATGGCATTGGACGTTCTTCCTTTCTTTGCAGCGTTATATAACGAATTTATCATAAAACAATCTTAATAAATATTTTTACAAATCAGTCGCAGCGATTGCTTTTTTGTAATTTATCAAAGTTAAATCATCATTAACAGCCTGCGGTTCTCCGATTCTAATGTATCCCAACTTTTCATACAAATGACAATTGCCCTTCTCCTGAAAGATAGTATCTAAAATCCAACATTTGCAGCCGCTGTGTATGCTTTCTATTTCTTTTAAAGCGGCTTGTGCGATACCTCTGTTTTGGTATTCTGGCAAAACTGCTAAAGCTGATACTTTACAAATATCACCTCTTACAATTATTCTGACAGCTCCGACAGGTATCCCTTCTTCGAGAAAAACATATCCATATGTTCCCGGTCGAGTGTATTTTTCCAGAACATCTTTTTTACTTTCAAGATATGGACTTGTATTTGTATCATGATATTTATCGAACAGCGATTTGTACGCTTTTTGCTGTATGTCAAATACAGCGTCTATAAGTTCCTTTTGAAATTCAATTACTTTTACATGTTTCATATTATCCCTCCTCTGCTAATCGCTGCTCCAATTCTTTAAACTCCAGCATATCACGCATCGTATTAAAGCACTCGTCTTGAAGCTGCGTATACAGCTTATAGCAGTGCGAACCCTGCCAATGTTTTAACACGCCTTGCGGATCAGCTTTTAGCTTGTTTAGGAGCAATGATGTGTATTGTTGTTCTTGTTCCTTTTTGATAAAATTATCTATCTCTACGGCGGCTTTTTCCGCAAGAAGAAGATTCTTCATTGCATTATCGGTATCACCGATAAGACAGTAATTCTTTGCTATCCACCGATAATGCCAATAAAATTTTCCGTTCAAAACAAGATAGTTGCCATCGTCGGCAATGGTCGCATATATTGTATTTGCGGCTTTATACATACGTATTTTATCTTCATATGACAATTGCTTTCCGATACCGCGGCTGTCGCTTGCAAGATACGTTATCATCTTTCCGGCATTATAGGCCAAGAAAAATATATTTTTATATTAAAAATATTCGCAATAGACGGAAGCAAAGAAATACTTGGCAGTGAAGTTCCGTTTTCCCATTTTGAAACGGTTTGATACGTGACGCCGATATATTCTGCAAGACGCTCCTGTGTAATATTATTTCGCTTGCGCAATTCCTTTATATTTGAACCAATATTGATCTTCATTATCATCACCTCGCTTGTCTATTATATCATAGAATTTATATAATGTATACAGACAAATCAGATAGCCGGACTAACTGAATGGTTGAAAAACAGATGATAAGCAGCTTACCGTCATATACATATATGGAATTGATAAATACCCATGTCCACACATAAAAATATATCTTGACAGACATATATTATTAGTGTATACTTTTATTAAAAAGCAATGGATAAGGAGATACTTATGTTTGAATTTATATGCTATCCCAAATGCTCTACATGCAAAAAAGCCCGTAAATGGCTTGATGAGCACAATATAGAATACACAGAGCGCAATATAAAAGAAAACGTGCCTTCATATGATGAACTGAGCATAATTTTAAAAACCAGCGCCCAGCCGATAAAGAAACTTTTTAATACAAGCGGTATTATCTATCGTCAGATGGGTCTCAAGGACAAGCTTGCAGATATGACGGATGAAGACATGCTGCACCTGCTTTCAACCGATGGAATGCTTATAAAACGTCCTATTTTAACCGACGGCAAAATTACACTTATCGGGTTTAAAGACTCCGAATGGTCAGAAAAATTAATTGATGAATGAGTGAAAACGATAAAATAATTAAAATACTGAATGAGTCCGCTGAGAATATAGGATGGCATAATCCATACGATCAGGAGCTTCGCGAACAAGACAGCATAAGACGCGGAGATATTGACGCGCTGAAAAAATGCTGGGAGGAAAAATATGACGGGGCTATCGGAACACTTGCGCTCGATCCTCTTAGAAATATCAAAAATATCGCCATCGGTGTTATAACTCTTTCCTCAAGAAGCGCCATACAAGGCGGACTGAATCCGGAAACGGTATTCTCCCTGGTAGACGCCGTGATTCTTAATATAGAACACAATTTAAAGACCTGTCAAGAGGTTGTAGACACAATACACAATACGCAGCTTACGCTTACCACCATGGTGCTTAGCTCCCAAACCTCCGCTACCTTTAATCCGATAATCTCAAAAACTAAAGATTATATATTTCGCAATATACACGGAAAAATTACAGTAGCTGAAATTGCACAATGGTTATGTATAAATCCCGATTATCTTTCCGACCTTTTTCATAAAACGGAAAAAGTGACTATAACTCAATATATAATGAATGAGAAAATAAAAATGTGCTGTAATATGCTGAAATTTTCACAATATTCAATACAAAGAATAAGTTCATATTTTGGATTTTGTTCTCAAAGTCATTTTACAAAGCATTTCAAAAAAATTACAGGTATGACTCCGGGAACATACCGAAAAAAGTATATGGTTAAAGATTTTAGAAAAAAAATATAAGAATCATGTTAAAGCGCTAAGAATCATTATAGAATTCAAGCGCTTTTTATAATACAATAAATCTTATAGTAAAAAGAACAATTAAAAGGAGGTATATCAATATGAAAGCAAAACGAATTCTTTCTGCAATCACTGCTCTCAGCCTTTTACCTGCCATAGGCGCTGTAACAGGAGTTCCTGAAGCTAAAGCGGCATCAACCTCTGCTACTACAGTAAGGCTGAATCCGGCAGATGCTTCACCCTTTAATAACGGCGAATTTGAGGGCTGGGGAACTTCACTATGCTGGTGGGCAAACCGTGTGGGATACAACGATGCTCTAACCCAGCAGGCTGCCCAAGCATTCTTTTCTGAGACAGGTCTCGGACTTGATATTGCTCGTTATAATATAGGTGGAGGAGATGACCAGTACCATAACCATATTGAACGTTCAGACTCAAAAGTTCCGGGTGTGTGGGAAAGCTTTGAATATACAAATGAAAATAAAGATGTATCGGTCACATATGATATAACAAATGACAAAAATCAGCTTAATGTTGCAAAGGCTGCTCTTGCTGCCAATCCAAACATATATTTTGAAGGTTTTTCAAACTCTCCCCCGTATTTTATGACTAACAGCGGTTGTTCAAGCGGAGCTGAGGATGCGTCATCGGATAATCTGCGTACAGATATGTATGACGACTTCGCCAAATATATAGCCGAAGCAACTAAGCTTATGAAACAACAAGGAATTAATTTCCAGAGCTATTCCCCGATGAACGAACCGGACACCAACTATTGGGGAGCGAACAGCCCGAAACAAGAAGGCTGTCATTATGACCCGGGAGACAGCCAGTCAAATATGATCGTTGAAACCAGAAAGGCGCTGGATGCCGCAGGATTTAATGATGTTTTAGTTGCAGGTATGGACGAAACAAGTATAGATTCCAGCGTAAAGAATCTTGACAGGCTCACAGATGAAGCAAAGGCTGCATTAGGCAGAATAGATACGCATACCTATAGCGGCTCTAACCGTTCAGGGCTGAAGGCTAAGGCAGTTGAACTCCAAAAGGATTTGTGGATGAGCGAGGTAGACGGATCATGGGACGGCTTCGGGCTTGCAGACAGAATAATCGCCGACATGAACGGAATGATGCCTTCCGCATGGGTAATATGGGATATAATCGATATTCATAAGGACTCAAATTTCACTGATCCTAACGGAAATAAGACAGAGGCTGATAACAGTGTTTCTGATACCTCGTCATTATGGGGTGTTGGAATGGCTGACCATGACAACAGCGAACTTGTTCTAACAAACAAATACTATGCCTTCGGTCAATTCACAAAATACATAAATCCGGGCGATACAATAATTGCATCTTCAAATTCAACTTTAGCTGCATACAACAAGGAGAGCGGAGATATAAAAATCGTTGCATCCAACTCATCAAATTCGGATAGAAACTATATATTTGACCTTTCGGCATTTACAAATATCGGCTCTGAGGTGACTGAAATCCGTACAAGCGATTCAGGTGAAAAATGGGCAAATATAACAAATGAAGCAACACTTGCTGACGGAAAAATAACAACTACACTCAAGGCAAGATCCGTCACGACCTACATAGTTAACGGCAGAGGCCCTACGGATTATGCTTACATATCGGGCGGAGGAAACCAATTGGGATTGGGAGACTCAATAACTCTCACAGTACTTTCCAATCTGTCAGGCGCTGATGATGTAAAATGGTCTGTTTCCGATAATAGTATAGCCGAAATAACACCTGAGGGCGTCCTCACTGCCAAGAGCCATGGAACGGTTACGGTATATGCCACTATAGGAGATTTTACAACCTCCAGAACCTTTGAAATTCCGCTTTATAAGCTGTCCGGAACACCTTCATGGAATAATTCTTCAAGCGAGCCCAAGGACAGTGACGACTATACCCATGTTGCCGACGGTGATTTCAATACGTATTTCGATGGTACTCAAGGCGGCTGGGTTATGTACGATTACGGAACACCGTATAAACCCGATGAGATTTTGCTCGCCGCAAGAAGCGGAAATAAAATGCAGATAAGAACAGTCGGCGGTACTGTTCAAGGTTCAAACGATGCTATAAGCTGGACAGATTTATATAAAATTTCCTCAGCTTTACCGTCCGATAAATATACTGTAGTGACATCGGATATGCTCTCAAACAAGAATGCGTATCGTTATTTCAGATATACAAACAATAGTGATATGACAAACATAGCTGAATTTATCATAAACGGCGCTCCTTCTTCAGATGTAGCAGAAGGAGAACCTTCTGTAACCGATATTGATGAAATCAGTGATAATTTTGAAAGCGACTCTAATATATTTGGAGCGGCTCCGGGAGATCTTTCCTCTAACGGCGCACAGGTATACGCTTCCGGTCTTGAACGCTTCTCAAACGTATTCGCTCCGATAAAAACAACCTCAGAAGCCCAGCTTTCTGAACCGATAACTCTCGGAAAGAACCAAAGATTTAGATTTACATTTAATATGTTTGCCGGATGGGAAGAAAAGGGAAAGGACAATACTCTCGATATTAAGGACGCTGACGGAAACAGCATATTCTCAATGACAGTAAACGTAGAAAGCTGCAGCTTTACCAAGCTTATGCTCGGCGATACCGATTTACTTAATGGCGGAACTCTCGGAGCACAGTGCAAGACTGCATTAAGCGGCAGAACAGGAGCAAACGGCTGGGATTCAACCAGCCAGCCCTATAGAAACAACGTAGGATATAATAAAACAATTGAGCTTTTAATTGACGGTCAAGGCAGCGCTTCCCTGACTATATCAGGCGGAACTGCCGAAAGCACATCGTATACGGCAGTAATCGATAAGCCTGTAAGTATTGCGTCACTTGTTGTTACAGGAAATCATAATTCGTCTGCTAAGAGAACAGTTTGCTATGACAATTTTGACGGTGACATTATAACATATGCAGAGGATTTCGACGAACCCGAAAAACCCGTTGCATCAGAACCGCCGATCCTTCCGGAAAGCGGAGAGCTTATAAATCTTAATTTCGATAACAAAACACTCGAAAGCGCTTCATCTTACGGAAAAGCCGCCGGAAATCCTGAATTTGTAACAGTAGACGAAAAGAACTGCATACAATTCGACGGGACAGCTGCAACACAGGTTAAGCTTACTGATGCAAATGGAAACAGTCTGCTTACCGGTGTTGATGAAATGACAATCAGCTTTAAAATGAAGCCAATAGACACAGCTGCATCGTGGATGTTCTTCGCCGCTCCAAATGATAATGAACAGAGCTATAAATCAGAAAAGTATTTCGGAGTATTGGCTGAGAACGGTTCACTTAAGATCGAACGCTATAATAACAGCGGTTCGCGTCCAGAGGTGGCATCCGGAGCGATCAATATGAATGAATGGAATGACGTTGTGATCATTGTAAACAGCAACGATACTTCGCTTTATATAAATGGAATGCTTGCTGATACTGCAGCGTCAACGGTTAATATTTCTGATATGCTTGGTTCTTCTTCGGTTGCATATCTCGGAAAAGCTAACTGGAAGCAAGGCGAATTTGCTACAGGCTATATTGACGACTTTGTAATATATAATCACAGCATTTTGTCCAATGCAGCTATAGATATTGATACGTCAAACCTTACAGCAGATATAGAGCTTCCGGCAGAAGTAAACGGAAATACTGTTACTTGGACTACATCAGATGAATCAGTAATAACTGCGGAGGGAAAAATAACAAGAGCTGATGAAACCCAATCAGCTGTTCTTACAGCAACCGTTACTGTTAACGGAATAGAATTTAAGCAGGAATTTACTGTTACAGTATTAGGATTTACATCTGCAATCGACAAATTTACAGCATATGCCGACGGCAATACAATTAAGTTTACAGGCGGTTATTCAACTGATACACCGTATAATATGTATGTGGCAGTTTATGACTCGAACGAAAGACTTGTAGGCACGCGAACAAATACTGCCGAGGGCAGCTTTGAAGAACTTCCGAACGGTGAGTATAAAGTCAGCTGCTATATATGGAATGAGGAACAGAAAGCCATGGATGATAAGGTAACAAAAACAGTTATAATTAAATCTGAATTTGAAACAGATGCATATCTTTTTGCTCATTTTGTAGGAAATGAATCGGATGCTTCACACGAGCAGATATATTTCTCTGTTTCAGAAGACGGACAGAATTGGACTACACTAAATGATCAAAAGCCCGTCCTTACAAGTACTGTCGGAGAACAAGGAGTCAGAGATCCTTACATCTTAAGGGGCGAGGACGGTAAATTTTTCATCATCGCAACTGATCTAAGTATATATAACAGACAGAAGCGCGGTGAAGACGCCTGGAGTGAATGCCAGAAATCAGGTTCGAAAAGTATTGTTGTTTGGGAAAGTACAGATCTCGTTAACTGGGAAGAAGCAAGGCTTGTAGAAATCGCAGTTAACAATGCAGGCTGCACTTGGGCTCCTGAAGCAATATATGATCCGGAAAAGGGTATGTATATGGTATTCTGGGCATCGAAAATCTCAGATGACAATTTTTCAAATCAACGTATGTATAAGAGCTATACAATAGATTTCAAAACCTTTACAGAACCGGAAATCTTTATAGAAACAGATGTAAGTAATATTGACACTACCATAATTGAACACAACGGTATATATTACAGATTCACTAAGAATGAATCAAATTCATCGGTTATAATGGAAAAAAGCCGTTTTCTTGACGGGCAGTGGAGCGCTGTTGAAGGCTATAACCTTGGAACAATGACGGGATATGAGGGGCCTTTAATATACAAGCTTAACGGTGAAGATAAATGGTGTCTGCTTCTTGACGCATACGCATCCCGCGGCGGATATAAGCCATTCGTGACCGACGATCTGGAAAGCGGGGTATTTACTCAAGGCTCAGATTTTACCTTTGACGGAACCTACCGTCACGGAACTGTTATGCCTATCACAAGAGCTGAATATAATAGATTGATTGAGGCGTATGGCAGCGCTGAATAGTTAAATACCTACTGAATAAAGGGGTTTGTCGCATTAAGAAGCTCATAAAACTGCCGGGGGTGATCGATTTTAGATGCAGAACGGACAGAACTCACTCGAAGGTGTACTTTGTGTACATCGAGCGGTGAGTTCTGTTCGTAGTTTAAAGGCTTTTACAGTCTTTAAACGCTCTGCGCTAAAAGCGGCAGCCTCCTTTATTAAAACTTTTAACTTCTGCCTATTATAAACACAATTATAATTGACCATGAAAATGCTTAAATTCGTTTGGAGTCATACCTGTATTTTTTTTAAAAGCTCTATAAAACGTAGAATAGTCATTAAAACCGCATTTCTCTAAAATATTCATTATCTTTCGACCATCCATAATGAAATTTTTTGCGCTTCTTATTCTTCTTTGATCCAAATATGCCTTAATTGTCATCCCTGTTTCTTTTTTAAATATCCTGCATGCGTACGCCGGTGACATAAATACAGCATTTGAAATAGTATTTATATTGATATCCTCCTTATAATGCAAATCTATATATTCACATATGACATTTGCCTTCTGATTGGTTATTACCTCCTGCTCCTGAGGCAGCTGCTCTCTCATTATTTGTTTTACCTTAGCCGCCAGCTGAAGTGCATATGTCAAAACCATAAAATCCGTTTCTTCCGTTGGCTTCTCGCAGCATTCTTTTATTCCTTTGAAAATTTTATCTATTCCGTATTGCTCTACCAATTCAGCAGGGATTCTGTTATAATATCCCGATTCACGCAAATTAAAAAAATCTATTATTTCCGGAAATTTTTTCAGAAATCCCGGATAAATATGCAGGAATTCTCTCTGGTAACAGCATTCTTTAGGGAAACTAAACGAGTGAATTTCTTCCGGTTTTGTCATTATGACGTCGCCTTCATAAAGCATATAATCCGTGTCCTCAACCTTATATATCAGCTGACCCTGTATAATATGAATAAATTCATAGCATTTATGTATATGTGAATTGAATGTGCATCCTTTTGATATATTAAAATTATACATATATCCGTCTACATCATTATTGATTACATGGTTTCCATATTTTATAGTCTTAATTTCCATTTATATCACCAAAAATATTTTAACATATATGGTCAAAAAATGCAAGGTTTTTATATATTGAAATCCGGATATTTTTCATGATAAGTTCAAAAACAAAAAGAATAAAAATTCAAAACCGGATAAAAAGGGGCTGTAAAAAAACAGCTCCAAAAAGAAAGGACTGAAATCTCGAAAAATAGTAGAGATTTCAGTCCTTTTGTGATATAATATAATTATCATGAAAAACA
>CAJMRL010000039.1 GCA_905215805.1 uncultured bacterium | reverse complement strand
GTGACACTGCGGGTATGAACCGCATGCTCTAGCCAACTGAGCTATACCGCCATATTACATACTGTTTCAACAGCAATAACAATTATACAGGAAAAAGCTGAAAATGTCAAGTGTTTTTTTGAAAAAAATTAAATTTTTTTGAATTTTTCTTGTCTTGTATTGAAATGAAGTATAAAAAATGCTATAATAGCGAATGGATATTAATTGTATTTCGGAGGCGCTTATGAATTATCAAGAGGTAATAAAAAGAGAAAAGATAAAGAAAAAAGGCGGAGATACAAGCAAGTTGACAGAAGCAGAAAAGCCTGTCAGAGTTGACTATGAGATGCGCAGATATTATATCGCGGCAGGCGTTTTGTCGGTTATGTTTATTTTTTTGAGTGCGGCTTTGTTTATGCAGCTGACTCAAAAATATGGAAGCATGACCGAATTTATGAAAACTGAGATAACGGCAAAGCTCAATGATACAGCTGAGGGAATTCGTGGAGGCTTGGAAGAATATACTGATAAAATCCCTTACATAGGTGGAGATGCAAAGGCAGCAGATGAAGAAGAGGATAATGAAGAAAAAGAAGAGCCTATAAAAGAATGGGTCTTGCCGACTGTTGAGCCGCCGAATACATATCAGTGAAGGATTTATATATAAAGTGAAAAACTCTCAAAATCAGGGAATAAACCTGATTTTAAGAGTTTTTATTATTTTTATGAAGCTATTTTATAATAGTTCATATTTTAATTTATGATAAAAGCTTAGCTCATCATGCTTTTTTCATATGCTTCTACCATCTTCTTTACCATCTGACCGCCTACAGAACCCGCTTGTCTTGCGGTAATATCTCCGTTGTATCCTTGTTTGAGAGATACTCCGACCTCCTGGGCCGCTTCCATTTTGAATTGTTCCATTGCTTGTCTTGCTCCCGGTACTTTCATCTAATTCACTCCTTTTCAATAAACCATAGTCCTAAAAATCTATCTAAAAATAATGTCGAATTATATCGACTATGCTATTATTGTGCTCCGTAAAACGAAATATATGCAAAAGTTTTTGAGGAAATTTTTTCTTTAGATTTACAAAAAAATAAATGTGTGTTATAATATTTTACGGGAGGTGCAGCCATGAATTTATCTGTTGAAATAAGACGTATATATGCTGCTGTACATAAGGCTTCCGCATATATAAAATTCAGCCTAAAATGGATTGTGATAGCATCTGTTACAGGTGCGATAGGCGGTTTGGTGGGAGCAGTTTTTTATAAAAGCATTTCATTTGTAACAGAAATAAGAAATACGAATAGTATGATTATCCTGTTCATGCCTATTGCCGGACTTATCATAGCGGGGATTTATAAAATAACAGGAATGATAAAAAATAAAGGCACTGATGCTGTTATAGAATCGGTACATTCCGGAAATCAATTACCTGTTTTGCTGGCGCCGGATATATTTATAGGAACTGTTCTTACTCATCTTGTGGGAGGAAGCGCCGGACGAGAGGGTGCGGCATTGCAGCTTGGAGGAAGCATAGGCAGCTTTGTAGGCAAAATTTTTCGTATGAGACGGGATGATATGCGCATGATAGTAATGTGCGGTATGAGCGCGGTGTTTTCGGCTTTGTTCGGAACGCCGATAACCGCAGCGTTTTTTGCTATGGAGGTTACAGCTGTAGGAGCGATGTTTTATTCAGGGCTTATTCCATGTATTATATCATCATCTGTTGCTTACGCTATAACTTTATTGCTCGGTATACCTCCGACTCACTTTGATATACCATATGTTCCGGAGCTGTCGGCCATGAGCTTTGTAAAAACAGCGGTTCTTGCTGCGGCATGTGCGGTTTTAAGCGTTGTTTTTTGTATTCTGCTGCATAAGACAAGCTCTGTTTTTAAAAGGACATTTAAAAATGTATATATTCGAATACTTGTAGGAAGTGTTCTATTGATTATTATGACATGGGCAGTGGGCTGCTTTGATTATAACGGAGCGGGAACAGACATTATCTCAAAGGCAATTTCCGGAGAAGCTAAACCGTGGGCATTTGCATGTAAAATGATATTTACGGCTGTTACTCTTGGCTGTGGATTTCGGGGAGGAGAGATAGTCCCTACATTTTTTGTAGGTTCAACGTTTGGGTGTGCAGCTGCCGGATTTATAGGGCTTGAACCTGGGTTTGGAGCAGCTGTTGGAATGATCGCTCTTTTCTGTGGTGTGGTCAATTGTCCGGTTGCATCGGTATTTTTGAGCGTAGAGCTGTTCGGTTCGGAAGGTATTTTATTGTTTGTGCTCGCCTGCGGGGTAAGTTATATGCTTTCGGGATACAGCGGGCTATATGGAAGTCAGCGTTTTGCTTATTCAAAATTTAAAAATAAATCTATAGATATTACAACAAAATAAGGGGAGTTGTTCATGGTGGAATATTCTGTATATCAACTTTTGTGGCTATTTTTGATTTATGCGTTTTTGGGGTGGTGCTGCGAGATTGGTTTCTGCGGTATTGAAGAAGGGCATTTTGTAAACCGTGGCTTTATGAGCGGGCCATGGTGTCCTATCTATGGCTTTGGAGGCGTTCTTATAGTTGTATGCCTTACTCCAATAGAAAATAATTATGTACTGTTGTTTTTAGGGGCTATGCTCTTATGTTCAGCTATAGAACTTGTGACAGGATGGGCTATGGAAAAAATATACCATACACGATGGTGGGATTACAGCGACAAAAAATTCAACATAGGCGGTTACATATGCTTGCAATTTTCAATATTATGGGGATGTTTCGGAATATTTCTTATGAAGCTGCTCCATCCGTTTGTTTTTGGAATAGTAAGGCATCTTTCAAATGTTATAGGAATATCAGTACTGATCTTTCTTGGAGCGGTTTTTGTTGCAGACCTTGTTATAACGCTTTTGACTGCTAAAAATATGATCGACAGGATCAAGAAGGCTGATGAGCTGGCAGAAAAAATAAAGGATGTGACAGAAAAAATTGCAAGAAATATCTATACTATGGCTGTACGTCTGGATACTGCGGGAAAAGAAATTTATAATAATGAAGACGTTCAGGAGTTTATAGAGAAGACCCAAACGGTAAACAGAGTAAGACAAAAGCGGTTGGATTGGCAGATTGCGGAATTTCGCGCTGCCC
Organism: uncultured bacterium; assembly: GCA_905215805.1. GTDB lineage: Bacteria > Bacillota > Clostridia > UBA1381 > UBA1381 > UMGS1958. Next base: position 10,421 of record CAJMRL010000039.1, on the reverse strand, counting down.
ATGAGAATGAGCTGGAGGAATTTGCGGAAAGAGTTGAAGCTATAAAAAAGAAATATAAAGAGCTTGAAAACGAACATGATGAGGATATCAATGAGCTGAAAGAAAAATTATCCGCACTAAAGGAGAAATATGGAAGTACAATAAATAAAAAGAATATTTTTCAAAAACGTATGCTCAACGCATTTCCTCATATGAAGGATAAAAAGCATCAGGAAACTTTGAAAAAGCTTCGTGAAACTCAAACCAAGAAAAAAGATAAAGAGTTAAAAAATTACAAATAATTTAACAAAATATTAATTTTATGAATTTAGCACAGTAAAAACGTAAAATATCTTGCATGATTGATGTAAGTATGATATAATATAAGCACTGATGTATAGGAAGGAATGATATTACAATGAGAAAAATAATAGTTACAGCATTGGCCGCTGCGGCAGCGTTTACCATGACGCTTCCGGTTTTTGCAGACCCTGCTGATGATACACAAGCAACGGCGTCTCCGGAGGTGACAGTGTCTCCGGAAGCAACGGCATCTCCGAGTCCGTCTTCGTCTCCATCAGGAACGGTAAGCGGAAAGTATTCATTTACCGATATATCGGCAGCTCAATATTCCTGGGCGGCAGATTATATACAGGAAATGTATGAAGAAGGATATGTGACCGGCTATGAGGATAATACATACCGTCCGGATAATGAGGTCACAAGACAGGAATGTCTCTCTTTATTCGCAAGAGCCATGGGAAGCGGAGACGAGGCTAATAAAGAGATACTTGAAATGGCTCATGAAGAGTATGATGACAGACTGAAAAGCTATGGTCTTACATGGGGACAGGATGAGATAGTATATCTTATGTATAAAGGTGTGCTTAAGGATACCGATTTGGTAACATATCTTAAAAATGATGAAAAAAGCAAACCCATGTCAAGATATGAGGCGGCTATTATAATCACAAAGGCAATGGGAGGAGAGGAAGAAGCATCGTCCTCTAACGGAGTATCTCTTTCGTATGATGATGCTACGACTATTCCGGTCGTTGCGCTTGGATATGTAAAATATGTGACCGATAATGGTATTATGCAGGGAATGGATGGAAATAAGTTTTCGCCCAATACATCTGTATTAAGAAGCCAGATAGCTGTTATGCTTTCGAGAGTGGTCGATAAATGTGATTACACATTTGCCGAGGTAAAGCTTTCGGGCGTTGATACAGGTACTAATACAATCACAGTAAGATATCCGGAAGGTACAACAAAGACTTACGTATACAGGGGAGATACTGTTATGAAGGCGCAGGGCGTAGAAACCAGACCGGAAGATATGGTTGGGGGAGTAAGCGCAGTTATAGCTCTCTCCGGGGACAGGCTTGTATCTGTTGACGCATTGTCGAATGTTCCTGATGAAACGGTTGTAGGAAAATATCAGAGTTATTCAAGTACGACAGGAACATTTTTTGTAAGTGTCATACCTACAGGTGAAACAGATGTGGTAACATATGAATGCGCTCCAGATGTTACTATAACGTTTGACGGATCTCCGGCTACTATAAGAAGCTTTTCGAGGGGAGATTTCATGTCGCTTTCGCTCTCTGGCGGACTTGTAGAGACTATAGAGGGTTCAACAAGAACAGAGACTATTACAGGGGCTGAAGTAGAGGAAATTTCTATTTCACCAAAGCTTACAATGACAATTGCTCATGCAAACAGCGCTTATGACGGAATGACATATGATGTTGACGACAGCGTTACGGTATCTAAAAACGGTGCTCCTTCGACAATGGATGAGATATACAGAGGCGATAAGGTCACACTTACTCTGGAGTACGGAGTCATAACAAAGATCTCCGCTACATCGACGTCGTATATAAAGGAAGGAACGATAACTTCTATTACTTACAGTGACCGCCCAAGCATTGTTATAGCGATTAACGGAGAAAATCAGGAGTTTGAGGTACCAAGCTCATGCACGATCGTATCGGGACAAAGTAATGCTACTCTTTATGATTTCCGCGTAGGAGACAGAGTCAAGGTTACTGTTGAAAGCGATGCGGTTACCAGAATTGAGGTCGTATCATCAGCGTCAACAACGGGAAGTATAACAGGAGAGGTTCAGAGCATAAACAGCTCTTACGGATTTATAAGCGTTCTCACGAATGAAAGCAGTGTTGCTCAAACAGTATTCTGCCGTGACAATACTACAAAATTCCTTAATGCAACAACTGGAGATACGATGACAATGAAGAATATAAACGAGGGAGATACTGTTCAGGTGAACGGTTCATACTCAAACGGAGCTTTTGTAGCCAAGGTTGTTCTTGTAACTCCTGCAAATTAATATATGCCGGGAAAAGGGCGGAGGAAGAATCCGCCCTTTTGACGTAGGAGGTTATGTTGTTTATTGGAGTAAGGTGAGAACGGGAAAGGACGGTATAGGTGAATTTTTTAAAAAAATATACGAAATACATGATTTTGTTTGTATTTTGCGTAGCCGTTATAGCGGTTTATAAAACTTTTGATAATATAACGTCTATTTTTCATAGCATCGGTGTGTTTTTTGGGGCTTTTAAACCGTTTTTTATAGGCTTTATAATCGCATATATGCTTAATTTACCATCAGTAAAATTATCCGAATTGTTAGTACGGACAAACAGTAAATTTATAAGAAAGCATTCATATGGTATAAGTATTTTGGCAGTATATATTTTAGCACTGATTCTTGTAGCGGTTACCTTGGGAGTACTGCTTCCGGCGATATATGGAAATATTGTCGATCTCACCTCGCATCTTCCGTCTTATATGACAAGTATAATGAATTGGATAAATGATCTTGACATAATGAAGAAAGCAGGCATAAGTATAGATAATCTTGACGCAGCCGGAACAATTATGTCACTCATCAATAAATTTGACGCGATACAACTGGGGAAATATATAGACGGTGTATTCAGCATGACGTCAGGATTATTAAACGCATTTATTGCCATTATTTCATCGGTATATATGCTTTTGGATAAAAAGACGATTCTCAATGGAGTGAAGCGTATAATAAATGTTTTATTTAAGCGTGAAACGGCAGATTCTATAACCTGGCATACGGGAAGAATAAATGATATTTTTACAAAATTTATTTATTGCCGTCTTATATGCAGCGTGATATCCGGAATAGTCAGCGGGATTGTGCTGACATTGTTGGGAGTAAAATATGCGGTGATTCTTGCTATAATAACAGTAGCTTTAGATATGATCCCTTATTTTGGATCTATAATCTCGTTTTTTATAAGTATTATTGTGGCTTGGGTAACAGGCGGAGTATGGCAGATGATATGGGCTGCTGTCGCGCTGCTTATTATACAGCAGCTGGACGGAAATATTCTTTCACCAAAGATTATGGGAGATTCGCTTGAGCTGAGACCGCTTTGGGTCATAGTGGCGGTATCGGTAGGAGGAACATTATTCGGCTTTATAGGAATGCTTGTATCTGTTCCTGTTGTTGCAGTCATAAGGACAGTTGTAAATGATTATCTTGAAGAATTTGCTGAAAAAAAGAAACAAAGGAATATCATAGAAGGCGGTGACTTAGAGGAATGAGTGCAGCTGTAATAGGCGCCGGAGCCGCCGGATTAACTGCGGCTATAGCGGCGGCAGAAAACGGTGCGGATGTAGTTATTTATGAAAGCGAAGCACGATGTGGAAGGAAAATTTTAGCTACGGGAAACGGACGGTGCAACATGACCAACAGGAATGCTTCATTGGAGCATTATCATGGAGAAAGGCCGGATTTTGTTAAAGGCGCAATGCACAGGTTTTGGGTAGAGGAAACCATAGAATTTTTTGAGCGGCTTGGAATTGTATGCAAAACAGAGGAGGACGGGAAGGTTTATCCTTATTCTGATCAGGCGTCGGCAGTGCTTGATGTTTTGCGCATGAGATGCGATGAGCTTGGGATAAAAATTGTGACGGGTTTTGAGGTAAGCGCTGTAAAGCGTAATAGGAAAGGGTTTGAAATTCATTCATACAGCGGAGAAAAAGCTTTTGCGGAAACGGTTTTAATTGCTGCCGGCGGAAAAGCTTCTCCGGCGTTAGGCTCAAAAGGAATGGGATATAAGCTTTTAAAAAGCTTTGGGCATAGAATAACAGCTCTAAGACCATCGCTTGTCCAGATAAAAACTGCTCCGGAAACAGTGAAAAAACTTAAGGGAATAAAAATTGACGCTGAGGCTAAGATGGGAAAGTTTTGCGAACGCGGTGAGGTGCTTTTCACTGATTACGGTCTTTCGGGACCGCCGATTTTTTCGCTTTCATCAAGGCTTGACGGACATAAGAAAATAGAGCTTGATTTAATGCCGGACTATACTTTTGAGCAAATAAAGGAAATGCTTTATATTCGTATGAGCATAAATCCGGATAGAAATCTTGAAAATTTTTTTGTTGGGATGCTTAATAAAAAAGTGGGAATGGCTTTATTGAAGGATGCGGGAGTTTCTCCGCTTTCAAGGAAATCCTGTACACTTGGTGAAAAAGAAATAGAAAAAGCAGCGCGTCTGATAAAAAAATGGAGTTTTGACATACAGGGCACTATGTCATGGAATAATGCCCAGGTTACAAAGGGAGGAGCTGCAACGGATGAATTTGATCCTGTGACAATGGAATCAAGGCTGGTAAGAGGCCTGTATGCAGCGGGAGAGGTTTTGGATATAGACGGCGACTGCGGCGGCTATAATCTGCAATGGGCATGGTCAAGCGGTACTCTTGCCGGAAAAGCCATTGCCAATATAGTACGAAAAGGGGAAATATAAATGAGAGATTCAATGAAAATAACTGTGCCGTATCAGTTTTTCAGCGTATTTGTTATGCACTTGGCAGGCGCCGTAGTGGCATTTGTTTTTCAGACGTTTGCATTTTGGTATTTTATAGAGAAACCCGTAAGCAAAGAAATATTGGGAGTTATCTTTACAATTATTTATTTTGGAATGATGTATATGAGAGTAAATAAGCTTGCTAAGTTTGATTATAAAAGCTATACTCCGCTTAAGCCAAGCGTATTTAAGGGCGTAATGTTCGGAGCTGCAATTTCGGCTGTGACTGTTTTGATGTATATAATTTATAGGTATATATGGGCAAACTTTGTAGGCGTTGATGGGCTTACGGGCATTCCGGCTATTATGTATAATTTTATTTTTGCTTTTTGGACTTTTCCGTATTATGGGCTTATGGGAATGTCTAACGGACATATTACTCTCATTGGTCATATATTGATATATGCTGTGCCGGTTATTGCTTCAACGACAGGATATATTGCGGCAAAGTATAAATTGGACATTTTGGAGAAGATTAATAACTTTACATATGAAAAATCGGATGATTGATGTAGTTGTATTGTAACATACACATAATATTTAAGTTATTGACTTTAATCAAAAAAAATAATATAATAATTCTATATGGATACAAAGGAGTGCATGAAATTGTTATGTAAAAAATGCGGCGCGGAGCTGCCTGATAATACAACTACCTGTCCGTTTTGTAATGCAAAGCTTGCGGACGAGCCTCCGGCAGAAGAAGCTAAAGAGGAGGTACAAGAGGAAACGGCAGCTGAAAATTTAGAAGCGCAGCAAGAAGAAGCAGCGCCTGAACAAGCCGTATATGATGAAAATGAATTAAAGCGCAGAGAACAAATAAAGCGAATGATGGACGAAAAGCAGCAGCAGCTTAATGAGATCCAAGAAAGACGTGAAATAAAGCGCAAAAAACAAAAAAGAAACAGAATACTTGCCTGCATTCTTATAGCTATTATAGCAGCGGCAGCTATAGGAGGTACAATATATCTTGTCAAAAACGGAGGACTTCCTTCAAATAATATTACGGCAACAGCAAGTCCGTCGCCCGCGGCGTCACCGGACGCATCCGCACTGCCATCGGCGAGCCCTGAAGCAAGTCCGGGAGCAAGTCCTTCGGCTGTGCCTATGGAAACTCAGGAGCCGGAAGAAAACTGGAATGCTACAGGAGGAAGCTCTTCAAGCGGAAGCGGTTCATCATCTGGTTCATCTTCTTCCGGAAGCGGTTCGTCATCGTCCGGTTCGACGTCGGGCAGAGGCTCATCGTCCGGTTCGTCAACATCTGGAGGAAGTTCTTCTTCGGGTACTTCATCTTCGGGCAGAGGCTCATCGTCGGGTTCGTCGGCTTCCGGCTCATCCTCAGGAGGAAGCAGCTCGTCATCTGGCTCATCATCCTCAGGAAGTACTTCATCTTCTTCGGGTACATCTTATGGGAGCGGCTCGGCAGGGTCATCAAGCTCATCAAATGATGTGTCATACACCGGAGTTACGAACGCCGGAATAAATTCACAGCTGGCTGTAGGCGGAGAGGTCGTATATGATTCCTCTTTGGGATATCTTATGTCATTTAACATAGGGAATACAAGATATTATGCGTATGTATCGGAGGGCAGCACAACAGCTCAGATACAGAATCAATATATGACCATACAGGCAACTCCTACAAGTTCTACTTATAGGGGCAATACGGTTTATGATATTTCGTCATTGACGATGTACAAGGGTGAGTATATACTTCCGTATTCGGGAACCAGACTGCTGACTCAATCAGATATAAGCTCGATGTCAAAGGAAAGGCTTGCTCTGGCAAGAAATGAGATATATGCACGTCATGGAAGAAGATTCCAGACAGAAGAATATCAGCGTTATTTTGAGTCGTGCTCATGGTATAAGATAAATCCAAATTATAATTATAATGATGATAACAGTAATTTGAATGAGATAGAAGAAAAGAATGTGGCATTTTTGCTTGCGGCAGAGCATAATATGTAGAAAACTGTACCGGATTTTTCCCGGTACAGTTTTTTTAGCCTGTGCCATCGCTGTCGGCAACCGAAAACATTACTCTTGTTCCAAAATGTGCTTCGAAGGCGGATTGGGTACGTTTTATGACATAATCTGTAAGAGATTCTTCTACAATCGCATAAGCGCCGCTGCGCCAGAGTCTTGCGCATATACATCCTTGTGAGTCGAGAAGCTGGCGGGCTAAAAATACATGCTCCTGTCCCGGATTAAGATAACGCTCCATATCTGCTTGGGATTTGTTTACGATATTTGCGAATTTATCGATGCGGCATGCTTTGAGAGCTGACGCGGCTAAATCACAGCGTCTGTTTTCTTCCGACATATAATAAAGATATCTGTATTGACCGCCGGACAGCATATCAGGTGTTATATCCTCATAAGCGCATACTCCCGGATGAGTATGGCGTATAGATTTTAATTCTTTTTCTATGTGCCTTGAATAATTAGTATGCCATGACATATTTGTTTGAGCGGTAATTATTTTATATCCGGTCAAGGGCAGGGGATAATGTTTTATTTTATTCCTATATATATAGGTACACCACCCGCGGCGGGCGGCAAGTGAAGCAAGATAGGCGGGTGTATAATTTTTCCCGGCGCATATTAAAGCAGAAGAATGTACGTCTTTTATTTCGTGTCCGTTCATATTCATAATTGCTCGGTAAACGGCTATTTTTGTCGGAATGCTTTTTTCAAAGCATTTAGGTATATCAGAGTCACAAAGAATTTCAGCTCCTTGAAATCCTGTTTTGTTAAATATTGAAAGAAGATCCCGTGTGTACGGTGAATCTGATGGCGATATATCACCTATACGAAAAATAGTGCATAAATTATCGTGCGTGCTCTCAAGTTTGATCAGTCCTCCGTCAAGACGTCTTGCGGCAGCTGTAACGCCCATGGAAAGTCCGCAGGTAATTGATTTAGCATATGCTATTTTTTCATGCCCTAAAAGCGTACACAATAGGTTTCCTTTGGAGAGGATAAGCTTTGATGCAGCCTCGTTAAAACGTCTGTAAAAATCAAGCTGAAGTTCTACAAGATTCATAATAGTTGACTCCCTTTTTTCAGTTTATGATTTTATGATTGGCATAAATATAAAAAAATATTCGGCATAAAACAATTAACGGTTGACTTTTTTTTATAAAGAAGGTATAATAGGAATAGTCCACAGAGTATCTCTGTGAAGCTTAAATTTTTAGGAAGGATTTGGGTTAAATGGCAGATAAAGAATATATTTTGACGGTCGAAGGAAAGGCTGAACTTGAGCAGGAGCTTGATAGATTAAAGAATGTAACAAGAAAAGAAGTGTCGGAAAAGATTAAGGAAGCACGTTCATTCGGTGATTTGTCTGAGAATGCCGAGTATGACGCAGCAAAGGATGAGCAGGCTGAGGTTGAAGCAAGAATACAGCAGATAGAGCATATGCTTAAATATGCAAAGGTTGTTGAAGATGAAGGAATCGATACTGTAACTGTAGGAAAGAAGGTTACTATAGAATATATAGATCCTGCTATGGGAACAAAAACTTATACAATAGTGGGTACAACAGAGGCGGATCCTTATAAAAATAGATTATCCTATGAATCTCCCATAGGCGCGGCTCTTATGAATCATAATGTAGGAGATGAAATTTCTGCGGTTGTTCCTGCCGGAAATGTTAAGCTTAAAATTCTTGAAATTGCAAGATAAATCTATATGGCACGGCACTATCTAAATTATAGCCGTGCTATTTTTTTGTTCGGCAGCATATAAATATATCGGTGATATAAATGAAGAGAATTTTTGCGGCGGCTTTTTCATATGCAGCAGCTCTTGTCGGAGCGGGGTTTGCTTCAGGACAGGAGATAATAATGTTTTTTGTAAGATACGGAAAATGGAGCATAGCTGGAATCATATTCAGCGCGGTAATGTTCGGCGTATTTGCGGCGGCTGTGATGGAGGTATGTATAAATAAGCGTACGGATGATTACAGCTATTTTCTGTCAGGAATAATGCCGCGTGGCATACAAAAGGTGTTTGCAGTTTTGAGTCTTATTTTTGCATTGTCCGTAGTATGTGTAATGTCGGCATGTTTTGGTGAAACGCTTTATATGATGTTAGGCATAGAAAGATGGATCGGAGCGGCAGCGATGAGTGGGGCAACGGCTGTTATTTTGCTGTCGGGAAGAAAAAGTGCGCTTAAGATGAATGCCGCTATAGGAGCGGTTATAGTTATAGGAGTAAGCGCGTTTGGTTTTTATTTCTTAGGCTATAGAGAGCATCAGGCGTTCTCAAATTTTACGGAATCGGTAGTATCCGCTGTTAGTTATCCGGGATATAACCTGCTGACGGCCGGAGCAGTCCTTGCCGGATTGAGTGCGTTTTTGCGCGATGTTAAAGAGGCGCGTATGTGCGCGATAGCTTCCGCGGTAATGATGTTTATAATGATGGCGCTTATGTGGCTGATTTTAAGTATATATTATAATAAAATAGATTTGGGCGAAATACCTATGCTTACTATGGCCTTGCGGCAGAGCAGGCTTTGCGGATTGGTATATTCTGTGCTTATAAGCGCTGCCGTGATTACTACAGCTGTATCAAACGGTTTATGTGCAGTGGAATTTATAAAGCAATATATTGGAGAGAAATTGTCAGTAATGATGGTATGCGCGGTAGGGTTTGCTTTTGGTACGGCGGGATTTTCAAGGCTTATTGATACTGCATACAGATGGTGCGGATATGCAGGGATCATAGGGAGTATTTATATTGTTATCAAAAGTTTTAAATTTTTAAAAAACAAAGAAAAATAGAGATTTTGTAAGAAAATAAAAGAAATGATAATAAAAATATATAAAAACACTTAGTATTTGGAGTTGAAAAAAAAACAGAATCATGGTAGAATAATCAAGTCGTCAGGAGATGACACAAAAGAATAGCTTAATGAACGACGTGACGGGATGTAGCGCAGCTTGGTAGCGCATCTGGTTTGGGACCAGAGGGCCGCAGGTTCGAATCCTGTCATCCCGATTTTGTGGGAGTTTAGCTCAGCTGGGAGAGCATCTGCCTTACAAGCAGAGGGTCACAGGTTCGAGCCCTGTAACTCCCATATGTAAATGCTGGTATAGCTCAATCGGTAGAGCAGCTGATTTGTAATCAGCAGGTTGTAGGTTCGAGTCCTATTACCAGCTCCAAAGAAACACGGAACGGAAATGCTCGTTCCTTATATGGGAGAGTTCCCGAGTGGCCAAAGGGGACAGACTGTAAATCTGCTGCTTTCAGCTTCGGTGGTTCGAATCCACCCTCTCCCACCATTGTTTCTATAAATTTAAAATATGCTGGTATAGCTCAATCGGTAGAGCAGCTGATTTGTAATCAGCAGGTTGTAGGTTCGAGTCCTATTACCAGCTCCAAAGAAACACGGAACGGAAATGCTCGTTCCTTATATGGGAGAGTTCCCGAGTGGCCAAAGGGGACAGACTGTAAATCTGCTGCTTTCAGCTTCGGTGGTTCGAATCCACCCTCTCCCATTTTGAAGGGGCTGTGACAAAATAGCAGCCAAATAACAAGAAAAATGAGGACGATTGC
>CAJMRL010000038.1 GCA_905215805.1 uncultured bacterium | reverse complement strand
GAGAAAAAGAGCCGTGAACAAAATGATTTAAAAAATCATTTTGTCACAGCTCCTTCACTTCCTTATGAACCTCTGCCATTAGGCAAAGCGGTTTTTCCATTATCAAATTAATTCTGTAATTGGCAATTACGGCTGCTTTCCGATATAAGCAAGGATACCGCCATCTACATAAAGAATATGTCCATTTACAGCGTTTGAAGCTTCAGAAGCAAGGAACACTGCCGGACCTGTAAGCTCTTCTGCCTGCAGCCATCTGCCTGCTGGAGTTCTACCGCATATAAACTGATCAAACGGATGTCTTGAGCCATCTGCCTGCTTCTCTCTAAGAGGAGCTGTCTGCGGTGTAGCTATGTATCCAGGTCCTATACCATTACACTGAATATTATTTGCACCGTACTCTGAGCAGATATTTCTTGTAAGCATCTTCAAACCGCCCTTAGCAGCAGCATATGCAGAAACTGTCTCTCTTCCAAGCTCTGACATCATTGAGCATATATTTATAATCTTACCATGACCCTTCTTGATCATTGATGGAATAACAGCCTTTGATACGATAAACGGAGCGTTAAGATCAACGTCAATAACCTGACGGAACTGCTCAGCGGTCATATCGCACATCGGAATTCTCTTTATGATACCGGCATTGTTTACGAGGATATCAATAACGCCGACCTCTTCTTCGATCTTTTTAACCATATCCTGAACAGCGCTTTCATCCGTAACGTCGCAAACATAACCTTTTGCGTCTATACCATCAGCAGCATATGCAGCAAGTCCCTTATCAACAAGCTCCTGCTTAATGTCGTTAAATACAACCTTTGCTCCGCATTTAGCGAATGCTGATGCGATAGCATAGCCTATACCATATGAAGCTCCGGTTACAAGTGCAACCTTACCTTCAAGGCTGAAATTCAAATAATCACTCATGAATGATTTCCTCCCTTATATTAAAACCTTATTTAAAGCCTGGGTCATACCCAAACGTGCTTTACTATTTTATTTATCAGATCAAAGGATCCGGACGATATATCAAGTGAGCATAGTTACCTTCAATATCTCTGAACCAATAAGTTTTTATACCCTTTGCGTTTTCAGAAACATCATGTATTTCCGTAACTCTGGCGTCTGCCTTAAGCTTCGGAACAATCTCATCAAAAGCCTTTGGTGTAACTGCAAAAGCAATATGTCTTATACCGGCTGTTTTCTCTGTATCTTCCGGCTTGTCCTGCTGTGCCGAAACAAACTCTATTTCGCTTCCGTCAGCAAATTGAAGAAAATATGTACCCTTGCCATTATCGTAAACAACTTTACCGCCAAACATCTCAATATACCAGTCCTTCAATGCGGCTGTATCATAAGATGCTATGGCTATATGTTCAATTCCTGATACCATGCTTATTCATTCCTTTCAAGATTTTTACTATAAATATTATATCACACCAAAGCACCATTGTCAATAATAAACATAATTTTTAAAGAATTAGTTTGTGTGAAAAATAATTAATAAATGAGAAATTATCAGAGTGTTTTTGATGGAATTAATGGCTTAAATTAAAAATAAAAACCGTTACAAACATTAAAGATTGAAACGGTTTCATCAAATATTCAATAGTGGCTGCGGAATCAGGATTCGAACCCGAACAAAATGAGTCAGAGTCATTCGTGCTACCTTTACACAATTCCGCAATGAATGGTGCGGATAACCAGACTTGAACTGGTACGATTTTACTCACACGCCCCTCAAACGTGCGCGTCTGCCTATTCCGCCATATCCGCATATCCATTTATTATTTAATTTTGGTGTTTTCATCAACAACAGATATAATTATAGCAAAAGAACACTGATTTGTCAAGCGAAATTTTAAAAAAAATAAAAATAGACATTATATACAATTATCTGACATAAATTAAAGAAATTTAAAGCAGTTTTATGTCTTTTTCTGTTAATATTTGTAACATTATTTTAAAAAAAATGAAAGATGTTATGTTCTGAAATTAGCACAAAAAAGGCAAAATGAAGTACTATACTTATTTTTAGAATGTTATATGGCATCTATGTATATTACATATATGAAGTAATATAAAATTTATAAGAGGATGGTGGATAGATGGATTATAAATTTGATATGGAAGTAGGTAAAAAAATTAGGTTTTACCGGAAAAAACTGCACATGACTCAGGATCAGTTAGCTGCAAAGCTTCAAATAAGCGGCTGTGACTTGCCGCGGACAGCGGTTGCTAAGATAGAGTCTGGACAAAGACATATATATTTATATGAACTTAAAATAATTCGCGATGTTTTAAAGGTATCATTCGATGATTTACTTTTATAATTGTTATTGTCTTTTGTAACAAAAATCCCTGTAAATTTTCTGTAATATTACAGGAAATTTACAATAATTACATTTTTATGGAAAATTATCCTTATTCCCCCTTGACAATAGTGACAAATTATGGTAAGATATTTTCAGTAAGAAAAAATTACCATTTTTTAATGTTATCAATTTTAAAGGAGGTTCTTCCATGAACAACAAAATTACTGTACTTATAGCGGATGACAATTCTGAATATGCCACAGAATTGGCGGACTATATTAAGGCAACGCCTGATATGCAGGTTGCAGCGGTAGCCAAAGACGGCGATGAAGCATACAAGCTTATTAAGGAAACAAAACCTGATGTGGTTGTACTTGATATGGTTATGCCAAAGCTTGACGGTTTGGGAGTATTAAGAAAATTGCAGGGACTTTCAGAACGTCCTGTTATTATAGTTAATTCCATTTCGGCTCTTAAGAGGACAATTGAAAAGGCCGCGGAATTAGGTGTAGATCATTATTTGCTGAAGCCTCAGCCAAATGATACAATAGCAGAAACAATACGTTCTCTTTTAAAGTCTAATGTTCCGGCAGTATCGAATTCTATAACCGCTACAAATGAAACAGATTTGGAAACTATAGTTACAGATTTTATACATGAGCTTGGAGTTCCGGCGCATATAAAAGGATATCAATATATAAGAAGTGCGATTATGATGGTAGTGGAAGATATGGATTTACTGAATTTTATAACAAAACAGTTATATCCCGAAATTGCAAAAGCGTATAATACTACTTCAAGCCGAGTTGAGCGTGCGATAAGACATTCAATAGAGGTAGCATGGTCACGGGGCAGGCAGGAAACGATGAATGAAATTTTTGGCTACACAATTGATAACGGTAAAGGAAAGCCAACAAATTCCGAATTTATAGCTATGGTAGCAGACAGAATAAGACTTAAACTCAGAAAAAGTGCGTAGCAGAGATAAAAACAGCGGGGCTGTCGTATTAAAAAGCGATAGCCCCGTTTGATTATCTTTTACTTTTTGATTTAAATATTAAAGATACGATAAATCCAAATACAAGAGCTGCCGATATTCCGGCAGCAGCACCCGTAATTCCACCGGTAAAAATCCCAAGCCATCCTTTTTCGGAAACTGCTTTTTCTACGCTTCTGCATAATGTTCGTCCAAATCCGGTGAGAGGTACGGTTGCGCCGGCGCCGCCCCATTGTGCAATTGGTTCATAAATGCCTATCAGTTCAAGAAATACTCCTGCTACAACAAACGATACAAGTATACGAGCGGGAGTCAGCTTTGTTTTATCTATAAGAAGCTGACCGATTATACAAATAAGTCCTCCGGTAATAAAAGCTTTAAAGTAATCCATTATATTACCGCCTTTCTATAGAAACTGCATGGGCTATAGCGGGTATACTTTCACCCTGCTCGACTGTCATTGGATTCATTAGCGCTCCGGTTGCCATTACAAGAATTCTGTCATAGACGCCCTTGTTTATTTCCTGCATTATATGTCCGCAAAAAACGCTTCCGCAGCAGCCGCAGCCGCTTCCTCCTGCATGTACGTCCTGTTCATCTATATCAAAAATCATCTTTCCGCAATCGTTGTGCAGCTCAGCTATGTCATAGCCTTCATCAGCCATAAGCTCTACAAGAATATCGGAGCCTATTACTCCCAAATCTCCGGTTAAAATCAAGTCATAATCCTCCGGACGCATTCCTGTGTCTTTAAAATGCGCTGTAAGCGTATCAATAGCGGCGGGAGCCATTGCCGCACCCATATTTGTTATATCGGTGACTCCTTTATCAATGATTTTTCCGGTAGTAATATGAGTAATGACCGGTCCTGTGCCGCTTTCGGCTATAACGGCGCAGCCTGAACCGGTAACTGTCCATTGTGCTGATGGAGTACGCTGGCCTCCGTATTCAAGAGGATAACGAAATTGTTTTTCCGCACTGCAAAAATGACTTGAAGTGACACACATAGCTTTTTTTGCATATCCGCCGCCCACGAGCATGGCAGCAAGCGACATACTTTCTGTCATTGTGGAGCAGGCTCCGTAAAGTCCAAAAAACGGAATCTTGAGATTTCGTAATCCATAATGCGCGCTGACGCATTGATTAAGCAAGTCTCCTCCTAAAATATAATCGATATCATTCGGAGAAAGTCCGGCTTTTTTTAGAGCATATGAAGCCGCAGCGTTGAGCACCGACGCTTCGGATTGTTCCCAAGTTTCTTTGCCGCATGAATCGTCGGAAAGTATACAATCAAATGAGTCATGCAGCGGACCTTCTCCTTCTTTTTGACCTGCTATAGAAGCACTTTCTATAATAACAGGAGGTTTTCCAAAGGCTATTGTTTGTCGTCCAAGATGTTGGTTCATAGATATTTTCAACTCCTTTTTGAATTTAGTATCTGCATATGAGTAAAAAATATTCGCTTCGTTCATATGGCGTGTTGTTAAGTATTTGACTAATATGTATTGATTTTATTCATAATATGTGGTAAAATATAGGCAGTATACTGAAGGAGGAATATATATTGAAAAAACTGTTTGTATTTTTAAAAGAATACAAAAAGGAAAGTATTCTGGGGCCGCTGTTTAAACTTCTTGAGGCTTCGTTTGAATTGTTTGTTCCGCTTGTTATGGCGGCGATCATTGATGTCGGAATAAATGGAAGCGGTGGGAAGCCATACATTATAAAAATGTGTATCGTTCTTGTTGTGCTTGGACTTATTGGTATGATATGTTCGTTTACAGCACAGTATTTCGCAGCAAAAGCAGCTACTGGCTTTGCTGCAAAGATAAAGCATGCGCTTTTTGAGCATTTACAGAAGCTGTCTTTTTCAGAAATTGACAATATAGGAACGTCAACTATGATAACACGTATGACTTCAGATGTGAATCAGGTTCAAAATGGTGTAAACCTTGCTTTAAGGCTTTTGTTGAGATCACCGTTTGTGGTTTTTGGAGCAATGATAATGGCGTTTACTATAGACGTAAAGGCTGCATTGGTATTTGCGGTTGCAATACCGGTATTATCGGTAATTATTTTTGGAATTATGCTTATAACGATGCCGATATATAAAAGAGCGCAAAAGGCTTTGGATTCGGTTTTAAAATCAACTCGTGAAAATCTTGCCGGAGTGAGAGTTATAAGAGCGTTTCGAAAAGAATATGAGGAAACAGATAAATTTGTAGCTAAAAATGAGGCTTTGTGTGAAATACAGAATTTTGTCGGAAAAATATCAGCGCTTATGAATCCTGCGACTTATATAGTCATAAATGCGGCTGTTATAGTCCTTGTATATGTCGGAGCTGTAAGAGTAAGTACAGGAGCTATATTGCAGGGAAGCGTTGTTGCGCTGTACAATTATATGTCGCAGATTCTTGTAGAGCTTGTAAAGCTGGCAAATATGATAATTTCAATAACGAAAGCGCTTGCATGCGGAAAAAGAATAACAGATGTTCTTGAAACCGAAACTACTATGGTAAACGGAAATGTTAAAAAAGCAGGCAATGGACTTGTTGAATTCAGAAATGTTTCCTTGAAATATTCGGAAGGCGGAGACAATGCTTTATCAAATATTAATTTTACCGCAAATCCGGGAGAGACTATCGGAATAATCGGAGGTACAGGCTCCGGAAAAACTTCTTTGGTGCATATGATACCGAGGTTCTACGATGCTTCGGAAGGCGAAGTATTTGTTGACGGCGTAAATGTCTTGGATTATGATGTAGAGAGTCTTAGAGAAAAAATAGGAATAGTGATGCAGAAAGCGGTACTTTTCCGCGGAAGCGTGCGAGAGAATATACAGTGGGGAAAAACTGATGCAACAGACAAGGAGATATTTGATGCCCTTGAAATTGCTCAGGCAAAAGAAATTGTGGACGGTAAAGAAGGAGGACTGGATTTTATAATAGCTCAGGAAGGAAAGAATCTTTCCGGAGGTCAGCGTCAGAGAATGACCATTGCAAGAGCAGTTGTAAAAAAGCCTGAAATACTGATACTTGATGACAGTGCATCTGCGCTTGATTTTGCTACTGACGCAAGATTGCGTAAGTCCATACGTGAGATGAAGGAGAATCCGACAGTATTTATTGTTTCTCAAAGAGCTGCTTCTGTTATGTATGCAGATAAGATAATTGTCCTTGACGATGGAGAAATTGCAGGCATTGGTACGCATGATGAGCTTCTTAAATCATGCGACGTTTACAGTGAAATATATTATTCGCAATTCCCGAAGGAGGTGAGCGCGTAATGAAATCAAATAAAGAAACAATTAAAAAGGTATGGAGATATATTAAGCAATACAGAATACTTTTAATATTTTCAATACTTTTTGCGGGAGTAAGCGTAGCTCTTACGCTGTATATCCCTATTCTTGTGGGACGCGCAATAGACTGTATAGTGGGGATCAATAATGTAGATTTTGCCGGAGTGTTTAAAATACTTGTTATAATAGGAGCTGCAACGGCTGTTACGGCTCTCTTGCAGTGGATAATGAATATTATAAATAATAAAATAACCTTTAACGTAGTACGGGATATAAGAGACGAGGCGTTTAAAAAAATTCAGAAGCTGCCGCTTAAGTATATAGATTCACATCCTCATGGCGAAACTGTCAGCCGCGTTATAGCGGATGTTGATCAGTTTGCCGATGGCTTGCTGATGGGATTTACTCAGCTTTTTACAGGAATAGTAACTATTATCGGAACACTTATATTTATGTTTATGCTGCATTGGCAGATAACACTTGTAGTGCTGCTTATAACTCCACTTTCTTTTGTGGTTGCTGATTTTATAGCTAAAAAAACTCATTCGATGTTTATGCTTCAGTCAGTGACAAGAGGGGAACAGACAGCATTTGTAGAAGAGATCATAGGAAATGAAAAGGTAGTTCAAGCTTTTACTCATGAGGATGAAGCGATTGAAAAATTTGATGAAATAAATGAACGCCTGCGCCAATATTCTTTAAAGGCAACATTCTTTTCATCTCTTACTAATCCTGGAACGCGTTTTGTTAATAATGTGATGTATGCCATAGTAGGCTTAGTGGGAGCTTTTATAGCGCTTTCCGGAGGAATAACTGTCGGAGGACTTACAAGCTTTTTAAGCTATGCAAATCAGTATACAAAGCCGTTTAATGAGATTTCGGGAGTTATAACAGAGCTTCAGAATGCTTTGACATGCGCAGGACGTGTTATGGAATTGATAGAAGAAGAGCCGCAAAGCAAAGACGGCATTGAAACGCTTAAAGATGTAGAAGGAAATGTGGAGCTTAAAAATGTGTATTTCTCATATACTCCGGATAAAAAGCTTATTGAAGATTTCAATCTTAAAGTAAAACACGGACAAAGAATTGCAATAGTAGGACCTACAGGCTGCGGAAAAACTACGCTTATAAATCTTTTAATGCGTTTTTATGATGTTAACAGCGGAACAATAAGCGTTGATGGTCATAATATAAACGATGTGACGAGAGAAAGTTTAAGGCGTGGTTATGGTATGGTGCTTCAGGAAACATGGCTCAAAGAGGGAACAATACGTGATAATATTATAATGGGAAAACCTGACGCAACAGATGACGAAATAAGGCAGGCGGCTATAGCATCTCATGCGCATAGTTTTATAAGAAGGCTTCCGAACGGATATGATACCGTCATAGGCGAAGACGGAGGAAGCTTATCACAGGGACAAAAGCAGCTTTTATGTATAACAAGAGTAATGCTGTGTTTGCCTCCGATGCTTATACTTGATGAAGCTACGTCAAGTATCGATACGCGTACCGAAATAAAAATTCAAGAGGCTTTCGCAAGACTTATGCAGGGAAGAACAAGCTTTATTGTGGCTCACAGGCTTTCCACAATACGTGAGGCGGATATCATATTGGTAATGAAGGACGGAAATATAATAGAGCAGGGAACGCATGAAGAGCTCTTGGAAAAGAACGGATTTTATGCTGATTTATATAATAGTCAGTGGAAGGTGTGATAGAATGTCTTTATATACAATATCAGATCTTCATTTGCCTCTTGGGATCGATAAGCCGATGAATAAATTCGGCGCCGCATGGGATAATTATGTAGAGCGGCTTGCCGATAATTGGCAGAGTGTTGTTAAGGAAAATGACACGGTTGTGCTGCCCGGGGATTTTTCTTGGGCTACCTATATAGAGCAAAGCAAGAGAGATTTTGATTTTCTGAATAAGCTTAACGGCAGAAAGATAATTTCAAAGGGAAACCATGATTATTGGTGGACTACGATGAATAAGCTGCATAAATTTACCGCAGAGCAAGGATATAAAAATATAGAATTTATGCAGAATAATAGCTTTTTATATGAGGATACTGCAATATGCGGAAGCCGAGGCTGGATACATCCGGCGTGGGATGGGTTTAGCGGTAACGACAGAAAAATGTTTGACCGTGAGTGTATAAGAATAGAGCTGTCAATAAAAAGTGCAAATAACTATAAAGATATAATTATTTTTACCCATTATCCGCCGTGCTCAACAAAATTTGAAAGCAATGAGCTTATGGACATAATAAAAAAGTATCCGGTAAGCGCGGTTGTATACGGTCATTTGCATGCAGCCGCTCACAGAAATGCTCTGGACAGTGTTCATGATGGAGTAGAATATCATCTTGTAAGTGCGGATTATTTACAATTTATGCCGAAATTACTCAGAGATTAATAAAATGGAGGAAACTATATGAAATTAATGTTTGCATCGGATATACATGGCAGCGCATATTATGCACGTTTGTTAATGGAGGCGTTTGATAATGAAAAGCCGGAAAAGCTTGTGCTTTTGGGAGATTTATTGTATCACGGGCCGAGAAACGAGCTTCCGCGTGACTATGCGCCAAAGCAGGTTATAGAGATGCTTAATTCTATTAAAAATAAGCTGTTGTGCGTAAGAGGCAATTGTGATACAGAGGTTGATCAAATGGTTTTGGAATTTCCGATAATGGCTGATTATGCCGTTATGTATTTAGACGGAAAAATGCTGTATCTTTCGCATGGACATCATTTTAATCCCGAAAATCCGCCGGAGCTGTCCGAGGGGGATATATTAATGAATGGACATACGCATATCAGTGATGACCGTATTATTGATGGACGGTTCAGATATTTAAATCCCGGTTCGGTATCTATACCAAAAGCGGGTACCGGGCATTCATATATTATTTATGAGAACGGAGAATTTGTGTTAAAGAAATTATAATTTGTACATTATAAAGCGTGCAATAACGGAAAGGGTGACTGATAATTATGGCATGGTATGATAAGGCGGTTATATATCATATATATCCTCTTGGTTTATGCGGCTGCCCCCACATTAATACCGGGGAGAGTGCGGAGCATTTTGATAAGCTAAACGAATGGGCGCGTCATGCGGCGGAGCTGAATTTTACATGTATATATATAGGGCCGTTATTTGAATCCGAGGGACATGGATATGAAACAACGGACTATAGAAGGGTTGACCGCCGCTTGGGGACAAATGAAGATTTTAAACAGTTTGTGGAAAATTGTCATAAGATGGGACTAAAAGTAATTGTAGACGGAGTGTTTAATCATACAGGAAGAACCTTCTTTGCTTTTGACGACCTTAGAAAAAACAAAGAAAATTCTCGTTACCGTGACTGGTACTGTAATGTGAATTTTTGGGGCAATACTGAATATAACGATGGCTTTTCCTATGATAATTGGGGAGGCTATAACCTGCTTGCAAAGCTGAATATGAATAATCCCGAGGTAAGAAACTATCATTTTGATACGGTCAGAATGTGGGTAAAGGAATTTGATATAGACGGAATACGTCTGGATGCCGCAGACGTTTTGGATCATAACTTTATGCGTGAGCTTAGAAGTGTTACTGATTCTTTAAAGAGTGATTTCTGGCTTATGGGAGAGGTCATACATGGCGATTACAGCCGTTGGGCTAACGGCGATATGCTCCATTCGGTCACGAATTATGAGCTGCATAAGGGACTTTACAGCGGTCATAATGACCATAATTATTTTGAGATAGCGCACAGCGTAAAAAGGCTTTTGGGAATATGCAAGAAAACGAAGCTTTATACATTTGTGGATAATCATGATGTGGAACGTATTCATACAAAACTCAATAATAAAGAACATATGATGAATGTAATGCTTCTTGATTATACGCTTCCGGGGATACCTTCGGTTTATTATGGGTCTGAATACGGAGTAGACGGAAAGAAAGGCGGGGGAGACGACTGGGGACTGCGTCCATGTCTTGAGCTTAAGGATTTTGACGATAGTGCGCCGCTCCCGGATCTTATAAAAAGGCTGGGAGAACTTAAAAAGAAATTTCCGGGGCTTACCGATGGGGAGTATAAGGAGCTTACGCTGACAACCGGACAGTATTCATATGCAAGAATATTAAACGGAAGCGCGGTTATCACTGTTCTTAATAACAGCGATGCTCCGGCGCATATGGAGATCCCATTGCCTGTTAATGCTTCAAAAGCTAAGGGACTGCTTGAAGATGAAAGCGAGGAAGATTTGGCAGAAACGGAAAAGACAGAAGAAAAATCTGCTGAGCCGGAAAATGATGAGGATAACGGAACGCTTAATATTTCGGTAGAACAGAGTGCTGCGCTTGCCTTTGATGCGGCTGATCTTGCGGATATACTAAAGAAGGTAAACCGCGCGATGGAATCGGGCGAAAACGCTTCCGATATGCTAAGGCGCGCATATGGAAAGTATATGGAGCTTGATAAAGTTTTGAGAAAGGCATGTGAAAAGCTTGATGTGCATGGTTCGGAAGTTAATATAAGCGGCGGAGACTTTTGTATACAGAATGGAAAGCTTATTGTGGATATAGGAGCTAACAGCGGAAATGTTATTTATATAAATTAATTACGTTATGAGCTGAGTTTTTGCGGATATTTGCAGATCCTCAGCTCTTTGATTTTTATACAATATTCAGTATTGATATTTTTGTAAATATACGAATAAAATATTATTAGATAAAAAAATGAATTTTTATACAAAAATTACTTGCATTTTAATACTATGGGTGGTATAATTATAAATACACATGAAAACAATATCATAACTCATGAGGTGGGGGAATATGAATATATCACAGATTGCAAAACTTGCCGGAGTGGCTCCGGCGACTGTATCAAGATATTTAAATAATGGTTATGTAAGTAACGAAAAAAGAGAAAAAATTAAAAAGGTTATAGCAGAGACCGGATACAGGCCTATGACTTCTGCACAAGCGATGAGAACCGGACGAAGTCACCTTATAGCTATAATTGTGCCAAAGCTTAATTCAGAGTCAATATCCCTAATGGTAGACGGAATGACTAATGCTTTGGCCGGAACGGGATATAACAGTATACTTGCAAATGCCGGAAACAGTATTGAGAAAGAGCTGGAATATTTAAAGATTTTTAAGGAGAATGATGTTGACGGCGTGATTTTGACGGGCACAGTGATTACAAAGGAACATCATGAAATAATGCTTTCATATAAAAAGCCTATAGTGATATTAGGTCAGTTCGATAAAAAATATCCATGTGTGTATTATGATGACTACGGAGCGGCATATGCGGCAGTGAAGCATATGATAGACGTTGGGTGTAAAAGAATAGCGAATTTATATGTGATGCCGGAGGATAAAGCTGCCGGAAAGTCGCGTATGGACGGATATTATGACGCTTTACAAAATGCGGGTATAGAGTACAATGAAAAGCTGGTAGCAGAGTCGGATTTTACAATAAACGGCGGATACTGTGCGATGAAAAGACTGTTGTCAAAAAACATACGTTTTGACGGTGTTTTTTGCGCTACGGATACAATTGCGTTTGGAGCGAAAAGCTATATGGAGAAAAAGGGAATAAGAATTCCGGAGGATATCAAGCTTGCGGCAATAGGGGACAGCAGAATGTCAACAATAGTGACTCCGTCGCTCACAACCGTACATCTTCATCATGTGACCGGAGGCAGGGAGGCATGTAAAATACTTCTTGAGAAGATAGACGGAGATGTTCCTATAACAAAACAATATAAGCTTGGTTTTGAATTATGTGTAAGAGAATCTACACGGGCACAAAAAGAAATTTAATAATATACATTGAACAATATACAAAATCGTGGAGAGACGATATAAAAATGCATGTTGAATTGATATAATTTGAGCAGGGTTCGAGCCCTGCTCAAACTTTTTTGGTTATATACAAATTTCGGACACCATTTATCTCATAATATTTACAGCAGTGTCAATTACGCCTCCAACAGTTTTAAAAACATCTTCTGTTTTTCGTGCAAGCTTATGACGCTGCCGGTCTGAGATTGGGTCAGTAATCATAGTAACAGCTGCACCGACAACGAGTCCTGTTGCCATTCCCTTTATGAATCCAGAGTAATTATACATTTGATTTACCTCCTGTTTATTAATATACTATTATTATTATAATATTCAGAAATAAATAAACCTTGTAAAATTACGATTTGCTGTCGAAAAATGTTATTCCATAAAGTCACATATAATTGGCGGAGCAAGCGGCTGAGAAGTATCTTTCAGGCAAAATACTTTTACGATATTACCGTTTTCGAGCCAGGTTTCCGGGACTTGATAATAGTTATAGCTTTCATTATCCGATAGGTAACTATCAGATCTTATGCCGATTAACGTACCATCAGAGCTGTATTCAGCAAGATATATCTTATAACTTTCAGAATTATTAATAATTTCGTCTATATCGTTTTCATCTGGAATAAATTCACATTTATAATAAACAAAATTATTATTTTCGCGGTCAATTACGATAGACTGTTTGGTTGTCATTTTTAAATAATCATTATCAGGAGTCTGATACTGCTTTAAATAAAGGTTATGAATATCATCTTCAGAACCAATATACTTTATCTCTTTATCTCCGTCCGCTGAATGAATTATAATATCGGCGCTGTCGAGCTTAACGGAGAGCTCTTGACCAATATTATGATCATTTCCTGATAAACCTTGAACATACAATCTTACAAGCTCCGGAAGCTCCGAAGAAAGAATCGGATATTCAAAGACATATTCAAATTGTATACTTGTATTATCAGGGTTGCTCAGAAGAATGCTTCCATCTTCATTTTGAGCTGCATCACCTTCTATATTTATAGTACAGTCTGCAATTGAAGTCATTGTATTATATTTTGTCAGAAGAATATCATTGTCACTGTTAATCAAATAGGTGAATGATATACTTTTGCACATAAGATTTTCGCCATTCATTTTTGATGAAAGAACCGCGCTGTTTCCAAATACACTGCTGCTTAGGTCTATGAGTTGGGCCGAAGCGGTAGGCAACGGTGTCTGCACATCTGCACTCGGAGAAGGAGACGGTGACTGCACCT
>CAJMRL010000037.1 GCA_905215805.1 uncultured bacterium | reverse complement strand
ACTATGCGATTTGTTGGGCTTTTTTATGCTTTTGGGTGTCAAACTCGGGATTATACCATAAACATCCTCGGTAGTAAATATAAAATTAAAAAGTTCCAGACTGCCAGCCTGTCATAAAGCAGGTAAGTTAAAATTTTATGGCAGTCTGTCAGATAGGGTGTAGAAAGGGCATGTCGTGGTAAATTTGCGATATGCCCCTTTCACTTGCGTTTAGTGAAATACTGTGTCCATTTAGGTTCTTAAAGCTTCGCATAACCGTGCAATTTTTTAGGTAAAATCACGATAAATCAATTTGTCTGTATAGTTATATTACTACCCCTGAAATTTAAGTTCTATTGTTCCACGCAAACTATTTACGTCCGGATTTCAAGAAATAGCCGTCATATCATCTTATATATCCATGTGCGCTCAGCCAACTGTTTCCTCTTTGAACCTTTCTTGTATAGCTCTGCGACAAAGCATACCAATATGATGTATTGCTGCTCCAGCCTTTTCTTCTGAAACTGTTATAATCATTGCTGAACTGCTCATTATCGACAGAATATAGATCCTTTCCTGCATTCCAATTGATCGGATCATAACCCATACTATCTGCAACTGTATCTATAGTGGTCGTTACGGTCTTAACAGTCAAGTTCTCAAAAATATCCCCGTTTGATAAATCAAGGCACATATCATAAACGATACTTACTCCAGGAGCTGATTTTACATAAGAGCTCACAACGCCTTCGGCAGTGTTGCCTATAACAGAACTCATATTAAAAGTACGGTTTTCCTTTTGAGAAGCGTTGAATTCCTCAGTTATATTTTTAACTCCCGATTCCAATACCGGGTACAGAACGGAGAATTCTGTCGCTGCCCCAAGCTTTTTAGCCGCTTTTGAACCAATACCCTTCAACGCGTTCTTACCAGCCTTTTGTACAAATGTACCAAAATAATCCTTACTTTCAGTCTCACAGCCTATTGCGGATGTATACTGATCCTTTAAATATTCTTTGGCCATATCCTTTCCTGCTTTTGTCAAACTGTCCTTTAAAATAGTTTTTGATACGCTTACAACAGAATTTCCGGACAAATCAATATACTGTATCGGGTCATTATAGCAATACGTATACTGATTTAATGATAATACATTCTCATCACTGCCATAAAAGCTGTCCTGTGACAAAAATCTGCCCGATACAGTATCGTAATATCTGCTGTTCATATAATAATTTCCGGTTGACTCATCGTAATACTGTCCCGCATACCGCAATGGATTTTCGTCATTGTCCATGCTGTTTCTTTCCCTGCCGAACACATCATAGGAATAACTTCTGCTTAAATCTCCGACCTCATCCGTGAGATTGACGGTATCTCCGTGAGCATTATAGAAATAGTACATTGTTTTGCCGTTTGACGTTATCGATATAGGGACGATACCGTTCCGGAAGATCTGCTCTCCGGCATCATTCACGGCGTAGACAATATCCGCACCGTCATAGACAAACTTTTTTTCTCCGGCGCTGACCCTGCCGCTGAGATCATCGTATTCATACGCTTCACCGTCTGCATTTATAAGTCTGTTCCAGTTATCATATTGATAATGATGCTCACCGTCATAAAGCAGGTTTCCGTTATTGTCATAGTCATATCCTATGATACGCCCATTTTTATCGTAGCTGTAGTTTTGACCGTCTGCTAAAATGCGATTGTTGTAATCATCATATTGATACGTAGCATCTGCCGCTTTTACGAGTCTGCCGAGATCATCGTATTCATAGCTTTCCGTGACACCGTTTTCGGTCTTATACCGCTGTCTGCCGTCCATATTATAGCCGTAGGCAAAGTCGGATATAACACTGCCCCCGCTGCTGTTTTTTGCCGATGTTAGAAGGTTGGCTTTGTTGTAGGCATATTCCGCTTTTCCTCCGTTATCATAAGCAACACTTGTACGATTTCCGTTGCTGTCATATTCGTACTGAGCTATAACATTGTCTCTGCTTATCACCTGAGAAACACGTCCCATCAGATCGTACCCATACCGCATATTGACCTTTTCTTCACCGTTATAGACGAGAACAAATCCAATCGTATTTCCCTGCAGATCATAGCTGTAAGTCTTGATATAGTCGTTCGTTATTTCTTGCGCAAGATTTCCTCTGCCATCATATTCATAGCCGGCAGCATAATCTCCCGATATGGCAGTTTTATTTCCAACGCTGTCATATGTATAACGGTAAACGCTCTGACCACAGCGTTTTTCTATAAGTCTGTTCATCGTATCATATATATAACTTGTAATCGCACCATTGCGGTCTGTATAGGAAATACGGTTGCCGTTGTCATCATATGAATATAGCTCCTCGTTTCCAAGAGCATCGACCGCTCTTACTACATTTCCGCTGTAATCGTATTCATATTTTCTTACCGCATAATCATCATCTCCGTTTGCTGTAACATTGTCAATGCCATTTACGGTAAGCAATGATGTCAATCCGGTATAAACGCGCACCTTGTTTCCCTCCGCATCATATACATATTGTGCGGTGCTTTTTATCACACCATTGTCAAGACCTGCTGCCGAAGTCATCATTCTGCGCGAATTATATCCGTATTCCGTGAGGCTGTATTCTTCGGCTGAGCCGGAAGGCTGATTGGTTGTCTTTTCGCTCAATCTGTTTCCCGCTTTATCGTACGTATATCGTTTATACTGATAGTTGCTGTCAAAGGGTATCTTTTCGGCAATAACATTGCCAAAAGCGTCATATGTGTATTCCTTTGTATTTCCGTTGGCATCTGTTTCAGTTTTAATGTTTCCTGTTCCGTCATATGTTTTTGAAATGACCGTTCCGTCCGAACGCTGCTGCGAGATCAGGTTCTCACGAAAGTCGATCGTATTTATCGTTGTGATCGAATCTGTTTCATTCAGCCATTTTGTTTCCGTCGTCAACGAATTTTTTAGATCATCAACATCATACGAATATTCGCTTATCAAAACAAAATCAGCACTGTTTTTGTCCCTGAAATACTCCTTGGTTTTTCTCGAAATGCCGTCATATTCATATTTATACGCACTGCCGTCAGGAAGTGTCTGCGTTTCTGCGTTGCCGTATATATCATAGGTAAATAATGTGGTATTTCCCAAAGCATCCGTTTGCGCTTTTACCTTTCCACTCGGATAATATTCATACGTTTGTCCGACTGCTTCACTGCCGCTCAAAGCATATTCGGCGGGAGATACCTCCTTGACCTTTCTTCCTGCCGCGTCATATTCAATAACACTTACCGCCTTGCCGTTGTTGGCGGCAAGCCTGACCAAACGTCCTGCCGCATCATACTCATAGGACGTTTTATATCCATCGGGCGATATTTCATGATCTACCAATCCCATGGAATTATAGTGATATTCCGTTGTACCGATGGTACCATCCTTAGTATCTTTCACCGTAACTGTTTTCAAAAACCCATTATCGTAATAATCAAATTCTGTAATCAGCCCCTCCGGCTCTGTTTTGGACTTTACAAGCCCCTTTACAGAGTATTCATCACCAAAATATTCATAAGCGGTAACCGCAAAATCATTCGGATCGGCACTGTCAGAATACGCGCTTACACCGTCAAGTGGCTTTGCCTGCTTTAAAAGCTTCGTTCCGCTTTCATCATACACATAATACGTATAGTTACCGTTCTCATTGCGCTCGCTTATTATATTGTTATATTCGTCATATTTATACAGCTTGTATGTCCCGTCAGGATTGGACTGCCTTGTGACATTACCTCGTTCGTCACGCTCATAATACGTATTCCTGCCATTTCGGTCTGTAAGGGTGCGCTGTTCGTTATAGCGGTTCATGCCGTTTGTCATATTATATTCCATTGCAGTGATGCCGCCCTCGGAGTCTTGATTTTTTGTTACGTTAAAGGTGCTGTCGTACCACTGTATTCTTTGTCTGCCGTTTGAATCGGTGATCGTTGTTTTCCCTTCGCCCATGTCATAGGAATATGTTGATTTATTTCCATTGCTGTCAATTACATAGTCTACTTTGCCCTCGCTGTTGTATGCTATCTCTTCTACTGGATTTCTGTCATGGTCAAGTATTTTCGCAAGTCTGCCGCTTCCGTCATATTCATAATATGTGCACGCTCCGCCCGGAACGGTCACCTTTGTCAGATTTCCTCCGCTGTATTCGTAGGAAACTGCAGCTCCCGACATTTCATCGCGGACAGATGTCAGCTTTCCGTCCGTATACACAAGGCTTATCCTTCTGCCGGACGGTTCGATCATAGCCGTAACATTTCCTCTGCTGTCCGTTTCGTACCGCGTAACATTGCCGTAGCGGTCTGTCATAGATATTATATTGCCGTCTTCCGAAAATAAATACTTCACCTGCGCCTTTGAGGTCAGGACATATGTTCCGTCCTCGTTTCTTGTCAAACTATGGCGGCTGTCCATAGCCTCAAACGAGCCGTCCGTTTCTTTAAAGGTGCAGGTGCTGCCATCCGGGAGCTTTATCCGTTTATAGCCATAGCCTTCATCCGTTAGCCTTGAGGAAGTGCTGAGCGTCCAGCCTTGGTTAAAAACCGAGCTTTCCTCATCGAGAGAATTGTATGTGCGCTTTATCGGTATTTCACCGGCTGCCGATATTACCGTCATATCGGTAAATTCCTGCGAATAGTTGCCTGTCGGCGCATATGCACCCGTCTGTCCGCCGTAGTTTATCGATACGGCGTCAGCTTGATAGAGCGCGTTCCAGCACGGGACTCTGCTGAAAGTGTAGCCAGTTTCGTAAGGCTTTGTCAGGATCAGGGCATTGAATTGGGAGCCATCACTTTCAAAGGTTACGTTTTGGTGATTGTTTCCGGAGAGAATGACTTTATGGTTTCTGCTTGCGGCGAAATTATATACTCCGTATGCACGTTTCTGTACAAAATCGCCTTTCAGTTCCATTATACCATTTTGCAGATATTGTGAATGGCTATTATTTGATTGCGTATAAAAATCACCATTTACCAATACTCGGTCATTTTCATTAGTCATATTTAATACGCCTGGGCTGTCATAGTATATTATAGATGTGTTTCCGTATTGATCCGTTTCCTCTCTTGGTGTCTGTATCCGATAATCCCCGTTAACGACCAAAGAACCGCCGTTTATATACATAGCACCGTTAGGCTGAATAAGATCACCGTTTATTTCAAGCTTATATCCATGCAGATCAAGACCGTTGTTTCCGTTTATATCTGCCGCTATACCGATAGCATAATTCACATCATTATCTATAACAGTATCTCGTTTTAATACCCAGCCGCGCAAATCTGAGCATATATTGATGTTTGTATTTTCAAATTCAACATCAGCAAAGCCGGAGTATGTATGGTCAAAAGAAATATTTTGCTTTTCTGTTCCGGAAAATATCACTTTGTGGTTTTCGCATGCATCAAAATTATTATATACTCCAAATGCATTCTTCTGTGCAAAATCCCCGTTTATTTCCATTACGCCGTTTTGCAGATATTGTGAATGGTTATTATTTGATTGCATGTAAAAATCACCATTTAACAACACTCGGTCATTTTCATCGGTCATATTTAATATACCGTCACTATCACCATATACAATACATGTATCCCCGTACTGATCTGTTTTCTCACTTTGCGTCTGTATCCGATAATCCCCGTTAACGACCAAAGAACCGCCGTTTATATACATAGTACCTTTTGGCTGAACAAGATTTCCATTTATCTCAAGTTTATATCCGTGAAGATCAAGACCGTTGTTTCCGTTTATATCTGCCGCTATGCCGATAGCGCAATTCACATCGTTGTCTATAACAGTATCTCGCTTTAATACCCAGCCGCGCAAGTCTGAGCATATATTGATATTTGTATTTTTAAATTCAACATCAGAAAAACCGGATTCTGTACTCTCAAATTGTATATTCTGTTGTTCATTTCCTGAAAATATTACTTTATGCTTACTTGTAGCATCAAAGTTAGTTGTTGTTGCACGACCAACTCCAATCGGCCAGCCTAAATACTGATAAAAATCCTTTTTTATTTCAATAACACCATTCGTCAAAGAGCTACTGTGACTATTTCTTGATTGTGTATGAAAACTTCCGTTAATCAAAACATAATCATTTTCATTACTCATATTGAGAAAACCATTACTATCTGAGTATACTGCATATGTTTCCCCATATTGATCCGTTTCCTCACTTTGCTTCTGAATCCTGTAATCCCCGTTAACAATCAGTTCGCCGCCGTTTATGTACATAATGCCGTCGGGCTGAAGCAAATTGCCATTTACATACAGCTTATGCCCATTTAGGTCGATCGTTCCTCCCTCCAACGTTACATTGTTGTACGACATATCCGTTGAAAGTATCATATCCTCCGTAAGCACTATATCCGGCAGCTTATCTGGATTTTCATTTACAATAGTAAACGGTGTATACTCGCTTGCCGGCAGCATATCGTTGTCCCATACAAAAATCTTGCCGTACGTATCCTTGCCATCGTTAGGGACATTCACTTTAAAAAGTAGCTTCCGCTTTTCGCCCGCCTGCAGTATCTGCTTTTGTACCTTTGCCGAAAAAAGCGCACCCTCCTGCTTATATGCGGCGGCGTATATGTTGAACTCCTCCGCACGTGAAGATGTGTTAGTCACATCAAAGGTGACTGTCACAATATTTTCGTCAGTGGCATCCGCCGACATTGTTTGCATCATATCGTAAGACGCATTGACATTTTCAACAAGAACTGTGATCTTTTCGTCAGCATCTGTTTCTGTGGCGATAATGTTGTCCACAGTGTAGTTGTTCTCAGCATAAATGCACGTATTAAACAGACACAGCATCGCCGCCAAAATAAATAAGCATTTAAAACGAATAGTATCCCTCATGTTCGTTCCATCCTTTCTGATAGGTGAATAATGGTTATATATGTATTATACCATATAGCCATATATTGCGCAATTAGAATTTGTGGATTTATTATTGTGTTTTATACAAATTTATATAAATAATTTTGTGCTTATTGTATGATATTCTTATAGTTAATTTAACTATCAAAGAAAATATATTATACTCATAGTATATAGATAAACTTATAGCTTAAAACACGAGGTTTAATAATGAATAAAAAAAGATTTGGACGTCGCCTCCAAAAAGCCCGCAAAGAAAAGCTGATTACAGGCGAGCAGCTTGCAGAATTAACGAATTTATCAACAACATATATAAGACAACTGGAAAATGGTATGCGCCTGCCCAGTTTGCCGGTATTTGTGGATCTTGTCAACGCATTGGACTGCAGTGCAGACGCACTTCTTGCAGATAGTGTAAGTGCTTCGAATTATATTGTGCTCGATGACTTATCAAAGAAACTGCAAAAACTTCCTCCGGAGCATCTTGCTGAGGTTACCGCTGTTGTAGAAGTCATGCTGGGATATATGCAATAAGATCACGGAATTTACTCTATTAGTTAAGCATACCGTAAGGATATGATTATTTTGATTTATTTATATATGCAATAAATCCTCCGGATGGATCTTCACCTTTATCGTGTTATCTTCTGCGTTTGTCTGCCTAACGGCAACACCCGAATAATACGCAAGCGTCTGATCATGCCATTTCTCATACTTTTCTTTTGACAGAGTCCCTGATCTCAGATCCTTCAGCATATCCGCCCAATCCTCAAGAAATAGGCACATATCAGCGTTAAGATCAGCCGCTTTGCCGCCGAATTTTATTGAGCATTCCCACTCCGCATTTCTCGGCGGACGCTTCACATCAATATCAAATTTCAAGTCCGTTATCTTTTCCAACTCAAACAGAAAGCCCATCACATCAGCCATACAGTTTAATCCGTTTGGCTCTGTCTTTATGTCATAGCCGAGCAAATATGTTGATGTCGTCCCTAAAACCTTTGCAAGCTCGTTTATCATGCTGAGCGAGATCTCAATCTCCCCAGTCTCGTATTTCTGTATCGTGCGCAGCGATTTATTAAGAATATCCGCCAGCTGCTGCTGATTATAGCCCTTTTGTTTACGCAGCATTCGTATTCTGTAGCCGATAGTGTTTTCATCGATTTTTCTCATTTCAAGTTCACCTCAAATAGATTGTATCATAAATAAAAATGAAATTCAAGTACATATTTAAGTTTTTATAAAAAACTATTGACATTATATTTTATATGAGTTATAATATATACGTATTATAAATACATTTTATTTTGTGCTTAAAATAATAGATGTATTTAATATACTAATTTTAATAGAAATTTTTTTAGCAAGCATAACCTTTTGGTACTCAAAGTACAAAAGGCATTAAAATTTCTTTAGGAATTTTGGATAAAAAGTTTCTTATTGCCGAGGGAGGAGGTGAGCGATATTTGAACAAACGCAAGCGTGATATACAGATAAAATTCTACGTTAATGAAAAGGAACTGAACCAAATAAATAAGCGTGCCAGCA
This sequence comes from uncultured bacterium, assembly GCA_905215805.1. Classification (GTDB taxonomy): domain Bacteria; phylum Bacillota; class Clostridia; order UBA1381; family UBA1381; genus UMGS1958. Next base: position 6,619 of record CAJMRL010000037.1, on the reverse strand, counting down.
AAGCCAACATGAGCAACAGAGGCGCATATCTGCGGAAAATGGCTATAGACGGCTTTATAGTAAATGTCGATACCACAGACTTAAAACAGGCTGTTAAAGAAATGAACCTTATAGGAAAGAATATAAATCAAATCGTCCGTAATGCCAATACTTACGGAGTTGCGAAAGGAGATGTTGAAGCAATAAGATCAAAGGTGGATGATATATGGCAATTACTAAGATGCACCCTATCAAACATACAGTCGGCAAAGCAATAAGATACATATGCAATGATAATAAAACGAACGATAACTTGATCTACAGCTTTAGCTGTGCAAAAGAAACAGCGGAACTTGAATTTGAGCTGACCGCTCAAAATGCCCGTTCCGGCGGACAAAACCAAGCTTATCATATGATACAGTAATTCTCACCCGATGAGGTCACGCCCGAAAGGGCGCACCTCATTGCAAGAGAATGGGCAGACAAGGTTCTTCAAGGGAAATATGAATACGTGCTTTCAACTCATACCGATAAAGCGCATATCCATACACATATCATCTTTAATGCAGTCAGCTTTAAAGATCATAGGAGATATAAATCCGACAAGCGGTCTTATTACCGGCTGAGAGAGCTCAGCGATGAGATCTGCGGTGAGTATGGCTTGAATATCGTTGAGCCGGGCAGTGTTAGAACGAAATATGAACGAAAGAAAACATACGTGTCTAATAAATACAGGATCAAAAAAGCTATAGATGAATGTATACTATATGCCACAGATTACGAGGACTTTATAAGACGCATGAGAGCAAATGATTTTATCGACCGTCAAAATGAATATTTGTGGTTCCGTGAGAGCGGTAATAAACGCTTTACAAAGACCGATACCATAGGCAGAGCATATACAGCCGACAATATTAAAAACCGCATAAGCGGCATATATCGTCCAAGGACGACTGATCTGCTGATAGATATAGAACACAATATCAAGTGTCAGCAGTCGAAAGGATATGAGCATTGGGCAAAGCTTCATAACTTGAAGCTTGCCGCAAAGACGCTTGTAATATTAGAAGAGCAGCATTTATTGAACTATGAGACATTATCAAAACGAGTATCGGAAACATCGGATAAATTGAAATCGATCAAAGATAAGATCAAATCAGATAAACGGCAGATAAACGAGCTTGATAAAATCATGAAGGACCTTAACACTTACCGCAAGCTAAAGCCGGTATATGATGAATACACAAAGAAAAATCCATTCACGCGAAACAACTTTTATAACAAACATAAGCAGGAAATAGAGCTGTTTGAGCGAACGGCAAAAAATTTAAAATTGCATAAAACCTCAGATAATAAGCTGCCGTCCGCAAAGCAGCTTGAAGCCGAAAGACGAAAACTGCAAGCCGATATAGAAAAGCTGTCCGCTCAATATACAGCGGTACAATCGGAATATTCGGATATTGAAACACTGAAGAAGAATGTTGATATGTTCCTTGGTCAGACACCGGAACTACAAAAAGAAAACGATACCAAAGAAAAGCAGAGCGTTCGCTGCAAGCTTGCCGAATACCGGGAACGCGCAAAGCAGCAGAATGAAAACCAAAATCACAGACGGCATACCAGCCATGAGTTATAAGGAGGATTCAATGGATATAACATCTATACAAATCAAAATCGATAAAACAACAGACCAGATAAATAGGCTGCGATCAAAGCTGAAAATGCTTGAGCATAAAAAGCGGCAGTTGGAGAATGAACATATCATAGAGCTTGTGCGTGAGGAGAACATCACTCTTGCAGAGCTTGACGAATTTTTAAAATCACATAAGGAAGGGACGCTTGATAAATGGATAGAGCAGAGAGTATTACGGTAAAGAATCCGCTGTATATGCAGCTGCCGGATATAACTATCTCAATGGAGCTGAGCGGTACAACGTACCGCTTCAGCGGAGTGTACGACGGGCACAAATCGCTGCCGTCAAAATTGTTAAAAATGATGGCTGAAAATTCAACAGAAGGCGGTGACAAAACATAAAAAATATGGTATACTATATATACGATCCTGTTTTGACAGACTGTCGGAAAGCGAGGAATTTATATGAACAGACAGTCTGAGAAAATAACAGCATTATACTGCCGTCTAAGCCGTGACGACGAGCTTCAAGGCGACAGCAACAGCATTGTAAATCAAAAGAATATATTGAGCAAGTATGCAAAAGATAACGGATTCGAGAATCCGAGATTCTTCATCGATGACGGAGTATCAGGAACGACCTTTGAGCGCGAGGGCTTTCAGGCAATGATAGAAGAAGTTGAGAACGGGAACGTCTCAACGGTCATCGTTAAGGATATGAGCCGTTTTGGACGCGACTATCTCAAAGTCGGCTTTTATACAGAGGTGATGTTTGCCGAAAAGGACGTGAGGTTTATAGCAATCAACAATGGTATTGACAGCGCAAACCAGACAGAGAGCGATTTCACTCCGTTTCTTAACATCATGAACGAATGGTATGCAAAAGATACCAGCAAGAAGATCAAAGCGGTCATGAGGTCAAAAGGTGAATCGGGCAAACCTCTGACAAATATTCCCGCTTACGGATACATGAAATCTCCGAACGATCCTCAAGTATGGATAGTCGACGAGGAAGCTGCCGAAGTCGTCAAAAGAATTTATAGCCTGTGCATGGAGGGCTATGGCACTTCTCAGATAGCAAAGAAACTGCACGAAGATAAGGTTATGGCCCCAAGAGCGCATTGGGTCAAAAATGGTCTTATAAGCGGTTATGAAATGCCTGAAGATCCGTATAAATGGTCTCCTTATACAGTTGCATCAATACTGAGTAAGAAGGAATACTTAGGGCATACAATAAACTTCAAGACACATAAAAAATCGTACAAGATAAAGAAGAGGATATATAACCCCGAGAGTGAACGCATGGTCTTTGAGAACACTCATGAAGCTATCATTGATCTCGACACATGGGAGCGTGTTCAGGAGTTAAGGAAAAATAAGCGCAGACCCGCGAAGACAGGCAAAACGAATATGTTTTCCGGAATTGCATACTGCGCCGACTGCGGTCAGAAGATGTATTACTGCACAAGCAATTATATAGAAAGCAGACAAGATCACTTCGTTTGCTCTACGTCAAGAAAAAGCGGCAAAGATGTATGCGGAACGCATTATATCAGAGCCGTTGTGCTTGAACAAGGCGTGCTTGCTCACATGAAGTATGTTATAGGCTACATAGCGCAATACGAAGATGAATTTCGTCAGATAATGGGCATGAGACATAAGGCGGAGGTCAAGAAAGAGCTTGCTGCCAAACACCGAACCATTGATAAGGCTGAACGTCGCATCAAGGAATTGGACCTACTGTTCAAATCGACATACGAGGATAAAGCCAATGGTTTACTCAGTGAAAGCCGCTTTAAAATGCTTGCGGATGATTATGAACGTGAGCAGACGGAACTTAGAGAAACAGTTGCAAAATTAACTGCCGAAATCGAGCAGCAGAAAGAACAAGCCGATAACCTTGACCGCTTCATTGAAAAGGTGCATAAATATTTTGATTTACAGGAGCTGACACCGACCATATTAAACGATATGGTCAAAAGAGTAGAAGTCCATGCGCCGCAAACGGTCGATGGACATAGGACACAGCAAATTGATATTTACTATGACTTGGTAGGTTTCCTGCCGTTGTCATTATTTCAGCAAGAAAAGCAGTATGGAATAGCGTGATGCTATTCCATACTGAAAAAACATTATTACTGTTTTATTAAAGACGCACATTATTGCTGCTATTTTATTTATTGATATTCGGAAGTCAACGTATTTGACTGAAAATAGCCAAGCAAAAAGTATGGTGAAAATATATCGTTCATTTATGAGAATGGCTGTCGATTGTGTAAGAAAAAATGGAGGTGTAACTAGACAGTTTTTGGGTGATAGAATTATGGGAATATTTATTGATTCTGTAAATGAAAGTGGAATACTTGTCGAAAGGGCAATTGATAAAGCAATTAATACAGCAAGAAGCCTTCAAACGGTAATTGATTACAGTCTCAACAAATATTTGAAATCCAAAGTTAACGGGAAAATAATTGAGTGTGGAATAGGGATTGATTATGGGAAAGTATTGGTCACACAAGTCGGAATGTATGGTGTTGAGCAAGATGAAAATAAAGAAAATGAAGTAGATTGTGTATGGGTAGGTAATGCTACAAATCGTGCAAGTAAATATTCTGACCTTGCATCTGGTGGGGAAATATTTATTTCAGATAATGTTTTTGAACAAATGTCTGACGAATATAAAGATATTTTTATAAAATTTGCGAAGTATAAAGGCACACAATTATACCAAGGTTATGTGACAAAGAATTTCTATTTGGATTTTGCTGAAGATTTGGGAAAACCAGTCAAACTGGCTGATGATAGTTTAGTTGAGATAGATATTTTTCAACGATTAGCAGACGCAATCAAAGACATTGAAAGATTGCAAAAAAATCTAATTCAGCGTGAAAAAGAAATTGCTGTTTTAGAAGAAAAGTTAAAACAAGAAAATGATGAACTAAAGAAAAAATATTTAAATGAAAATGCTTTAAAAACAAAAGCGATAAGTGAAAAAGAAAAAACTGAAGAATTTCTTAAACAAGAAATTAAGTCTATATATTCTTTTATCCATACTTTTATATCTGGTTCATTTTGTAGAGAGTTTGAGTATATAAAAAATATAGGTATCAAAAGATGGTTTAATATAGAGAGATTTTACCATAAATTAGGCAAGGAGTTGCTATATGACGAGGATACAATAAATAATAGTGCATTTGAATTTATAGATATATATGCTTATTTTGGATATTACGATATGTCATATAAGTATATGGTGAGCATGGCTAAAAAAAATGATATATGGGTATACATAAATGAATCAACCTTTAAGTGGGCATGTAAACAGAATCAAGGTTGGGAAGTTATTAATGCAATGGAATATAACCTGCAAAATAATAGAATAAAATATAACCATATACAGGATTACGAAAATGATATTGTCAGATTAAAGAATTTGAGAGGGTTTTAAATTATGGAACAGAATGGTAATCGTCAAAGTAAAAATTCGGCGTTCAAGAAAGAGGATGCATACCAAACCTTAACATTAATTAACGCTTGGATAAGCAACATTGATACAAAAATTTCATTTGCATTAGCACTTGCTGGAGTTCTTATTGGGATGATTTTCAATGATGGGATTCCAAATGCTTTTCAAAGAATTACTGAAGTAGAAAAATTGTCAGAGTTAAATGGTGGAGAAATACTTGTTGCTACATTAGTGGGATTGCTTTACCTATCAAGTTTTTTGTCAATTGTTTGTTTTATGTGGGCAATAATTGCAATAGTAAAGAACCTAAATAATGCTTCTTCACTGTTTTTCTTTGGATCAATTGGGAAAATGGAATTACAAAGTTATAGAAAAAGGGCAAATCAAATTACAGAAAGAGAATTAGTAGAGGATTTAGAAGAACAAATACATACAAATTCAAGGATATGCAACCAGAAAGTGAAATGGTATAATAGAGGGATTAAGTTTCTATTGATAACGATTATATTATGGTTTATTTGCATGTCTTTCAGATTAATATAGTATAAACGGAAAATAAAGCCAAAGAAGATACAACATATACAGAGAATTAGCTATATCGAAGGTATCGTAAATCGTCCTAAAAGCTTCGACAATGGTCACAATTTTTTCCGTTAATAATTCTGTTTTAATGAAGTTTACATTTACCAAAAGACAAAGAAATCGTTTAGTCTTATTATAGTTAAAAAAACGCAGGCGTGCGAAATTTTTCTGTAAATCAAGCACCTGTGGTAAAATTTACATTTCTCGGAGCAGGCCATGCGTCCTGACCCAGCTGCAATATATCATAAAAAATCCGGCATGTCAAGGGCACCCGTCAGGGCGTTCATTGAAGCAGTTTGCTGCATAACCCCTTGATGTGACGGTATTTTTTTGTGATACCACTCATTCGGGAATTCTGCCATTATACATGATCGACAATTACTCATATACCTTGCCCCAGTTCCGCAACGGCATCGTCCATTTTTTCGTTCACTCCCATGTTGCAAGATATAGAGATTTCTGCAAAGATTCTACTGTCGGGAATACGCTTCGTTGGCGGTTTAACCGCCTGTATACGCTGTTAAAACTTTCTATGGCGTTTATTGTATACGTTACTTTCCTGAAATCCGATGAAAATTTGAACATAGTCGTAAGAGAATCCCAGAAATCCTCCCATCGCATCATTACGATCAGATATTTATTCTCCCATTTTTCCGCTACGTCGTGCTTTTGTTCGTATCCTGTTGCCTCATCTAGAGCATGATAGATCATCTTTAAATCGTTCGCTAATGCCTTCTTGTCTTTTTCCACTACTCGTTTTAATTTATTTCGTACTTGGTGAACAATACATCTTTGATATTCCGTTTCTGGAAATGCCGTTGCTATGGATTATTTTATTCCGGTAAGCCCATCAGCACATAGTACCAGAATATCATGTACACCGCGATTTTTTAGACCGTTAAGCACACTGAGCCAGTATTTAGCACTCTCATTTTCTCCGACTGTTATGCTTAATACTT
>CAJMRL010000036.1 GCA_905215805.1 uncultured bacterium | reverse complement strand
TACCATAATCTGACGATTTTTTCAACAATTTTTTATGAATTTTTAGAGGTTACCTATAATTAGTATAATACTGTTTGTATTATAAAAATTTTTTAGGAGGAGAAAATTATGAAGAGTAAACTTTTCAGGAAAATCGTAGCCGGTACTTCTGCATTGGCTATGATTGGTACAATGGGTATTGTGCCTGTTTCGATAAGCGCAGCAACCGGAACATATCTGTCAACAGATTTTGATACCTATTCTGATGGCAGCGGCAACTACACATGGGGCAGTAATATATTGACTACCCAAAGTAACAGTGACTTGAATAACAGCAACATTTCTTTTACAGGAAATGCTGCAACTATAGGCAGCAGCGTAGCAGGCGATGCAGGAGGCAATAGAGATGATTTTGCATATGACATCGTAACAATGAATTCGCCTATAGGAGGCATTTCACAGAAATTAGATGTATCATTTAAAATGGCAAAAAGATACAATGGTGAAATGCACAGTATGACTCTAAGCTTTAATGACAGCGACGGAGATACTGTTTTTGGGGTTAACTATACTTTGACTGGAAGAAACGGAGATCGATTGGTTCAGCTTGTTACAAATGATGCTGAGTACAACACTGTTGCACTTACTCCATATACAGATAGCACTTGGACCACATATGATATTTCGGTAAACTATTTATCTGAAAATTCAGGTTATGTTGCAATAGGAGATACGGTAGTTCCGTTTAACGGCGCAGCGATAAAAAGCGTATCTTTGGAGAAGACAGGAAACACACAAAACAGAGGAGTCGTAGTTGACGATTTAAAGATAGATGCTTCAAAGCCTGATAAGACTATGCATCTTGTTAAATATATTGTAGAGGGAGAAGTTACATATGAGGCTGTTGAAGATGGAAGCAGTCCGTCAAAAGCTCCCGATACAAAACTGGATGGAAAAATATTTGCCGGTTGGTCAGACGGAAATAATACTTATAAGGAGTTATCTGAAATAAAGGTTAATTCTGATATGACCTTGACCGCTACATATAATGATGATACATCATATATAGAGCCTATAGCATCGGCAGTTATTACAGGTCCTACAGAAATGACAATGGGTGTTGACAATAATACAGAAGCAAGCAATGTATATACTCTTACATTGACAGGCGAGAAGGGATCAGTAATAACATCTGAAAATTATGATGAAAGAGTAAAAGATTTTAAGGTTGAATGGAGCTTTAACGGACTTAAGACCGAAAATGATTCATATCTTACTTATTGTGACGGCTACGGAGCATTTACACAGAGCTCTGATAAGGCTACAACAGCTGATTTCAGACTAAAGAGTGTAAGCATGAATTTCTACGGAACAGTTTCCGCAAAGGTCACATACAATGGACAGACGATCGAAGCGGAGGCTATTCCGGTAATAGCTTTGGGAAATAAATCAAAAGATCCTAATCAGATCCTTCCTGAGGGCGGATATATCTCGGATATTAATGACTATTCGGACGATTTGATCGGATATGAAATGCAGTCGTCAAGCGATCCTATTTTAGGCGGCTTATATTATGCGGGAAGCGATACAAAGGATGTAGTGTTATCATCCGATGACAGCGGCAAATTTATACATATTAAAAAAAATACTGCAAAAAAATCTTCAGTTATAACACATTCAGTAAACATCGGGGATGGTCAGGCTATTTTTGAGCAGAATCTCAGATTCAATTCCAATGGCGGAGTTGTAACTCTTACATCCGGATATCCTACATGGAATAGCGATAAAAGTTATGGAGTTGCATATACATTAACATATAATAACTCAAAAATTGACCTTAACGGAACAGAAATAAAAGATCCTGTAACAGGAGCAGCTGTGACAGTTGACCCGTCGACATGGTATAAGGTTGTTATCTCTGCTGACAAGTCAACGGAAACCGCTTGGGTAAAGGTATACAATCCAGAGAATACCTGCATAGGTGAAGCAAGTAATGTTGCATGGACAAACAGCGGTATTACACCGTCATACTATTCTGTAGGCTTAGGTAACGCAGTTACAGGAACAATCGATTTGAGCAGCTATAAAGTATACAGACCGGTTTCGTCACAGTATAATGTAGCGGCCGAAAATACAACTTTGTCAATTCCGGAAGACGGTGAAGATGCTGTATCAACAAATATAACAGCTTCTATGCAGACAGCAGAAGGCTATGAGATTACCAGTGCAGCGGAATGGAGCATAAATGACAGCACAATCGTAAGCACAGGAAAGGTAAAAATAACTCCTGACGAGAATGATTCACATAAGGCAACCCTTACAGTAGAAGCGGGAGCAGCTCCGGGACAGGTACCTGTAATGGTAGCAATAAACGGAGAAACAAAGATAGTTAATATTACTCTTACAGCTTCAAAGGATAATGTAAAGTTTACACAGGCAACATCAAGCATCAGCATTCCGCTCGATTCTTCAAAGACAACGAAGGTACAGTATGCTGCGGTAGCTGTTAATAAGGATGATCAGCCGCTTGAGGGAAAAACTGTTACATATGCTTTATATGACAGAAACAATCAGAATGAGATAACACAAATGCCTGCAGGTATTTCGTTTAATAAGACTACAGGTGAGCTTGAAGTTGCATCAAATGCAGTTCCGGCATCTTATTATGTAAGAGCTATAAGCACAAATACTGAAGGCGATGAGATCAATTATGCTATAAAGATAACAATACACGGTCTTTCATTTGATTTCGGAACAGATGCTGAAGGAGCGGTTGTTGAGGGATATACTCCCGTAACAGCTTCTACAATGTACAGTCAGCAGAATGAATACGGAGTAGAAGGAGTATTGACAGCAGGCGGAGAAGCATCAGAGACAGATGTAAATGCCGACTATCTTGAAGGTTCAAACTTTAAGTTTAAGGTAAATGTTCAAGCAGGAGAGGTATATACAGTTAAGGCTGTATATAAGGGTGTATTATATACTGAAGCTACAGACGGCATAACCACAGGTCATTTGAGAAATGTTGCCGGTGGCGGTACTACTAATACTGATTATACAGGTGCAGGTGATATTGCAACAGAATTGACTGAGTATACATTTGATATACCTGTAGTTGATGATGTATTGGATCTTAACTTTACCGGAGAGTGCGCTATAGCTTCTCTTTCAATAGAAAAGAAGAACAGAACAGCGACAGAAAAACCGGTTGTATATGCTATAGGAGATTCAACTCTCGGAAACGCAGGAAGCTATGGATATGTTCTGTCAAATAAATATACGAAATATACTGATTTTGCAAATCTTATAACAAGATATGTAAATGCAGGCAAGGGTTCAAGAACTCTTATTAACTATATTGAGCAGGGATGGTTAGACTCCGTGCTTGCTTCTGTAAATCCGGGAGATGTTGTAACCATAGGAAATATGGGTACAAATACAGGAGGATTAGAGGGTGCACAGTTTACGCCGTATTTGCAGTACTACATTGATTCGTGCATAAAGATGGGCGCAAAGGTTATTTTGACTTCATATACTCCACATGGTAATGATTTGGGCAGAGGATATGATGAATATGATGAAGAGACTCGTACATTCAGTGGTGTAAGAACAGATGATTACGATAATGAAACATACGGTATTCGTTCAATATATAATAATATGAAGGACGATCCGAATATCCTTGGCTTTGTAGATATTGGTCAGATGGCTGTCGATGCGTTTAATGCGTATGTAGCAGACGGAGCAGACGACACAGAAAAGGATGCACGTGCACAGGAAATACTCGATTCGTTCTCAGACCATAATCATTATGCAGGAAAGGATTTATCAAATCCTAACCGTGAAGGTTCAAAAGCCTGCTTGCTTATGCTTGATGGATATGGCGATGATATACCGGGTATTGTTAAATCACTGACAGCTATATTGTCCGGTTCAACAGACCCGTCAGAGCCGACAACAGACCCGACAGAACCAACAACAGATCCGTCAGAGCCGACAACTGATCCGTCAGAGCCGACAACTGATCCAACGGAGCCGACAACAGACCCGTCAGAGCCGACAACTGATCCTATTACAGGTGTAGAAATGACATATAAAGACGGCACTGTTACAATAACATCAGACAAGGCTCAGAATGCAGTATTGGTATATGCATCATATACTGACGGCAGACTTACAGGTGTAAATACAGAAGCAGTTGCAATTGAGGCAAATGTACCGTTTACTAAGGCTATGGCAGCAAATAACGGCGATAAGTTTATGCTTTGGGATTCAATTGAAGAAATGAATCCGATAATAGATGTTGTTACTGTAGAAGGAACTGAGGTAGTAGAAACAGCCAATCCGACAACAGACCCGGCAGAACCAACAACTGATCCGTCAGAGCCGACAGAGCCGGAAGCAACGGTAAATCCGGATGCAGAAGCAAAAATGATTTGGAAAGCATCTGCTGATAATAACGGAGCAGCTGCTGACACAGAATTAGCGGATGGTCTTTCGATAATGTTTGACGCTACATATTCGGATTTCACAATCTCTGCTGATGACCCAACAACAGAAACAAGAGTTATAGACGGCGTATTATTCACCGGATATATTTCACATCCGAGCATGAACGGAAGCTGGAGCGGCACAACAGTTGACCCGGCTAAATCCACAGTTCTTAAGTATACCGCATCTGCAAACGGAGTGGCTAAATTCTATTTGTCAAATGTAGGTGATACAAAGAAAGTATGCATTGGACAGGATGGTATGTCCAAGGGCGACATTGAAGCGGCAGGTATACAAGGAACAGGTGATGATATGGTCGTACCTGTAAATGTAACAGCCGGTGAAACATATTATGTGTATGTGGCAGGTTCCAAGGGAAGATTCTGCGGAGTTGCTTTTGAAGAAGGAGCAAGCGTAGAGGATCCTGAGCCACAGCCAACAAGTGAACCGTCAATTCCTGAACCACAGGAGAATGTATGGGAAATGACAAGCGTTTATCAAGGCTGCCCGGCAGGAACAGAGCTTATGATAGGACTTACAACGTTGTTTACAGATACAGGCAATGGCAAGTATCTTTCATCTGGAGATAATGGCTCTTTTGATGAAGGAGTTGCGACAGGAACAGCGTTGAAGTATGAAGCGCAGAGCAACGGAACGCTTTCGGTATCATTTATAGATCTCGGAACGCCGAGTTCAGACGGAAGTCCGAAGACCATATATATAGTAGAGGAAGGCGGAAAACAGGATGAACCTGTTGCGATAGTTGCAAATGAATCAGAAACCGACAAGATGAATGGAACCATAGAGGGTAAGGTTGAAGCGGGAAAGGCATATTATATTTATGGAAGAGGAACAAAGGCCCGCTTTACAGCAGCATCATTTACAGCTGAATAATTGATTATAGAAGCCGCGGAATTGCCGCGGCTTCTGTTTTGCAATAAAGGAGATATAGCTAATATATCTTCTTTTTTTATAAAATGTTTCTATATAATATAAATTGATTATATTATGAACCTCCTGTTCTAATCAATATTTTATCACAATAGAATATAGAGAGGTGAAATTACGTGAAAAAAATATTTGTCTTTCTTATAGCAGTAATATTTGTAACAGTACTCGTTCCTTTGGCAGTAGTGTATATTATGGGAAAATTTATGTAGTAAAATATGCAAATCTTAATTGATTCAGAGCAATAGTTATGCTGTTGCTATACTAATAATTTTTTATTGCAATATAAATTTTGATTTCTTTATCAAAATACCGTATTTTCTGAAAAAATAAAACAGATCGACCGTGTTTCCGGGCTATTGACATGCGTACTGCATTTATGATATAATTATTTCCTGAATAGAAGGGAGAGTGGCGTTATGGAAGATATGGCGCAAAATGAGCGTCAGGGTTTGTTGCCGCTGTATGTATGTGGGGCGAATATGAGTCATGAGCAGGAGCCGGTTGATCGCCCGCAGGGATATCCGAATTGTCAGCTCACACTCTGCCGTGAGGGCAGCGGAATCTTCACAGATGAGAAAGGACAGACACATAAAATAGAGCGAGGCGACCTGTTTTTCTTTGCGGGAAACGTTCCGCAAAGCTATAAGGCAGTTTCAGATGTGTGGATGGTATCTTATATAGTGTTTAACGGTACTGCTGTAAACAATATACTTGATTTTTTCGGACTGGGGAAAAGCTTTGTTGTCAAAGGAATCAGTGAAACGGAATTTAACACTATTAATATGTATTTCAACAAAATATTCGAATTGCTTTTTAGTACTATAGACACTAAGACGGCGCGCTGCTCGGGGCTGCTGTACACGCTTTTTATATATGTATCAGAGATGGTCAGGGATGTTACAGTGGATAACTCTGACATACTGTCTACGAAGTTTGCCCCGGTGGTAAACTATATTTATCGCCATACGGGAGAGGACATAAGCCTTACTCAGCTTGCGGAGGTTATGGGGGTAACAGAGAGCAGACTGACACATTTGTTCAAAAGAGTTTATAATATATCTCCTATGCAGGCGGTAAGAAAGCTTAAGATCAACTATGCCAAGAACCTGCTGAAGATATATCCGAATAAAAGGGTCAGGGAGATAGCCGAAGAATGTGGATTTTCAAGTACGGAATATTTTGTTACAGTATTTAAGCGTGAAACAGGCATGTCCCCGACCGAATTCAGAAAAACAGATAATGGGATGATCCCATGGTAGCCGCGTGGCACTAAGAGCCACGCAGGCTATTTTTTTTGCTTAAAATTTTATCGAAGATCATCTGCTTTGAACCGGGAAGTGTATTGCGCATGGGTATAAACGCGGAGGAGAGCGGATACAGGGTCAGCGCTTCAGACGGCGTTGAGCTGATTGGATTAGAAAACGGCGGTTATATTGCAAAGAATACTACAGTTACTTATTCTTTCAATGATAAAATATATACTTCAAATCCGATAACAGAACCTGTTGAAATTAATTCGGAAAATGCTGAACAAATGGGCAGCGTTACAGGCAGCGCAGTAAAAATAACAGCGGGTGATGGAGTTGAACTTATAAACGTACCGGAAAACGGCTACACGCTTCCCGGGGCAAATATCAGATATACCTATGAGGGCAAAACTTATCTCACAGAGCCGGTAGAGTCAAGTATGGAGATAACGGCAGCTTCCGGAACGGAGGTAAAGGACGAGTATGACAAATATCTCTTTGTAAACTTTGTCGGCAAAGATAATTCAGGTGATCTTGATAACGAAAAGGTATATTTCAGCGTATCTTCGGACGCAATAGAATGGAATGTATTAAACGGCGGCGAGCCGGTACTTGAAAGCAATCTCGGGACAAAGGGTGTGCGAGACCCGCATATCGTCCGCTCACCGGAGGGCGATAAGTTCTACATAGTTGCAACGGATCTGCTTATAAACCAGACAAGGGACTGGAACGCGGCACAGTACAGAGCTTCGAAAAATATCATGATATGGGAATCAGATGATCTTGTAAATTGGTCTGAGCAGCGCCAATACGCAATAGGCGATGATATAGTTCTTGAAAACGGAGAGAAACCGTTCAACGTAGGCTGCGTATGGGCGCCGGAGAGTATATGGGATGAGGATCGTGGTCAGTATATGGTATTCTGGGCGTCGATGGTATGTCCCGAAAAGCCGGAAGGTTATGACAGCATGACCAAGGCTGAGCAGAAAAAGGCGCTTGAAGACAATTCAAAGCAGAGGATATACAGAAGCTTTACATCAGATTTCAGAACGTTTTCCACTCCCGAGCTTTACATAGAGCGCGATAATCATGTTATAGACACAACTATTCTTGAACAGGACGGAATATATTACAGGTATTCTAAGAACGAGAGCACCAAGCGCGTAGGCTGTGAGTATGCGGCGAGTCTTGAGGGACCGTGGTATGCCACGAATATGGGCATAGGAAACTGTGAAGGTCCGACGGCATTCAAGTTCAACCATGAGAACAGATGGGGAGTGTTTGTGGACAGTCTTGGCGGCGGATGGGAAGGCTATGGACTGTTTGCAGCTGACAATCTGTATAGTGATTCATATGAGTTGAACGAAACAACGACCGATGCCGGAGTGATTCGCCACGGCTCCATACTTCCGATAACGAATGAAGAATATGATGCGCTTATTAAAGCATATCCGGCCGAGCCGGAATCGACAGAAGAGCCGGGAGAATATACAGATATAAAGTATTCATTTACTGAGGATACAGCGGCTTCGGCAGGAAGTATAAACAACGGAGATGTGAGGGAATGGAAAATAACTTCATCGCCGGAATACTTCTATATAGCACAGGCAGATTTTGACAACCTTGAAAAAATAACCATACATTCCGGTCATGGCGGCGGAAACTACAGCGGCACATATAAGCTGTACGCTTATGACAGCGCGGGCGAGGCTCTGACACGGGAGCGGCTTGCTGCATTTAAAAACGACGCCTCTGCATTGGGAACTGAAATAGCAAAAGTGACAGATTCAAACGATAAATGGGGTTATAGCACAATTACAATTGATAAATCAACAGTAGCACAGGATAAGGAAGACGGTAATTACACGCTTGACGAGGCGAATTCAAGTCCGCTTTCAATAGAAAGCATAACGGGCACGAAGGCGCTTGTTATGAGTGTTGAATATACCGTTGACAATCCAACTGCATACTTTGATAATATAATTCTTTCATACGGCGCATCTGCCGATACAACGCCGGCGCCGTCGGAAACGGCGGAGCCTGCACAATATCAGGAACGCTGGAGCAACTATGCGGACAGGTTTGAAGGCGGGAAGGACGACAGCGCGATAGTATGGAAGAAGTTCAGCAACAACAGCAGCGGCGGCTCGTATGAGCTCAATGCGGACGGGGTTCTTACGATAAGCAGTAATGCCGGCGCCGCGCCTGCTGATGTATGCTACGGAGTTTCGGCTGTCATGAAGAACATAAAGCCTAACACAAAATATTATATAACTTTCAAAGAAAAAACGGAGCTTACCGAGGTCACGAATCCGGCACACGGTCTGTATCTGAAGCCGGATACAGCGAGTACGGTTTCGGATGTGACCGATGCTGCCCAGGTAACCCATGCGGCGCTTACGCGCAATAACGGCAACATAGGAATTCATCAGGAGGCATGCGCCGACACGGACTGGGAGGAACGTACTATAGAGTGGACGTCCGGATCGGGAATAGATACGGATAAGTTTCCCGGAGACGATGTACTTGCCGCAAAGCTTGAATTCACGTTTGGGAGTGCACTGGGAACGGTGCAGATAAAGGATCTCGAGCTGTTTGAGGAGTCGGTATATATACCGCAGGGAAACATTTCAGTTTCGGCTTATGGAACGAATGTTTCGGGAGTATATAATATAAATTACCGCGGCGCGGACGAGAAATTCACGGCATATCTTGCCGCCTATGATGAGGACGGCAGGCTGCTTAAGCTCGTATCGCGTGATGCGGATGAAGGAAGAACAGAATTCAGTATGGATACAGACGGACTTGCGGTCGATACAGTAAAAGCGTTCCTTTGGGATGGGGAGCAAAATTCCGTTTGCGATGCTGTGACTGTTGAATAATAAAAAGGAGGAACATATGAAACACAAAAAAATAATGTCATTCATTCTGGCGGCGGCGATGCTTTCATCTGCCGTTCCTACAATGACAAGTGCGGAGGGCGGAGAAGTGAACGGTTCGGAAATAATCGATAAGAATATGGAAACCGAAGATGTGACCTTTACCGAGTACAATGACAAGGAAAACAAGATGTACAGCGTAGTCGGCAGGAACAGGCTTGATGCGCGCACCGATTCGGCGATACCGTATCAGGATGAGCAGACGGCGCTTAAATCGGCTGTGAATTACGCAAAGGAAACATCAAGCAGAGTAAAAATGCTCACAGGCAAGGGAGCGTCAAATCAATGGGATATGACGGTGGTAAAAAATCTTGCAATGGGCGCTGAGCGCGGACTGATAAACGCTGACGGTACTACGAATGCGTTTGCAGCGAAGGATTTTGTGCAGGACGATACATGGAAAAAGAATGTATCAATGCCTTCAAGCTGGACCTCGTACGGCGAGTGGTGGAACAACAAAAATACACCAAACGGTGAGAATGAAACATGGGTATGGGATTATCCTATATATGACAATGTGAAAATGCCGTGGCAGTCAGGAGAACAGCCGCAGGGCACCGGCAAGAGCGATATGTATGGAACTCTTGAGCCGGGTGAGGCTCCGGTGGCGTATAATCCTATAGGTTTTTACAGAACAACGATAAATATAAACGGTCTTGAAAAGAAGGAGAACGACAGAATAAGAATTTCGTTCCAAGGCGTTGAGTCGGCGTATTATGTATTCATAGACGGTCAGGTTATCGGCTACAGCGAGGATTCATACAGACCTCATGAATTCGATATAACCGATTATGTTTCTGACGGCGAGGATCATACTCTTGCTGTAAGAGTACATAAATTCTGTGACGGAACATGGCTTGAAGATCAGGATATGCTCTATGACGGAGGTATTTTCCGTGATGTATTCCTTATCTCCGTTCCGGAGGTTTCGATCGAGGATTATAAAATTGAGACTGATTTTGATGAGGCTTATGTGGATGCAGATCTCATTGTAAAGAACCTCAAACTCAGAAACAACACCGATGAGGAAATTCCGGCAGGATATAAGGTGACAGCAAACCTTTACGACAAGGATAATTTAGAGACTGTCGTAAAAACTATAGAGTTTACGACGGATAAGGCTATACCGGCGGGCGATGAGCTCGTATTTGAAGACAGCAGCGTAAAGGTTGAGGCACCCAAGCAGTGGTCGGCAGAGAAGCCGAACCTGTATGTGCTTTCGCTAAATCTTAAAGATGAAAGCGATACTGACATAGCATCATCAGCGCTGCTCGTAGGCTTCCGTGAGATAGAATACACAGCGAATGTAGACACCGAAAATGCGGCGCAGACTGAAGCAACTTATTCTCAGATAAAGATAAACGGTCAGCCGCTCCTGATGAAGGGTACGAACCGTCATGATTCCGATCCTCTTACCGGTAAATATGTTTCAAAAGAGGTTTATGACATAGACCTTCAGACAATGAAGCAGTATAATATAAATACTATTCGTACCTCGCACTACGCAAACGATGAGTATTTGTACTATCTTGCAGATACTTACGGCTTCTATGTGATGGCTGAAACGAACGCAGAGTGTCATGCTGTTGCGAATAAGGACAGAACAAATTATGAGGTATACAACGTATTTCTCGGAGATATCTTTAAGGACAGAACAGTAACCTCGTATCAGACTCTGAAAAACCATGCTTCCATAGTTTCATGGTCGATCGGAAATGAATGCGGACAGATTACGGAAGAGAATAGTCCTATATATTACTGGATGACAGATTATTTCCATGAGCAGGATCCTACAAGGTTTGTGCATTCGGAGTTTGTGAAGTGGGATGAGCACACGGATACAGAGAGCAACATGTATCCGACAGTAGAGAAGACACAGAACATGGCGGTAAATCCGGAGATGCCGGCGAAACAGAACACGGCGGGCAAACCATACTTCCTTTGTGAGTATGTTCACGCAATGGGCAACGCCATGGGAGACCTTGAGGGTTATTGGAATGCAATCCGTTCAGGAGAAAACATGATAGGCGCGTGTATCTGGGACTGGGTCGATCAGTCGAGAATCGTTCCGCTTTCAAGAGTAACAAATACAGAAGACAATACAGTAAAGAAGACGGATTCAAACTCGAACATAGTTCCGGAACCGTACGATTACTATGCAGACGGCAAGTACCTTGCGCATGAGGATTTATACGGCAAACTGCGTGAGGGTTGGTTCTTAGGTTACGGCGGTGACTGGGGAGATATCAACTTCGAAGGCAGAAACGTTAATCCTGACGGTACAGCTTCAGGAGGAGGCAGAGGCTCATTCAGCGGAAACGGTCTTGTTTCCCCGGATCGTCAGCCGCAGCCTGAGATATATGAAGTCAAGTACCAGTATCAAAACTTCTGGTTCAAGGAGACGCCGATATATGCTCAGAAGCAGCTTGAAAACGGCTGGACAACGGATGAAAATCTGAAAGCTCAGCAGGTTGCAGTATACAACGAGAACAACTTCACGAATCTTAACGAGTACAGTCTTAATTGGTCGCTTACAGAAAACGGCAAGGAGATAGGCTCGGGAACAGTTGCTGAGCTTCCGTCGGTAGGCCCGAAGCAGGCAGGAACGATTACTATCCCGTATTCGGCATCGCTTCCTGAAACACTTATGCCGGGCGGAGAGTACAGACTCTATGTAGAGTTAGTAACAAAGGATGCTTCATGGGGCGTTAAAGCGGGTCATGAGATAGCTCACGAGCAGTTTGACCTCAGTGATGATGTACTTACAGCCGTAAAGGGCGCAGCTCCGGCTGAACCGGTACCCGCAGAGGTAGGCGGCGATGGAGTGAACGTTACAGAAGATGCAGATAAATTCACGGTTACAGGAAATAACTTCAGCTTTGAGATAAGCAAGAAGACAGGCTTCCTCTCGAACTACGTATACAACGGTGAAACGCTCATCCATGAGCTCAAGCCGAACTATTCACGTGCCGAGCACGCAAACGACAGTCCGCAGATCGACAACTGGAAGTATGCCGATGAGGAGAAAAACATAATTCCTGTAACGAATACAATAGGCTATAGTCAGGATGAAGACGGCCGCTATGTTATAGACGTTGGTGTAAAGCTTAAGGTACCGTATGACGGCGATGAGTATGCAAGAGAGCTTTTGCGTTACGTTGTTGACGAGAGCGGTGCAGTGACATACAGAATGTATCTTGATACAATGAATATGCCGAAGCAGACGGCGGACGGAAGATATATACTTCGTCTCGGTTCACAGATGAAGCTTGACGATGACTTCGAGAATATAACCTGGTACGGAAACGGTATCGATCCGAAGGTAACGGAGGACGGCGAATACGGATATAATTATCCGGTTTCCGAGAGCTACCGTGAACGTGACAGCTACGCCGTAAAGGGAATATATTCATCAACGGCAACGGATATGTTCTTCCCGCATTTCGACACACAGGAAACAGGTACTGTAAATGATGTTACATGGGCTGTTATGGATAACGGAAAAACAGCTATCCTTGCTTCAGCAAATAAGGAATATAAAGGCAAGGAGACAGACCCGAACTGGGAGGCAAGTGAAAAAAACGCCCTTGAGGTCTCAGCTCTCCACTACAGCACAAAGGATCTCAGAAACGGCTCAATGCATCCGTACGAGCTTGTTTCAACGAACAGATACACAATGGAGGAAGGCTATACATACTTCAATATTGACCATAAGTCACTTGGTATAGGAAATTCAAGCTGCGGACCTCAACAGAGAGAGGATGCAAGAATCAATACCGGATATATATTTGATTACGAATATACTTTCAAGCCGATGTCAAAGGCGGATAATGATGAGTATACAGCTCAGAGCATAGCTCTTAATGCTGTTGAGAGTACTTCTGCTGAAGAACCTGCATTCTCTAAGGAGATAGGACATATCGGCTATACAACACCGGATAAGGGTTTACCTGAAAAGGTTATGGTAGAAGACGCTGAACGCAGCGTTGTATGGGATAAAACTATTGATGAGTGTGAAGTATATGAGGATACGACAATAACCGGAACTCTTGAGGACGGAACAGTTATCGAGGGCGTAATAAGCGTATATCCGGATAACATGTATTATTTCGTTGACTGTAATGATTCAGATGCGTCAGTATTCAATGGTGTGAAGACCATTTCGGATAAGCTCGTGAACACTGTAAACGATCAGACCGAGGTAAAGGACGGATGGGGAATTTCCAGCGGCGAGGATGCGTACGGCTCTCCGAAAGATAACAATATGACTCCGGGAAACAAGTATACAACAGGCTGGTACGCAGAGAAGGATAAGTCGATTGACTATCAGTTCACGCTTGAGCCGGGAAGATACAGCGTAACAGCAGGATTCCATGAGTTCTGGCCCGGCAATGCGGCAAGAAATATGAAGGTGACTGTAAGCAGCGGAGAAACGGAGCTTGGAAGTGAAGATGCACGTCTTGACGGCAAGTCCATTCCTGCGGTTGAACGTGCAAAAGCGAGCGTTGGCTTTGAGCTTACGGAGCAGACAGTTATAACTGTTTCTGTCAGCAAAGAAAGCGGTGCTGATCCGGTGCTCTCATGGATAGGCATAGCTCAGGCACTGCCGAATACTATAACGGCACAGGAAGGCATAGCTGCATCAGCAAACGAGGCATATGAGGGCGAAACCGTTACATTGAGCGGCAATTTTGCAAAATATTCGCTGTTTGTAAAGGATGAGAACGGCGCGCTTTCAGAGGTAACCTACAATGACGACGGAACAGCTTCATTTACAATGCCGAAGAAAGCAGTAAGCATAACCGGACTTGTGAACACAGACACAACAACATATGTTGTTCCTGATTCTATCGAACGTGTGCTTGCCGATGGCAGCTCCGATTCACGTAACTTCTTTATAAGATACGGACTTGGACTCGGAATGACCTTCACCATCCCCGAGGGAACATACACAGGCGCAAAGCTGAACTTTATAAGACAAAATACGGCAGGCGGACAGCTGACAAATATATATGATCAGACTAAGGACGGCTTCAGCTATGTAAACGGCGAAGGATATATCGCACAGTACGGCGGAGGCAGCCAGACGGAACTTGATTTGAATGCGAAACCGGCGTCCGGCGAATACAAGCTTTTGTTTGCATATGATGCTTCTATTGCATCAGGAGCAGCGGGCAACGACTACTATGTAGTTGGAGCGCATGATGCTAACGGAAATGTATCAGAGAACCAGATTCCGAAGGATATTTCACAGCTTCCGTATATTATGCTCAGCAAGGACAGCACAACAGTAACTGTTCCTCCGGCAACCCCGACTATAAATCCGACAACTCCTCCTACAGACGATCCTGATGCAAATGTATGGGATACCTTTGAAGAGGAATTCAGCGGAGAGGCAGAGGATTACGGTATTGTATGGTATAAATACAGCAATGACAGCAAAGGCGCTTCACATAATTTTGCTGACAATATAATGACAATCACAAGCGATGCCGATGCTGATATAGATGCTGATCCAAACAACGTATTGTACGGTGTTTCTGCGGTGATAAAAAATATTAAGCCGAATACTGAATATACAATAACATTTAAGGAAAAATCTGATATTACAAAGCGTAACAGCCATGGCTTCTATCTTAATGGCGATACGCTTACAATGAAATCAGACACAACTGTTCCGAGCGAACCTAATAATGTAAAGGTAGCAACGGAGGTAAGAAACAATCGCACGATCGGCGATATCCACACAGAAGCAGTAAGCGATCAGGATTGGGAAGAAAAGAGCTTTACCTGGACTTCAGGTTCGGGACTTGCGGAGGGTATGGATACATACTCTGTTAAGTTCACCTTTGTACTTAGAGGTAGCACAGGTACAGTTCAAATCAAGGATCTTGCAATAACAGGAGAGGCTGCTGATGTTCCGACACCGTCGGAAGCTCCGGCAACATCAACACCGTCAGAAGCTCCGGCTACATCGATACCGTCAGAAGCTCCGGCGACATCAACGCCGTCAGAAGCTCCGGCAACACCGGCTCCTCCGACAGAGAAACCGATAAATAGCCAGGTTTCGTCTGTTATCATTGATGGAACAGAATATCTTGATACGGATGTATTGCCGACAAGCGGACAGCTTACGTCAGTAAAACTTACAAGAAACGCTGATGATGATTTAACAAACTGTACTGTATATACTGCAATATACAGAGATGGAGTTTTAATAGGAGTTTCATCGGCGAAAATTCCGGAATCTAATGATGAAGAGCTTATTTTAGATATTCCTCCGATGATGATTTCCGAAGGGATAGAGCTTAAGGCGTTCGTATGGGATGAAAATATGCAGCCGGCAGCACAAATGCTCAGGCTTGGAACGCAGTAAGTCTTGTATGACATTAATTGGGAGCTGTGACAAAATGATTTTTTAAATCATTTTGTTCACGGCTCTTTTTCTCT
>CAJMRL010000035.1 GCA_905215805.1 uncultured bacterium | reverse complement strand
ATGACCGCCGCAACATGGTAGATGTAAAAAGTATCGCTATCTAACCCCAGCAAAGTTCGTGCCGCTGTACCCATCGTCCACGAAAAAGGTCGGGTTAGGAAAGCGATTTTCTTTAGCGTACTGGAGCAGGATCATTTTTTGATTCTGGATAGAGTTCGACACATCTTCCTTGCCGCCCTTTTTATCCTCTTTCATATCTTCCACGGATAGACGGCAGTAGAGTGCGGTAATTTTATCAGTTGCCTGTAACATTTCTGTTTCCTCCTTCAAAGGGGCAACTGCCAGTACAGGATTGGTTGCTTCTATTGTACCAAGATTCTGTGAATTTGTCATTCGGTATCCTCCAACTTTTCTGTAAACTTTTCAGCCATAATGCGCTCCATTTTCTTATCAAGCGTTTCCGTTCCGTCATAAGTGCCCGTGACGGAGTAGATCGTGCCGCCGATCTCTTTCTGCAAAGTGAACTCCGGCAGCCAGAAAGCGGATAGATTTTTCACACAGATGTGTCCATCCTCATCAAACCAGAAATTGTGTCTGGGGTGGTCGGGCGGCAGCGGTGCAGGTTTGAGATACGGGTCGGTATTGGAGAAGTAATATCCTCCCGGCTCGTCATGTTCTTTCTGCTCCCATTCCTCGATTTCTGCCAAAAGCTCCGGGTCAATTTCATGTTCAAATGGTTTCTTCTTGCTCATAAGTGCCTCCTAAAAATGTGTAAAGATTAGTGTTCGATTTCCTGCTTTTTCTGCCGTGTAACGGCGGTCTGTCGCTCCTGCTCATGGATGACCTGCTCCACTTTGTATTTGATCTGCCAGAGCTTTTTTACCTCTGCATGGATGGGTGAAAGCTCCGCTTGCCCAGTCTTGTATTCCTGTTCCAGACGGTCACGCTCCTTGCGCCATGCGGTGATGGGCAGCTTGCCGTCCTTGAAATGCGGCTTCAATTTGCGCTCCGCCATGTGATACAGGCGGAGTGCGTTTTCATTTTCAGACATGAACTTCTCCCGCTTGCCTTTCCATTTGATAGTCGCCAGTTTATCGGCAACGGGTTTGCCCTCGGTGTAAAACTGCACCATGCGGAGAAGCTCGTCCAACTCTTTCATGCGCTCGGATTTGTCACGCATGGAGCTTTTCAAAGTGTCGATGCGCTCACTCAGCGCAGACACACGCTCCTGCAATTCCTCCGGCGTTGTCAGCTTGTTCTGCATGAGATAATTGACGATCTCATTGAACTCTTTGAGATTGCCGATCTTCGCTTTCTGGCTCCAAGCTCCGGCGTTGCGATTGGTGTAATACTCGCTGAGTAGCTGCGCCAGATTGGGAGATTGTGGCTTGCTCAATTCCTCATGGGCTTCTTTCAGCCAGTCAAGCATCGCAGAGATTTTCTTTTTCAGATTGCGGATCATATCGTTGGTCGCCTTGATCCATCTGTTCAGATCACCCTTGTTGGTGCGGATGCCTTTCGCTTCCATTGCCCGGACAGTTACACCCTCATGGACGGTGGGAAGTTGGTCGATGCCCTGTCGCTCGTAACTGCGGTGGTCGATCCGGCAGTCCAAATCCTTTTCCGCAAACTTCTGATTGCACAGATCAGCCCACGCTTGCCGCCAATGCTCCAAGGTGTCGGGACTGCCCCAGTCAGTGGTCGGCACAGCGTTGAACACATAGTTTCCCGCTTCATCCCGGATGCGGTTGCCATGCTCGTCAAGCAGATATTCCCGCCGCTGCTTGTTTCCCCATCTGCCGTATTCATCCAGAGGACGGATAGGACACATGACATGGAAGTGGGGATTGGAAATGCCGCCGTCCACCTTGTCGGGAGAGTGAACGGCGAAGTCCACCACCATGCCCCGGCTCACAAACTGCTCCAATAAAAATTGCCTTGCAAGCTCGATGTTCTCCTGCATGGAAAACTCGTTCTGCAAAGCAATGTCAAAGCTGTATGCAAGCTGCGCTTTCTTTCCCCGTTCCACTTTCTCCACCTCGTTCCATAGCGTTTCCCGATCAGAGAAAGAGGGTGGGGCATGGGGTGGCAACAGGATTTCCGAACAGATCACGCCGCCCTTTTTGATGTAGTCGCTGTCCTCGCCGTAGTATTCGCTGTGCAGCTTTTCGCCGGAGCGATAGGCGGCAGACGCAACAGCGGACTGTCCTGCGCTGCGCTTGATTTGTGTCACATGGAAATGATATAGTGCGATACTCAACACCTCTCTCTCTGTTCTGCACGATTGTGTTCGTTTACCGCTTCCATAAGCAAGCCTTTGATCTCCGGGACGGCAAGGGCTTTTTCTGCAAAGGCGTAAAACTCAGTTTCGGTCAAAACCTTTGTCAGCGGTGCGATACTTTCGACGGCTGCACCACGGGTGATAAGGTGGTGCGCGCGCTTGCGCCGATCTCCTTTTTCGTAGTAGGTGATACGGTTTTCAATCTGCTGTTTTTTGTGTTGGAGCTGCGAGAGCTTGCGTTCGTTTTCCGCTTTCTCAGCTTCCAGTTCGGGAATGGTTTTCTGTTTTGCCATAGTGTATGACCTCCTTAATTTTGATGTTTGGATATAAAAAGACCGCCTACCTAAAATCGGTAAACGGTTATGGGTACATATTCAAAACTTTGTGAGTGGTGCTGTTTGCGTCAGCAAATTGCGCCAATCGCAAAGTACGCAGGGATAGCCGCATAGCGGCGCAAGGGGTGCAGCCCCTTGTTCGGAACGAAGTGACGCAAAACAGCCCGGACTTCAATCGTCCGGGCTGTCTGCCTCGCAGAGCGCACATACAGGGCTTGCCCCTGTATAGAAGTGCGCCCTTTGTTCCAAAGGGAATATTAGTTCTGCGTCTTTTGATACTCACGTTCTCCGTTTTCAATTAAATCGATCCAGTTGAGCAAAGTACTTTTTCGCAGAATCATTCTTGCTGAGACCTTCAATTGGTTTGAATTCTTTTTGGGCTGAACGTCTTCAAAAATAAACACGCATTCTCCGTCAACATCGACCATGTTTAACCGACAGTGCGCAAATGCATTTCTGATATGATAGAATACACTAAGAAATTGATTTCCTTGATTATCATAGATACAGATTCTTTCACGAGAAAAATCAGATGGGAATGTTTCTTTCAAATCAGCTTTTTCTAAGGCTATATCCATTTCATCGTAACCCTTTGCAGAAAAGAGTAGCTCATAAGTGGTTGCTTTCTGCCTTAATTGCTTGTTTAGATAATACGGCTTTTTCCATGGCGCAGTCCATCCATATTCTGACAGTGTTTTTCTCATGGACGAGAGACTGGGACATGGCGAGTGAAAAACGAAGAAGATTACGATTCTAAACAAGTCTTTATCATTAAAATTGTCTGGTGCAATCCAATTTATCCACTTTGGATTTCGTTCTGTTAATATAGCCATAGCGTCCTCCTATGAAACACGCCGAGGCTTTCGCCTCGGCGTTAATGTCTTACAACCCCAAAATCTGTTTCTTCTTTGCATCAAATTCTTCCTGCGAAATTACGCCGTTGTCCAAAAGTTCTTTATACTTTTTCAATTCATCAGCATTGCTAACATTCAAACTATCAGATTTGCTCTGCGTAGATTTCTTTTTTTCAATAATAACAGACTTAATGCTTTCAGCATTTGTTAGATTGCAAATCTTAAACTTAACACCTGTTCCGACAATTTTCAGCGCATTCTTTCCGAAGTCAACATTGTTAATATCTTCAAAAACCAATTGTTTTGATTTTTTAGGATTAACTCTACACAAAACAGAATCCTCAAAGACAACCAGTTCTTTTTTTGCCTCTTGGTTGACTAAAATTGTAAAAACAATTGAAAATAGAAGAACAATATAACAGCAAATAGAAAGAATGTTGTTCCAATAATAGCCGGAAAAGTATTCAACAATATTTGTGTACTTAAACCAGTCTGCTATGTTGTATGAGCTATATCGATTGAAACCTGCAGATTCCATAATGTCAGCAAATGCAGATCTCGTGGCACTTTCGGCCTTGCGAACATCACTTGCGTCATACTTCACACCGTTGATAGTCACATCTAAAGTGTGCTTGTTAAGCTTGTAGTAAACATCTTCACATTGTTCCGCATAAGAATCGCTTTTATTTACCCAACTTAAACCGCCTATCTCAGATGTAATGATTGCAGATGCGAGACCAAATTCTTGACCTTTCTTATAACCACTGTAATCAATAATAAGAGCAGCCATAGTTATGATGACCAGCAGAACTGATACTGACCAAATAATCCTTTTTTTCTTCTTTTGCGATATTTTTTCGCTTTTTATTAACACCTTGACGTTTTCCTCTCCCATTTTGTGATCCTCCTATTTCTTTTTTGGTAAAGGTGTACTTTTACAAATTAGGGCATTAAATTACACTTTTCAATATTATACACCAAAATGAAAGGATTTTCAAGGTGTTGAGACGAAATTTTTTGACGATAATTGTAACTTTTTTGTGTTTTGTAAAAGTACACCTTTACAAATTCAGGGCATGATTTGTTTAAGCCACATTTTCAAATTTTCTTGCCTTTCCGTAGAATGTGCCAACCGGCATATTGCAGGCTTCCGCTGCTTGTTTCAAGGTTATTTTCTTACTGCGCCATGCTTTGTGTACCTCATAGAAGTTATCCGGCAAGGGCAAAGGCGGTCTGCCAAATTTGATGCCCTGCGCTTTGGCAGCGGCAATTCCCTCGGCTTGGCGTTGTTTGATATTTGTACGCTCGTTTTCTGCCACAAAGGACAGCACTTGCAACACAATATCGGAGAGGAATGTACCCATCAGGTCTTTGCCCCGGCGGGTGTCCAACAGCGGCATATCTAACACAACGATGTCAACGCCTTTTTCTTTCGTGAGAATCCGCCATTGCTGTAGAATTTCTTTATAGTTGCGTCAAGACGGTCAATGCTCTTGATGTAGAGCAGATCGTCTTTTTTCAATTTCCGTAGCATCTTTTTGTACTGCGGACGGTTGAAATCTTTGCCGGACTTCTTATCCACATAGATATTTTGCAGTTCAACGCCGACCTCTTTCAAGGCAATCTGCTGTCGATCCTCTTTCTGATCCTTGCTGCTTACACGGATATATCCATATACACTCAAATTAAAAAATCCTCCTGTCTGTTATTTTTCCATAGGCATTCACCCCTTTGATGTCTTATATTTTACAGCGTAGCAATACCGTTCTGCTTCGCCCACTCACTCGCCGCCTGTTTCCGTTCCTCGCTGTACGGTGCAGTCAGTCGGAAGCTCAATCTGCCTTTTTCAATCTCAAAGGTCAGCCCGCCTTGTTCGTCATCGTCAATCTGGCGGCAGCACTCCGGGTATTCTTTCGCAAATACGATCAGCCGCTTTTTAAGATCGGTATTGTGGGTCTGCACCTCGATCATGCTGCCATATTCATCAAAATATATAGCTGTGGTCTTTTCTTTCTTGGTAAGTCCTGTTCTCATAAAACCTCCTATTTTTCACAGATTTTTCTCGGCTCTTGAATTGGAAAAGTGGTACGATTTTTCAATAGAAACGCTCCAAACGAAGCAGAGTATGTTCAGGCTTTCGCTATCGGCTGATTTGCCACTTTTCCAACTCTTGACCGTATTTTCACGCTTTTCGGTTTGTCCGGCTTTTCAGCCATTCCACAAGCTCATTTTTCATCACCAATTTACGACCGCCGATCCGCAAGGTTGGAAAATCCGGGTCATTCAAAAGGTTGTACGCACCCGCCTTGGAAATCTGCAATGCTTTGGCAAGCTGCTTTGCATCCATAACATCGGGCATGGTTTCAAATGGTTCTCTGCTCATAAAAATCTCCTTTCCTGCATGAAAAAGCAGCAGTCACCATTTCGGTAACTGCTGCCGCTTCTGCGTCTGTTTACTTGTCCAAATACTTCTGATATTCCGCTGTCACATAGTCCTCATAGGCGTTTGCGATCTTGGCAATCCGCTTATGGACTGCACTGGCGGTCTTGTAGCCAACCTTGTCTGCGATCTCCTGTTCGGTGTAGCCCTCCATACGCAGCTTCAATATTTCTCGATCCTTCTCCGTGATCGTACTTTCTGCAAATGAAGCAATCTGTATTTCGGAAATGACGGAGTTCTCAAACTCGCTGCGGGGGTCTGCTACATCGAAAATGTCCCCGTCCTCACTCTCCATCATTTCATCCAGAGAGATCGGCTTGCCGGAACGGTTGTGATGCCACTTTCGCATGAAATCGGTCTTGACGGTGCTGCTTGTGGTTTCGTAGTCCTCAACGGTGCGGTTTTCCCAGATTGCATCAATCATAGGCTGCCATTCCTGTTCTGCAACAACCATATCGGTAACATTTCCAATCAGATTGCTAAACTGCTGATAGGTCAACCACGGAACTTCCACGCCCTGCGGGATGTTGTAAAGATTTTGGAAACCACGCCCGTTCTGCTCAAACTTCATTCGGATGTAGGGGATAATGCTGTATGACAAACGCCACAAAGGGAAATATCCTGCGTACTGCGTCCAGTTGCCGGGAATGTCACGATAATTGCCCTTGCGGTCTTTCACTTGGAAAAACTGCCATGCGCTCCATGCGTAGCAGTCCCACACAAGCAGTTTGAACATATCGTCACATACGATGTGGTCATACTTGTCTGTCCGGAGCACCTCATAGGGACAACGGGGCAGATTGTAGGCGGGTTTCCACTTTTCTGCAAGCTCTCTCGGCAAGCTGTAAAACAGGGTCAGCCATGATTTGTCGCTGTCCTGCGGTATTTCGATAATCTCGCCGGGCAGCACTACAATGAAACCTTTCGGGCTTTTCTGCTTCTCCATAAGCGTCACCTCCAATCGTTTTGAAATAGCCCTCTACTATATATGGCATGAGAAAGGCTGAATTGTTCCAATGTTTCCAAAAATTTTTGAGATTTTTTGAAAAAATCTCGGAATAAAAAGAATGGAAAAGATTTGAGTTAATTATACACGAAAAATATGAATAAATCTATTGCTTCCACGCATGGGTAAAAAAATAACGGGTACTTGGCTTTCACCGAATACCCGTTATCTCGTTTACCAACCCCGTCTGACATATGCCATAATTGTAATTTCTGGAATTACTTTCTTATGAGCACCCGCGTAAAGCGCGGCTGCATTTTATATCAAATATTTAATTTATGCCGGCAGCAACTGAAACAGCGTTATAGAATCCGTCCTCCGACCAAGCATAGCCAAGAATCGATGCAAAATCAAATGTTACATAAGTTCTGTCCTCAACTATAACAGCCGGGGAATCAAGCTCCTCAGTCTTTGTGTTGCCCTGGGCGTCAGTAACGGTTACATTGGTGTCGTCAATAGTTACGATAAATTCAGTTACGCCGTTTACATTGCATTTAACAGTAACAACGCCGTTGTCATAAGAAATATCGTTATCGCTTATACCGATCTCATTACAGAATTTACGCAGAGGAATAAGCTCAACGTTATTTTGTTCTATTGTTTCTACATTGATTTTTTCTGTGTCAACCGGTTCAACAACACCCGAACCCGGGTTGCTGTACTCTGCCAAAACGTCAATGCTGTTTTCGTCTGTAATTTCCGGAATATCAACCTTTACATCGCCGTTAACATTCTCAAATTCACAATAAAGCGTCATGCTTGCTTTGATATCGGAATTTTCCTTAGTAACAACCTTTTCAAACTCTGCCATGTTTTCGTCTGTTATTCCAAGCTCATCGGAAACAGCAGTGACAAGGTCATATATATTTGTATCGATATTTATGCCCATATCCATGGTTTTTATCTGATTGTTGTCATTAAGTGAAACATCCAAGGTAACCGCGTCGTCTGCAAACAGCTTTATATTATTAAGTATGCCGTACCACTTCTCGATATCTGCACGATACTGCTCTCTGTCTGCGTCTGTGATTTCTGCTGCGACATATACATTTGTAGGACCGTCTGCACCGCCTATTGCTGCGGTATCGGAAGCTGCAGTCGATGAAACAGCTGTTTCAACCGATGCTATAACGCTGTTCAGCATCGGAAGATACAGATCCTCGCCCTTAAGCATCAGATCCTTAAAAGCGTCCTTAAGCTCCTGTTCCGTATATGTAACCGAGTAAACGCCGTCTTTATATTCCGGTTCTTTAAGCTCAGTCTGAGCATTAAGCTCTTCTATAAGCTTCTTCATATCATCTGAGGATGATATATTCATGATGCTGCCGAGCTGGTTCATCATATCCTCGCTCTGGGCATAATCCATAACCATGTATTTATCTTCTTCCGGGGTTTTTATTATTTGAATATACTTAGGGTTTTCTTCGTCCGAAAAATCCATATCCATATAAGTCTGCATTGAAACATCTTCCGAATTTGGAACCTTCGTGGTCATATCCATAGCCATCTGCATAGACTTGCTGTCCTCGGAGGAATTAAAGGCTCCGTCCATCTGGTAATCAATCCTTAAATCTCCTTCCGGAAGCTCCAATGCAGTTCTCAAATCATCGCTGATTTCGTCAACGCCCATGGACATAGACATCTTAAATTCCGCACTGTTCACCGGCTCCTTCATAGCGGCGTAGTAATCGTCATACTGTGCCGCAAATGCCGTCGCACTGCCCAAAACCATTGCCGTGCTTATAGCTGCGCTTATTATTCTTTTTGCCTTTTTCATAGTTTTCAGCTCCTTTGCTTTAAAATTATAGGTTTATAGCTACATTATACACTATACTATATTAATTGTCAATATCTTTATATTTTCTGCTTCTTAGTTTTTATATGCTCCGTCAGCTCTTCAAGCTCGTTGTAATCAAGCAGTCTGTTAAGCATATCAAGCAGCATATTTGCCGACAGCTTCATCGGCAGCCCAAGCTCTTTTGATACATCATGCCGAAGTGTCTTTGAATCTGCTCCTCCGCTCAATCCCAAGCGGTATAAATCTGCTTTTGTTATATCCCGTCCGCGTTTGATCTCGGATGAAGTCCCGTCAATTTCGCATCCTGCCTTTTTCAGCGCGTCGAGAATAATATCTTCATCCATTCCTTCAACTCCAAGCAATCCCTCCTTTCCCGCCTGCTTTTTACGTTTTTCCTTACCATGAATATCCGGTATATAAGCGTGAAGCACCTCGCCTTCTGTAACAGCCTGCTTTATATAGTTTCGTATACGAAAGCCGGCACTGTCCGAGTCGGTAAGAATTACAATTCCCGTTTTTTGGGCAAGAGTGCGTATTGTATCAAGGATTGCTCCCGCTTTGTATACCGTAAATCCGCCTGTCGCCAGTATAACGCCGTCAAGAAAGCGTGAAAGCTTTATTTTATCATATCGTCCTTCAACTATTACCGCCTGTTTTATTTTATACATATCCGTATCAGAACTCCTTTCTTGCGTATGTCCATGCCGACACAGGAATAGAAATTACGAATAATATAAAAGCCGCAGAAAAAAACAGTATTAAATTCGCTGCTGTATATAATGATTCTGTCCCCATGATAGTCACAGTAATATTTGTAAATACGCTTATCAGTGCAAATTTAAGCACTATGCCCAACGTATTGGCATGCCTGTCGAACATACCGCATACTATCGGCATATCTACGGCTGTTAAAATCATCCATACCGCAAACAGCATAATAAGATAAAATATTATATGAGCACTAAAACCCCATATCATAAAGCTTACAGCAGCAGTCAATACTGAGCTTCCTATCATGATCAATGTGCCGGCAATATATTTGCTTAGTACTGTATGCAGCGGCTTTATAGGCAGAGATTTTGCATATATGATCCATTTGCTGCTTTTATCCATGCGCATAAGACTGTTTGTAATAAGCGACCCATAAAAAGGATAGAGATACAAACCGACCCATACAAGGCTCTTGTTTATATCTGTTCCAATTGCGGCAATTCCTAAAATTATAATAATAGGTATAAAAAGCCAAAGTCTTGCTTTTAGAATCGTATACATATCCTTTATCAATAAACCCTTCATAATTCTCACCCCTTTCTGCCTCTCAAAAGGATCATTATATCCTCAAGCGTAGCTTGTTCTGTTTCCATATCAGGAAGAGCATCCTCTTTTTTTAGAAGAATATTAATGCCGTACGAATCAGGCTTTTTACCTATTATAACCGAAGGGTCGATATAAATCCTTTCATCTTTTCCGCAATGCACTTTAACATATCTTTCCGCAATGCTTTCCTTGTCATCGCTGAATATCAGCTCACCGTCTGATATACAGGTTATATAATCACAGCTTTTTTCAATGTCGCTGAGTATATGTGATGAGATAAGTACCGAATTTCTCTCGTCACGTGTAAAATCGTTTATTATATCAAGCACTTCATCTCTTGTTGCGGGGTCGAGTCCTGCTGTTGCCTCATCCATTATCAAAATCCTTGCTTCATGCGAAAGAGCCGCAGCGATTGCGAGTTTTGTTTTCATGCCTTTGGAATATTTCTCAAATTTTAATTTCTTGTTTATATAGAACATTTCAACGTATCCTAAGAATTTATCCTCATCCCATTCTTTATATATACCGCTCATGACCTTGTTTATATTCAAAGCGTTCAAAAATTGAGGAAAGCACGGTGAATCCATTACCACTCCTATTTTCTGCCTTATATTGACCATATCATTTTTATCTGAGCATCCTAAAATCTCCACAGTTCCGCTGTCTGCTTTTGCCATACCGGTAATGATTTTTATAAGAGTACTCTTACCGGCTCCGTTTTCGCCTATAAGTCCCATAACAGTGCCCTGAGGCAGTTCAAAGCTGATATTTTTAATTCTTAAATTTTTACTTAGCTTGTCTGTCCTTATCGCATTCATTCCTTTTCCTCCCATATTGTTTTCAACATATCCTCAACTTCCTTTATATCTACATTTGCTGCAGCTGAGAGTTTTTTTATCTCTCTCATAAGCTCCTCGATCTTTATCATATATTCCTCCCGAATTCGTTGGGTATCTCGTTTTGCCACAAATGAGCCTTTTTGGCTTATTGTATAAATAAATCCTTCCCGTTCTAATTCTTCATATGCTCGCTTTGTGGTAATAACGCTTATACGCAAATCCTTAGCAAAGCCCCTTATCGATGGCAAAGCTTCATCCTCCTGCAATTCTCCCGAGATTATCTGCTTCTTTATTTGGTCTTTTATCTGTTTATAGATCGGTTCTCCGTTTGAATTGCTTATTCTTATATTCACTTTTTCACCTCCGTCATACTGTATATATACATTATATACAGTATATACATATTTGTCAAGTGTTTTTTTTAAAAAAAGCAAAAAAAATAGAAGCTGTTCCGTCCTCCATGAAAACAGCTTCTATTAATAAATACATTCGATACCTTTGCCCTTTTATCCTATTTACGAATGTATTTATATTGTCTACATTATTTTAGACGCATAAAATCAAAAATTGTTCCATAAAATCCAATAAAATTTAAAAATTATTTTTCTACATATGATTTTACAGAATTACGCATACGAGTACGGAATTCAATCGGAGCGCAGTTCATAGTATGTTTGAATACACGGCTGTAGTATGCTTGTGAGTCATATCCGCAGCTTATGCTTATCTGGGCGATGGTCATATCTGTTGCCGCAAGCAGCTCGCAGGATTTTTGTATCCTGACATGGTTAAGATATTGAGTAATTGTCATTCCGGTATCATTTTTGAATTTCCGGCAGAGATAGCATTTTGACATATAGAAATTGTTGGCAATATCGTCCAGACCGCTTATAGTATCATAGTTTTCATTTATATATGATATTATCGGAGGAATACCCTTAACCGATGACAGCCGCTTCTTTTCATAGCCGCGTTCTATATTTTGAGTCAATAATCTGAGTATTTCAGAAAGTCTCGAAAAAGGGATATCTCCTTCGGATCCGATATTTTCGGCAAGCATCTTGACAGCTTTCATTTCAGCATCAGATAAAGATATAACATCCTTGGAGAAGCATTTTAAAAGCATCATTTTTGCTTTTGGGGTGAAATATTCATCAAGATACTTTTCGGTAAAGCTTATACAGGTTCCGGCATGGCTGGATTTTCCGTTGCTGTAGTGAAAAACGTTCGGAGAAAATAAGGCTACATCGTTTTTTTTGGTTTCATAAATTCTGTTGCCTATAAAAAGCATTCGTGTTCCTTCCTCTAAAAAGTAAATTTCATATGAATCATGATAGTGAAACGTATTCATATTATATTCATAATCTCTGCGCTGATATATTACGGACAATCCGTCTAACTCCGTAAGCTTTTTTGCTTTCACAATTTCATCTCCCTAATCGTAATTGCTGTTAATAATTTTATCATAATTATCTTATAAAAGTCAATATACATATCAATATAATTCAAAAATACTTTCAAAACAATCAAAATAATTAATGCGTTTTAAGATATTGTATTGTATAATATATCTGATCAGAACTTAAGAAGGGAATGACAAATTATGAAAACAGAAACTACTTCTATGACCGAAGGCTCGCCGGTAAAGCTGATTTTAGCTTTTTCCGCTCCGCTGCTTCTCGGTAATATTTTTCAGCAGCTTTATAATTTGGTTGATTCAACGGTCGTCGGAAGATTTGTAGGCGCGAATGCGCTTGCGGCTGTAGGCGCTCCGGGCACGATAATGGCTCTTACACTTTGCCTGTGTTTCGGACTCACAAACGGAGCAGGTATTATTATTGCGCAGTGCTTCGGCGCAAAAAACTATAATCAGCTCAAGGCTACCATAGGAGCGCTTATATGTATTATTTCAATAACGGCGCTTGTGCTTATGATAATAGGTATTGCGGGCGCGCCGTTTTTCCTGCGTCTGGTAAGTACGCCTGACGAAATAATTAACGACGCCGTTCTGTATATGAGAATTGTAATGATAGGTACGCCGTTCTCGATGGCATACAACGGCGCCTCGGCAATATTGCGCAATATGGGAGATTCAAAAACCCCGCTGCTTATGCTTATGCTTTCTTCGTTTTTAAATATAGTGCTTGATTTAATATTTGTATTGGCATTCGGTATGGCGGTGATGGGCGTAGGCATTGCCACGGTCATTTCGCAGGCGGTTTCCGCAGCCGCCTGTCTTATATATATGCGGCGTTATAAGAATGAACTGCATCTTGACGGCCTTAAAATACGCTTTAACCGCCGCTGTGCAAAGCAGATATTTAAAACCGGAGTTCCCACTGCCCTGCAAAGCTGTATGATATCGTTGGGAACGCTGAGCGTACAGCGTCTTATAAACAGCTTTGGTACTCAAGCGGTGGCTGCATATACAGCTTCGACAAAAATTGATTCCGTAGCTATAATGGTAGTGGTTACGATGGGAATGTCTCTTGCTGTGTACAGCGGTCAGAATATGGGAGCGGGAAAGGTTGACAGAATAAAAAGCGGACTTTATAAAACACTTGCTCTTGTGCTTACATATTGCGTGATTATGGCAATTGTTATGATATTTTTCGGAAATAATCTCCTTCGCATATTCCTTGATCCGTCAGAGGCGGGAGAGGCTGTGTCGATAGGAACACAATATCTAAGGATCATAGGAATAGCGTATTTTATGGCAGGTATAATGCGTTGTTATTTAAATGTTGTACATGGGACCGGGGATGTAAATATTTCCATGCTTACGGGTCTTGCAGAGCTTGCCTTTAGGATCATTGCTTCTTATATATTGGTTAAGCCTTTAGGTCTTACGGGACTTTGGATTGCTATTCCGATCTCATGGGGCTGCGGCAGCCTTATCCCGGTTATACGTTATTACAGCGGTAAATGGAAATATAAATCTCTTGTTTAATCATTATATTATAATTTGGATCGGGGCGGGGAATATTCCGCCCTGATTTATTTGTGCATCTTCACTACAAATCGGAATTAATTTTGTGAACTATTTCTTTTTTTTCACTGTTTTTTTTATTGTAATAATTTTAAAAATATTATAAAATATAGATAAGAATATTTATGGCTGAATATATGCAGCCGGAAAAGGAGAGGAATTATGAGAAAACAAATTATAAGCGCGGTGCTTGGCTTGTCTGTGGCGGTGTCTGCCCTGACAGGACTGAGTCTGCCTGTATATGCTGCGGCAAAGTCCCCGCAGTATCAGGAAAATGCGCGGGTGATGGAGGATCTTAACCGTGGATTGATAGCTGTTAAGACAACAGCTGATACAAGAGGTCAGACGGTGAACGGGGTGTATCTAAGCTGGCGTCTTTTGGGAACGGAAAGTCTTGAAAATCAGGCATTTGATATTTACAGGGACGGCACAAAGATTCATACCACAGGAGTTCATGACGCGACCTGTTATGTGGATACTTCCGGAACGGAAAGCAGTCAATACAAGGTTGTAAAACAGGGAGAAGATCCGAGTTCGGAGCCTGCAGTTACACCGATACCGGAAAATTACTATGCAAAGCCCAGCGAGGTAGGGAACGGAAACAGTTTAAAGAATTCATTTACTTATATAGACATTCCGATACAGCGTCCGGCGGATGTCTCAAGAATGGGCGATGGAAAGACATCGCATTATTATAGAAGCGACAAAGATCATGACGGAGGCGCAAATGATGCAAGCGTAGGAGATCTCGATGGTGACGGTGATTACGAAATAGTCCTGAAATGGGATCCATCAGACTCTAAGGACAGTGCCGGCGCTGATTTTACAGGAAATGTATATATAGACGCATATGAAATAGACCCAAATAATGACGGATATAAATGGAGAATTGATTTGGGTCAGAACGTAACAGCAGGAGCACATTATACTCAGTTCCTTGTATATGATTTTGATGGCGACGGTTGTGCGGAAATAGCTATGAAAACAGCTCCGGGAACAAAGGACGGACTTGGAAACTACGTAACAGAAGTCGGAGATACAGAAGAAATAAGAAATATCGACAATACAAAGTCTTACATAGGAACAAGCGGAAGATTAAAGGGCAAGAATCCGTTTACTCAGTTCCTTACAATATTTGAGGGCGATACGGGAAAGGCTCTTTGGACAACGGAATTCATTCCCTACGAAGCGGCGGAGGATAAATACTGGGGTGACGGTTCGGCAAAATATAACCGAAGCGAACGCTACCTTGCGGCAGTAGCTTACCTTGACGGCGTACATCCGAGTATAGTAATGTGCCGCGGCTATTATCATGATTCAGTAATAAGAGCTTATAACTGGGACGGCTCAGAACTTACGATGCTTTGGGAGCATGTGGGCAAGAAATCTCAAAGCAGTACAACTCTTTATGGTCAGGGTAACCATAATCTTTCGGTCGGTGATATAGACAATGACGGAAAGGATGAGATAGTATACGGCTCAGCTGCTCTTGATGATGACGGAAAGACCGTTCTGGGTAATACCGGTTTGGGTCACGGCGATGCTATGCACATGAGTGATTTCAATAACGATGGAACACAGGAAGTTTTCTCTGTCAAGGAGGACAGTGCAGGATATAAAAAGTACGCGGCTGATCTAAGGGTCGCTGCTACGGGAAAGCATTTCTGGGAATCCGGAAAAATAGTAACATCAGACGACAACGGCAAAGGTGTTATGGGAAATATCGATGATGAATATGCTGCAGAACATCCTAATGCTCTTTCTCTTGGCTGGGATGCCGGTCACGCTAAAGTCCATGATTTAAACGGCGATGATCTGCTGGCAAAACCTTCTGCAGGAGGCAGCGGTTCATTTGATAATTCGCTTGTATACTGGGATGGAGATTTGAGCAGAGAGCTTCTCGATGATAATATAATCCAGAAATACGAAGCTGAAACGGGTACAACAAGACGTTTTTACGGTCCGAGTGACGGATATACACTCACAGGCGGAGTTACAAATAACTATACAAAGAGAAATGCTTCGCTTTCGGTAGATTTGTGGGGCGACTGGAGAGAAGAGGTGATCATGTCTACCGGAAAGGGAAAGGATGAAACACCGGCTCTTAGAATATTCACTTCAACCATGCCTACCGAATACAGACTCACAACTCTTATGCACGACAGTCAGTACAGGCTTGCAATTGCATGGCAGAATGTTGCTTATAACATGCCTCCGCATACGAGCTATTATATAGGAACGGCAGCGCTTGCAGAAGATGAAGACGGAAATAAGCTCAATTATCTTGCTCCGGAAACAAAGTTTACAAAAGTTATATATGAAACAGAAAGCATACCTGTTACAGGCATAAGTCTCAACCAAAGCAGTATAGAGGTAGAAAAAGGTTCGTCACAATCAATAACGGCAAATATACAGCCTGAAAATGCTACAAGAAAGGCAGTGATATGGACTTCCTCTAATCCTGAAGTTGCTACTGTTTCAAACGGTATAGTAAAAGGAGTTTCCGAGGGAGAAACTACAATAACTGCTACGACTCGTGACGGAAGCTACAGCGCACAGTGTGAGGTCAAGGTTTATATGAACCATGTAAGCGGAATTACACTTGATTCTGACACGACTAATATAGGCGTGGGAGCGACAAAGCCAATTACAGCAAATATAGCTCCTGAAAATGCTACAGAAAAGGATATTGAGTGGAAGTCATCAAATACATCTGTAGCAACTGTTGACAGCAATGGCAATGTTACAGGCATTTCAATCGGCTCTGCTACAATAACAGCTACAACCAAAGACGGAGACTACAGCGCAAGCTGTACCGTGAATGTATATCCGATGATAACAACCGATGTTACGGGAGACAATGTATTTGAAACAAGCAATACCGATACTGAAACCACACTTACAGCAGGAGCGGATAACGCAGTATTTTCACAGTCAAGTGCAAAGGTAAACGGAGAATTCCATAAGAAATTTACACCGTATAAGGATAATAAAGCGTCTATCTCCTTTAAATTAAATACAGGAGGTAAAAGTGATGCATCCGGTGCATGGGATTGGACCGGAAGAGAATATACATTTGGCTTGCAGTTCCTTGATACAGATGGGGAAAATATTCTTACAATAGCACAGTCATATACCGGAGAAGGTGCTCAGACTACTATGAGTAAGATTGGAGATATGTCGTTTGAAACCTTGACGAGCGTATGGGATCAGACAGTTTCCTCAGGTGAAAATCCAATTGGAAGAAGCTCTACAACATGGGTTATAAATCTTGAATTCGATTATGATAATGATACGTGTACAGCTTCGTTGCAAGGTATGAAAAAAGATGAAAATGGTGATCCGACAGTACCGGGTATGAAATATTCATATACCTTTGGTCTTAACGGAAAAAGCTTTGAAACGTTTAAATATTATACAGAAAAAGATGGGGACGGAGTAATAGACGTTGGTCCGACACTTTCGGAGCTTTCTTATACAAGGACCGAAACAAATATCGTGGAGGGCGTTACAAATGTGCTCTATAATAAGGGTACATCGTCAGATACCGCATGGACGCAGGCTGATATAAACGATTGGACACAGAGGAATACAGAAACAGCAGAACTTCAGTTCGACTCAAGCGCAGAAAACGGACGTATATATTACAATCCTGCCATGCCGACCACATCCTATGATGCAACAAAAACGTTTGATATATCTGATAATGCAGTGGTTACATATAATGCGGACTGGTATTTTGGAAAGGCAACATCAAGAACATCAAACCTTGAATATATTCAGTTTGGCTCGAACCTCCGTATCGGCTGGTGTAACGGAAAAGATCTTGGATACATGACTTGGATAAGCACTGATGGAGGAGCGACCTGGAATGATATGGACGGTGATGGAGAGACAGACAATATCTTCAGCGGAATAAATGATACATTTACAAAGAATGTACAGGTTGTATTTGATACAAGTACTAATACAATACAATCACTGACGTTTGACGGTACAAAGCTTGAAGCTTATACCGATTATAAGCTTCCGGACAACACGACTTACGATTCTGTAAGTTTTGGTTTCCAGCGCGGCGGAAAAGCTGATGCGGGAGAATATGTAGTAGGTTTAGACAGTCTTATGGTTTCGGAATTTGTAGAGGGTGCAGTGCCTGAAACAACACCTCCGGCAGCAAGCCCTACGGCCGAACCGACAAATCCTCCTTCTCCGGCTCCTACACCGGGTGAAAATGATGTGATAAGCATTGTTTCGGTTGAGAATAATATTGTTGAAACAAGTATAAACGCGTACAGAGACGATGATAAAATTTATGTTATAGGTGCGCTTTACAATGAGGACGGAGCGCTTGCGGGAGTTAAGCTTGTAACGGTCGAAAATGTTTCGGCAGGAGATACAATTGAACGCTCAATTGAATTTATGACGCCAATTGAATCCGGATTTACGGTTAAAATATGTGCATGGGATTCTATGAGTGCAATGTTCCCGTTATATGAAGCCGCAGATATGGTTATACAGCAAACCGCTGAATTGAATATGGTGCAGGATGAAGCTGAACCTGAAGCAGAAAAAAGCGATGGGGAAGAAACAGAACAGCAGATTACAGAAGAGAATACAACGGGAGATGATTATACTGATAATTTAAGTGATATTGACAATGTGAGTGATTTGAATACAGTTTCAGAGGATTAAAAACAGAAGGTGCTGTAAAAAAACAGCCCTCGCTATGCCAAAGCTCATCCCATTCGGGGTGGGCTT
>CAJMRL010000034.1 GCA_905215805.1 uncultured bacterium | reverse complement strand
GAAAGTAGATAGCTGCCGGAACTTATCCGATAACCTTTGGTTATCGGATTTTTTTATGTTTTGCTTGTATTTAATTAATTTAATATTGAAAAAATGTAAAAAATAATGTATAATAGAGACGAAAGGCGGTGGATAATAAATGAAAAAGATTTTAGCGTCAATAGCTTCAGTAGTGCTGTTGGGAACAATTGCTTTTGCATCAAGCTGCGGTCCAGTACAGATTAGTACAGAAAGCTATAGTCTGCATGATTTTATAGATATGTTCATTGGAGAAAAGCAGTTCGAAGGGGATGGAATCTTAAGGACATATTATCTTGATGTAGGGCAGGGAGATTCTGAATTTATAGAATTTCCTGATGGGAGAACCATGCTTATTGATGCTTCAGAAGCTGAATATGCCGATGATATTGAGGATTTTATAGAGGATCGGGGCGTATCAAAGATAGATTATGTTGTTATTACACATCCTCATTCGGATCATTACGGAGGAATGAATGATATCATACAGTATTTTGATATAGGTGAAATATATATGCCGGACGCAACGAATAATGCGAAGGGATTCGAGAGGTTATTACTAACTATAGATCAGAAAAATATTCCTATAGTACAAACAAAAGCAGGATTAAGAATAGAAGGCTTGGATGGATTAAGCATAGATTTTCTGGCGCCTAACAGCAGTCAATACAGTGAAATAAATAATTACTCAGCAGTGCTTAAAATTACATATGGAAATACATCTTTTCTATATATGGGAGATGCAGAAAAGCTTAGTGAAAATGAAATTAAGGCAGATGTAAAATGTGATGTTATAAAAGTAGGACATCATGGAAGCAAGACCTCTTCAGGAGAGGATTTTGTAAATAAGACTTCTCCTGAATATGCAGTAATATCTGTAGGTGAGGATAATCAATATGGTTTGCCCGATCAAGAAATAATTGAAAGATGGGAAATAAGCGGAGCAAATGTGTTGCGTACAGATATAGATGGTACTATCGCATTTGAATCCGATGGAAATGATATAAAGAGGATAGAGCCATGAGAATAATAATAGATAGATTTGAAGGAGATAAAGCAAGAGTGGAGACTGAGGGCGGCAAGCTATTTGATATGCCGGCAGCACTTTTACCGGACGCCCATGAGGGCGATGTTGTCGATATAATCATTAATGAAGAGGAAACTCAAAAAAGAAGCGAAGCTGTATCAGATCTTTTGCACAAATTGTTTAAAAAGTAACAGTGTTTAAGGCATAGGACAATGTAAATTTATTGAAATTTACATTGTCCTATTTTAATATGTATAAATATATGATATAATAATAAAGATGTATAATAGTTTTTCTGTATGGAGGAATAGTTTTGAAAAAATATACTGCAATAATATCTTTTTTGTTAATAGCGGTTTTATCTGTAAATGTATATGCCGAAGTGCTTGGTACAGTGGCAGATACTCAAACCGTAGATTTTGGAGCAGGTACATATCTGCACAGTACGACGTTTTTATCGGATCAAGGCACCGTTGGAAAACAAACTGAGTATTATGTGGAATATACACCTAATTCTATGGCATATCCTGTAGTTGAAAACGGTATGTCGGTATGGGGAACTCGTACAATTGAAGAAGCATCTCAATATATAGAGAATAGGGGATATCGTCCGCTTATAGGAATCAATGGTGACTATTTTTCTTTTACAACAGGTATACCGATGGGGACATCCATAAGTAGAGGAGAAATATTGACTAAAACAGACGGGACTCTTGATGCGGTGGGTTTTTTAGAGGATGGAAGCGGATTCATAGATAAACTTAATATAAAAACTACACTTTCAGATGGAAATAATTCTGTTAATGTAGAGTGTATAAATCGTTGGTATACTAAGGATTATACCCCTATATGTCTGTTAACAGATAAATTTGCAGCATCTACTCATACTCTTTCAGAATGTTTGTTCTTGATATGTTCGGTGGAAGAGGGCAGAGCGGCGCTTGGAGAAACCTTAAAATTAAGGGTAGACGATAAATTTGAATATAACGGTAATATTGATATTCCTGAGGGGAAAATGGTACTTCTTATATCAAAGAACGGAAATCCCGAGCTATATTCATTCTTGAACTCAATATCCATAGGTCAGGAGGTAGAGATAACGAATGAGGCTGTTACAGGTGATACGCAGAGATGGTCACAGGTACAGAGCGCTATAGGAACTTCTGCCGGACGTCTTATTGAAAATGGAAATATAGGATCCGGATTTGAAGAGGGCGCCGCTCCAAGAACTGCGGTAGGAATAAAGCCTGACGGTAACATCATATTTTATGTCTTAGACGGGAGACAAAGCGGCTATAGCTATGGCGCAAGAATCGAAACAATAGCAAAACGGCTTTTGGAGCTTGGATGTATAGACGCAATCAACCTTGACGGAGGCGGTTCTACAGCTATGGCAGGAGTATATCCGGGAAGCGGAACAGTGTCAATCATAAATTCACCGTCGGACGGCAATTTGCGTTCATGTGCAAATTATATATTCCTGCAGGATATGAGACGACCCACAGGTATAATATCGTCAGCTTATTTTAACAGCGAAGCTAACAGAAACCATATGAGCGGAACAAGTACGTCAATAAGCTTTGGAAGTCTTGTAGATACATCGGGATATCCTATGAATGATTTAGGAGAGGCACATCTTGAAGTAGTCAACGAAGACGGGAGCAAATCATATATAGATGATGATAATGTACTGCATTTTGAGGGCAGCGGTAAAGTGATTGTTCAGATTGTAAATACTGACGGCAGCCGTATAGACGGTGAAGTATATCAGGTATATGATGAACCGGAAAGTATGAAAGTGTATAATGAAAATACGTGGGAAGAAATAACAGAAATTTATCTAAAGCCTAATGAAAGCTACAGTGTAAATTTAGAGGCAGCTCCTTATGTGGGAGGAACTGAACTTCACTCTTATGACGGAATATTTGAATGGAGCGTTGAAGGAGATATAGGAAGTATTGATAATAATGGAAATTATACCGCAAAGACAAACGGAGATAAAGCGGGAAAAATTATTATTTCCAGAGGAAGCTTTACAAAAGAGATAAATGTATTTGTATCCGGATATAATGGTGAAAGTGAAGCGCCGTTTGTGGATATAAGCGGTCACTGGGCGCAGGAAAATATATCGTATATGGCTGAAAAAGGAATCATAAACGGAATTGAAGCAGATGGAAAGATATATTTCAAGCCGGATAACAATATGACAAGAGCAGAGTTTGCACAGGCTGTGGCAAAGCTTGAGGGAATAGATCTAAATAAATATGCAAATGAGCCGCTTGTTTTTGAGGACAGCGCCGATATAGCGCCATGGGCTCAGAATGCCGCAAAGGCTATGTATGATGAAGGAATAATGACCGGACGCACAGGAACGGGAAGCTCGCCTGTTTTTGCTCCGAACGATAATATTACGAGAGCTGAAGCTATGACGATTTTGGGACGTCTTATTTCGGGAGAGGATAAAAAGGCTCTTGATTTTGCGGACAAAGACAGTATTCCTACATGGGCGGAAGAAAGTATGGAGAAGCTCTATGCGAAAGGTATAATTCAAGGCTACAGTGATAATACTATTTTACCGAACAATAATGTTAAACGTGCTGAAGCAATTACCCTTATGTATAAAATGATAATGTTGCAAAAGTAAATTTTAATTTATACCGCCGCAGAGTTATTGCCTTGCGGCGGTAT
Organism: uncultured bacterium; assembly: GCA_905215805.1. Taxonomy (GTDB): domain Bacteria; phylum Bacillota; class Clostridia; order UBA1381; family UBA1381; genus UMGS1958. The sequence goes on along the minus strand of CAJMRL010000034.1, from coordinate 15,340 downwards.
TTATGATATAATCTAACAGTATAATACCTATTGAGGGAGTGATAATTTGAAAATATCAGAGATAGAACCGAAGCTGGTTATGAAATATTTTGAGGAAATATGCCATATTCCTCATGGCTCGGGAAATACTAAGCAAATAAGTGATTATTGCGCAAAATTCGCGGAGGATCATGGATATAAATATATTCAGGATAAGCTCAATAATATAATAATATTCTGTCCGGCAACAAAAGGATATGAAGCGTCTGAGCCTGTCATTATGCAGGGGCATCTTGATATGGTTTGTGATAAGGAGCCGTGGAAGGATATAGATATGTCAAAAGAGGGGGTGACGCCCATAGTTGACGGAGATTTTATAAAAGCAGACGGAACAACACTGGGAAGTGATGATGGTATTGCCGTAGCATATACATTGGCAATTATGGCGTCTTCAGATATAGACCATCCGCCGATAGAGGCAGTATTTACGGTTGATGAGGAAGTGGGTATGGGCGGAGCTTCCGGGCTTGATGTTTCGGCGCTGAAGGGCAGGATTATGCTGAATATTGACAGTGAGGCGGAAGGAATCCTGACGGTAAGCTGTGCCGGAGGAGCGAATGCAAGATGCAGTATCCCGATCGAAAGAAGCGCGGCAAATGGTTATACTTATGAAATTATAATAGACGGTCTTATAGGCGGTCACAGCGGAATGGAAATAAACAGTATGAGAGCGAATGCAAATATACTTATGGGGCGTTTGCTGTATGCGGTAAAGGATAAAATAAGAATAGTTTCACTATCAGGAGGAGTAAAGGGCAATGCAATTGCCCAGTCAGCAAAAGCAAGGATTATAGCTGATTCTGATATTAGCGGTATAGCCGCTGAATATGAGAATATATTTAAAAATGAATTTTCCGTTACAGACGCAAATATAAGAGTCAGCTGTATAAAGGTAAGTGATGAACCTCAGAGTGCTGTGACAGCTGATGGAAGCAGAAAAATAGCAGCTTATCTTATGTCAGCGCCGAATGGTATTTACGCAATGAGCGCAGATATAGATGGATTGGTTCAGACTTCTTTGAATTTAGGAATATTAAAGCTTGAAAATGATGAAATGACAGCTGAATATACAATAAGAAGCTCTGTGGGGACACAAAAGCAATGGATAATAAATATGCTTACGGCAGTTACAGAAAGTCTTGGAGGAAAGATAACAATAAGCGGTTCATACGCAGAGTGGGAATACAGAAAGGAATCTCGCTTGAGAGAGCTTATGCGTGAAATATATATTGAAATGTATGGCGCTGAACCGAAAATAGAGGCAATACATGCCGGTGTGGAGTGCGGAATATTTGCAGGGAAGCTTCCGGGACTGGACTGCGTTTCTTTCGGACCGGACCTGCTTGAGATACACACAGTTCGCGAACGTATGAATATAGCGTCAGTTCAGAGAGTTTGGAAGTATATAATTGAAATATTAAAAAGGCTGAAATAAAGTAAAAGCGGGAGAGGAAAAATGAAGATACAAATAAATCCTGAAAATAAAATATGTGATATAGGAGATTTATTCGGAATATTTTTTGAGGATATAAATCATGCGGCAGATGGCGGATTATATGGAGAGCTTGTAAGAAACAGAAGCTTTGAATTTTGTGAAATAGATAATGAAAGCTATAATCATATGACGGCATGGGAAAAGCTTATGCCAGAGGATACGCCGGCATCGATAAGTATACAAAGCTCAAGGCCGTTCAGCTCTAAAAATCCGCACTATATCGTGATAGATTCATTTTATGATTCATATGGCGTCGGAATAAGAAATGAAGGCTATAATGGCGGTATACCGCTTGAAAAGGGAAAAAAATATAATTTTTCTTTTCATATTGCCTGTGACGGACGTCCTGTTGCAATAGAGGTTTCATTGGAGAACAAGGATGGAAATATTAAATACGCTTCAAAGGAATTTAATATATCTCAAAAGGAATGGAAGCTTATAGGTACGGAGTTTGTTTCGGCTCAAACCGATTATGAGGCAAGGCTGGCAATACGTCTTAAATCAGCGGGAAGAATATATGCCGATAATATCTCGCTCTTTCCGGCTGAGACCTTTAATAACCGTACCAACGGACTGAGAAAGGATTTAGCCGAGCTTTTAAAGGATATGAAGCCTAAGTTTCTTCGTTTTCCGGGCGGCTGCCTTATTCATGACGGTTCTTTGAATAAGGAAGATCACGATTCGATGTACCGTTGGAAAAATACGATAGGCAGTATCTATGAAAGAGCATCGAGAAAAAATAATTGGCGTTATAATCAGTCACTTGGCTTGGGATTTTATGAATATTTTTTGCTTTGTGAGGATATAGGAGCAAAGCCTCTTCCGGTTCTTCCGGGAGGATATGACCCGCATCATCAGCGTAAGGTCCCTATGGAGCAGATGGATGAATGGATACAGGACGCCCTTGATCTGATAGAGTTTGCAAATGGCTCAGAGGATACGCAATGGGGACGTATAAGATGTGAAATGGGGCATAAGGAGCCGTTTGGACTTGAATATATAGGAATAGGCAACGAAGAGGTTGGAAAGGGATTTTTTGATAGATATCCGCTTTTTCATAAAGCTATAAAAAGCAAATACCCGGATATAAAGGTTATAAATTCCGCCGGTCCGTTTGTCGCCGGAGAAGAATTTAAACACGGCTGGAGGAGCGCCGTTCAGAATGATTCGGATTTGATCGATGAGCATTATTATCTTGCGCCAGAATGGTTCATAGCTAATCATCACCACTATGACCACAAGCCTCCGTTTGTAAAAACAAAGGTATTTTTAGGTGAATATGCTTCATGGGGCAATACATGGTTCAACGCTCTTGCTGAGGCAAGCTATATGATAGGTCTTGAAAAGAACGCTGAAAGAGTGGGGCTTGCCTGCTATGCACCGTTGTTTTGTAATGTGGATTATAAAAACTGGGTTCCGGATATGATATGGTTTGATAATCATCGCTCATATGTTACGCCAAATTATCATGTACAGAAGCTTTTTATGCGTAATCAAGGTGATGTTTTAGTGGAATGCAGTGCGAAAACAGACGAAAAAAATGAGATTTGGAATGATAAGCTTGGCAATGATATAATTTTATTCCCTCAGCCCGGAGCTGCAGTAGAGTATACTAATATAAGGATAACTGATGGGAATAGGGTAATAAAACATGATGACGTATTTTTGCGCGAGAGTGATGAGCCTGTAAAAATAGGAACAGTTTTAAATGAAAATTACAGTGTAAGCATGGAAGCAAGAATGATAAAGGGAAGGCGCGGATTTATGATATGGTTTGACTGCGCCGATAAGGAAAATAAACGTTCGTGGGAGATAGGCGGATGGCAGAATATGGACTGTGCTGTATGCGAGGATATGAACGGCAGAAATACATGTCTTGACCAGGCGATGTTTAGTGTCAGGAAAGGGATAAAATATGAACTTCTTCTTGATGTACACGGAAGAAAAATTATTACATATGTTTCCGAGCCAGGAGCATCTGCACTGATGAATAAGACGGAAAAGACAGTTATAGAGGTCGAGCCGGTATACTGTAGTGCATCGATTGAACAAGAAACAGGGGATACAATAGTTAAGGCTGTAAATTTATTTAATAAAGCAAGAAATTGTGAAATTGACGCCGGATATAAAATAAAAGAAGCAAAGGCATATGTTATGTCCGGATATGATGATAATGCTCAAAACAGCTTTGATAAGCCTGATAATGTAGCTCCGAGATGTGAAGAGGTTAATATAGAAAACGGACGGATAAAATTCTGTATGGAAGCAAGATCGCTTTATATATTTAGAATCAGATGATGTAATATTTAATGCAGGGCTGCTGTTCAAAAATCAGGCAGCCTTGTGATTTTTACGAAACAGACGATATTCATTTGGTCATAATTACCAAAAATGTTGTTTTATTTTGTAAAATATGTAGATTGTAAGAATATCACAAAAAACTATTGACAAACATCATAAAATATGATATTATACACAATGTAAGAAAACTTAATTGTTTGGAATGTTACCGGTAATGCGGGCGTAACCAACCACGGTATGCTATTTAGGATTATATAGAATAGGATATTTATGTGGGTTGGTTTTTTTGTGCCCATTTTGAGGAAAAATTAATGAAAATAAAAAAAATAATTAATAATAATATTATAAGCACTGTAGATGAAAAGGGACATGAACTTATAGTATCCGGAAAAGGGATTGGCTTTGGGAAAAAAATAGGGGATGAGATTGACAGAGGAAGTGTCAAAAAGATATACAGAATGACAAACAGTTCAATGCAGCGCAAGCTTATGGAGCTTTTAGAAGAAATACCGTATGAGCATTTGCGGGTTACTGATGATTTAGTGGAAATGATAAAAAATGAACTGCCGTATAAGCTTAATGAATTCCTGATAGTTACTCTTTCAGATCATATAAGCTTTGCAATAGAGAGAAAGAGCAAAGGGATAGAGTTTACAAATCCGCTTATGGAATCTATTATAGAGTACTATCCGGAAGAATTCAGACTGGGTGAAAAATGTCTTAACATAATAAAAGACAGACTGGGAATAAGCTTGAGACACGACGAAGCGGGATTTATAGCTATGCACATAGTGAATGCGGAGCTTAATACCGCCATGAGCGAGGTTTATGATATTACAAGCTTAATAGAGGGCTGCATAAAGGTAACGGAATATTATTATAACAAAAAATTTGACAAGGGTTCGTTATCATACAGCAGATTTATAGTGCATTTAAGATATTTTGCGCAGAGAGTGTTTTCCGATTCTCCTATGCCGTTAAGCAAGGAGGCAGAGGATGAAACTTTTCGCAGGCTTATAAAGGAAACCTGTAAAAAGCATTATCAATGTTCGGAACATATTGCTGAATTTGTTAAGAAAAAATATGGCAAAGAAATTACGGAAGAGGAATTGGTGTATCTGACGATACATCTTAAACGTATCAACATGAGTGAATAATATAAAATAGTAAATTTTAGCGGATATAGGCCGTATTCGCTTTAATAAGCTTTCGATACGCGCGCAAATCGAAGTATATGAAATAATAAGAGAGGGACAGTATCATGAAAGATAAGATTTTTGGCGTTTTGCAAAGAGTGGGACGTTCATTTATGCTGCCGATAGCTTTGCTTCCGGTGGCGGGACTGCTGCTCGGCATAGGAAGCTCATTCACAAATGAAACTATGCTCGAGGCATATCACCTTACGGGTGTGATTTACAAGGGAAGTTTTCTTTATACATTGCTTGATATAATGAATCAGGCGGGAAGCGTTGTCTTTAATAACCTTGCGCTGCTGTTTGCCATGGGCGTAGCGATAGGCATGGCGAAAAAGGAAAAAGAGGTTGCGGCTTTGTCCGGAGCGATAGCCTATCTGATAATGAATACAGCGATAAGCGCTCTTATAAGCGCGCGGGGCGGAGTTGAAGCAATGGCGGCAAACTCCACAACTCAGATATTGGGAATAACAACTCTTCAGATGGGTGTATTCGGAGGTATAATTGTCGGTTTGGGAGTGGCGGCTTTGCATAATAGGTTTTATGCAATACAGCTCCCGCAGGTCTTGTCATTTTTTGGCGGAACAAGGTTTGTACCGATTATTTCGAGTATTGTGTATTTGATAGTTGGTATTATAATGTTCTTCATTTGGCCGGTGGTTCAGCTGGGAATTTCAAAGCTCGGCGGACTGGTTTTGTCATCAGGCTATGCAGGAACTTGGATTTACGGAATAATAGAAAGAGCACTGATACCGTTTGGACTTCATCATGTTTTCTATATGCCGTTCTGGCAGACCGGAGTGGGTGGAGAAATGGTAGTAGACGGTACGCTTATACAAGGTGCGCAGAATATTTTCTTTGCTCAGCTTGCATCTCCGTCTACAACAGAGTTCTCTGTAGAAGCAACGAGATTTATGGCAGGAAAATTCCCGTTCATGATTTTCGGACTTCCCGGAGCTGCTCTTGCAATGTATAAATGCGCACGACCGGAAAAGAAAAAGATAGTGGGAGGCTTGCTGATCTCCGCAGCGCTTACGTCTATGATCACAGGTATTACGGAGCCGCTGGAGTTTACATTTATATTTGTCGCACCGTTAATGTATGCCGTTCATTGTGTATTGGCGGGACTTTCCTATATGCTTATGCACATATTTAAGGTAGGAGTTGGAATGACGTTTTCCGGCGGACTTATAGATATGACGCTGTTCGGCATTTTACAGGGAAATGCAAAGACACATTGGATTTGGATAGTAATAGTAGGTGTTGTATATTTTGTTTTGTATTATCTGGTATTCAGCTTTATGATAAAGAAATTTAAATATAAAACACCCGGAAGAGAAGCGGACAATGAAGAACCGAAGCTTTATACAAGATCAGACGTCAATGCAAGAAAGGAAGGAGCGTCAATGTCTGCGGCGGATATGACAAGCGCGCTCATAGTAAATGGTCTGGGCGGAGTTAAAAATATTTCTGACCTCGATTGCTGTGCTACAAGACTTAGGGTAACGGTTATAGATGAGAAAAAGGTTCAGGATGCTATGCTTAAATCCAGCGGTGCATCGGGAGTTATCCATAAGGGCAACGGCATACAGGTCATATATGGACCTCAGGTGTCTGTTATAAAGTCACGTCTTGAAGATTTTGTGGAAAAACTGCCTGCCGGAACGGATATGGTACCGATGGGTGATGGATCAGAACAGGAGCAGAAGGAAGAGAAAACAAATAAAGAGACTCATAATGCGGATGTAAATATATTCTCGCCGCTAAAAGGAAAAGTGATACCATTGGAAAATGTTGAGGATGAAGCTTTTTCGAGCGGAGTGCTTGGATTGGGCGCAGCGATAGAACCGGAAGACGGAAAGCTTTATGCTCCCACAGATGGTGTAATAGATAATTTATTTGACACAAAACATGCTGTCGGAATGTCAACAGCGGATGGCGTAGAGCTTCTTATGCACATAGGCATGGATACAGTAAAGCTGAACGGCGAACACTTTACAGCCCATGTTTCAACGGGTGACAGTGTTAAAAAGGGAGACCTTCTTATAAGCTTTGATATAGATGCAATAAGAAAAGCCGGATATAAGACTGTGACTCCTGTTGTGGTATGCAACAGTGATGACTACAGCTCGGTCAAGCTTGTGGCATCCGGCAATGTGGATAAGGGCGATGTGATCTTAAAAATTGTGTAAATCTGCTTTAGATGGGGGAGAAGCAATAGCTTTCCCTCATCTTTTTTATATACAAAGCATATATTTTTTATTGGCATTTAAATATAATAGGCGTATATTAGCAGCTATCATTAATATTTTAACATTTTTTTTATAAACCTCTTGTTTTTTTTGTTAAAATGCGATATAATATTACAGGTATAGGAAAATTATTGGATAGAGAGTTGGATTAAGCAATGAAGATTTATAACACCCTTACACGCAAGAAGGAAGAATTTATCCCGATGGATAAAAATAACGTAAAAATGTATTCATGCGGTCCTACAGTATATGATTATTTCCATATAGGAAATGCAAGACCGTTTATTATTTTTGATACTATGAGACGTTATCTTGAGTATTTGGGATATAAGGTAACTTTTGTGCAGAATTTTACTGATATAGATGATAAGATGATAAAAAGAGCTAATGACGAGGGTATTACAGTAAAAGATCTCGGCGACAGGTTTATAAAGGAATATTTTGAGGATTCTCATGCTCTTGGAATTCATGAGGCTACAATACATCCCAAAGCTACGGAAAATATAGATGCAATTATTGATATAGTAAAAAAGCTTGTTGATAAAGGCTATGCTTATGAGGGTGACGGAAGTGTCTATTTTTCAACAAAAAAATTCAGAGAATACGGAAAGCTTTCAAAACAGCCGCTTGAGGACCTTGAGGCGGGAGCAAGAATTGATGTCAGCGAGCATAAGCGTGACGCTATGGACTTCGCATTATGGAAAGCACAGAAGCCCGGTGAGCCTGCATGGGAAAGCCCATGGGGAATGGGGCGTCCGGGCTGGCATATAGAATGCTCGGCTATGGCGAATAAATATCTCGGAGAAACGATAGATTTGCACAGCGGCGGACAGGATCTTATATTTCCGCATCACGAGAATGAGATTGCTCAGAGTGAATGCGCAAATGGGAAACCGTTTGCTCATTACTGGATGCACAACGGATATATAAATATAAATAATCAGAAGATGAGCAAGTCGTTAGGAAATTTCTTTACCGTAAGAGATATAAGAAAGAAATATGATAGTGAGGTCATCAGATTTTTCATGCTGAGCGCTCATTACAGAAATCCGATAAACTTTGCGGATACGCTTATGGATCAGGCAAAATCTGCGGTTGAGAGAGTCTATACCTGTATAGAAAATCTTGAGTTTTTATTGGAAAATGCGGCTCAGACCGCTGATACAGATGAGGCGGTCTATAAAAAGCTTGATGAATTTAAGCAAAAATATATGGATGCGATGGATGATGATTTGAATACAGCAGGAGCTATCGCGGCAATATTTGATATTGTATATTATGCAAATACAGAGCTTTCGGCGCAGAATTCAAAGGATGCAATACAGAAGACTCTTGATTTAATACATGAGCTTGGAGATGTTTTGGGATTATTTACTAAATCGACAAAGAAATCTATAGATAATGAAATAGAAGCGCTTATTGAGGAGAGAAATAAGGCAAGACAGGAAAAGAATTGGGCAAAAGCTGATGAGATAAGAGATAAGCTTAAGGAGATGAATATAGTTTTAAAGGATACTCCGAATGGCGTTCAGTGGAGCTTTGCAGAATAATATGGAATTGATTGAAAAGCTTTCAAAACAGCCGAATATGATGGCTCCGCTTACGCTTGCATATATAGGTGACTCTGTTTATGATGTGTATATAAGAACAAGGCTTATTGCGGAGCATCCGGATATGCCGGTGCATCAGCTGCATGTCCATGCTGTGAAATTTGTAAAAGCTCAGGCCCAGTGCAAAATTATACATGGGATAATGGATATGTTAAGCGAGGAAGAGATCAATATATACAAAAGAGGAAGAAATTCCAAATCACATACGACGGCAAAAAACGCAAGCTTAGTTGATTACCGTCATGCGACAGGCTTTGAGGCATTGATCGGCTATGTTTATTTAAAGGGAGAGAAGGAGCGGCTTGAAGAAATCTTGAATGCCGCATATGAAAAGATTATAGAGTAATTCTATATAAATCATAATTGACCGGACGGAGGTCCGGCCTACTAAATTTTAAGGAGGAGTTATAAAAATGGATGAAAAAAGAGTTATTGAGCTTTCAATAATTGCTAACAGAGTTCGCAAGAATGCTCTTACAGCAGTTCACAGCGCTCAATCCGGTCATCCGGGAGGTTCGCTCTCTATCGCTGATGTACTTACGCTTCTTTACTTTGAGGTAATGAAGAATGACCCCAAGAATCCAAAGGATCCGGATAGAGATCGCTTTGTTCTCTCTAAAGGACATACCGCGCCGGCTTTGTACGGAACGCTTGCGGAAAGGGGATATTTTCCGGTAGAGGATATTCCGGGTTTCAGACATATTGACAGCTATCTTCAGGGACATCCGGATATGGTAAAGGTTCCGGGAGTTGATATGTCAACAGGCTCGCTTGGACAGGGAGTATGCGTGGGCGCAGGCATGGCTCTTGCCGGAAAGCTTGATAAAAAGGATTACAGAGTATATTCAATATTAGGCGACGGAGAGCTTGAAGAAGGACAGGTATGGGAAGCGGCAATGTTTGCTCCGCATTATAAGCTGGATAATTACACTATCTTTATTGACAACAACGGTCTTCAGATCGACGGAGATATAACAAAGGTTATGAACCCCACGCCGATAGATAAAAAATTTGAGGCTTTTGGTTGGAATGTAATTCATTCAAGCGCACATGATTTCAATGAGCTTTACAATGCTATAGAGGCTGCAAAGGAATGTAAGGGAAAGCCGACAGCAATTATAATGAAGTCAGTGAAAGGAAAGAATGTATCCTTTATGGAGAATCAGGCGGCTTGGCATGGAAGCGCACCGAATGATGAGCAGTATGCACAGGCAATAGCTGAATTGGATGCGCAAATAGCAGAATTGGAGGCGAGATTGTAATGGCAAAGACAGCTACAAGAGTATCTTATGGTAATGCGCTGGTGAAATACGGCGTTGATAATCCCGATGTTATTGTTTTGGATGCGGATCTTTCAAAGTCAACCAAAACAGATACATTTAAAAAGGTATGCCCGGAAAGATTTATAAACTGCGGTATTGCTGAAGCGGATATGATGTGTGTCGCTGCGGGACTTGCGACTTGCGGAAAAATTGCGTTTGCCTCTACTTTTGCGATGTTTGCTGCGGGAAGAGCATTTGAGCAGGTAAGAAATTCTATAGGCTATCCGCATCTTAATGTAAAAATAGGAGCGACTCATGCAGGTATTTCTGTCGGCGAGGACGGAGCGTCGCATCAGTGTCTCGAGGATATGGCGCTGATGAGAACTATACCTGGAATGGTTGTAATAAATCCGGCTGATGACATAGAGGCTCAGCTTGCTGTAAAAGCGGCTATTGAGCATGACGGACCGGTTTATATGAGATTTGGACGTTTGGCTGTTGAGGATGTAAATCCGGCGGATTATAAATTTGAGCTTGGCAAGGGAGTACAGCTTAAGGACGGAAAAGATGTTTCAATTATAGCTACAGGTCTTATGGTACAAGAAGCTTTAAAGGCCGCCGACGCGCTTGCAGCAGAGGGAATAAACGCCAGAGTTATTAATATTCATACAATTAAGCCTATTGATGAAGAAATCATCATAAATGCCGCAAAGGAAACAGGCGCTATTGTAACAGCTGAAGAGCATTATATAATGGGAGGTCTTGGTTCTGCGGTGACAGAGGTTGTATGTGCCAATGCGCCTTGCCCGGTAAAGATTATAGGAACAGACAGATACGGCTGCTCCGGAAAGCCTGCAGAATTATTTAAGGCATATGGTCTTACCGCCGAGAATATTATAGTAAAGGCTAAGGAAGCTATAGCAATGAAATAAGAGGACAATGTCTATAGATTTTGTCGGTAATACAAAAACCGCTGCGATCTGTGCAGCGGTTTTTGTATTTATTGGTTTAATATTACTTTCCGATAAAAACGGCGGCGCTTTTTAAAACTCCTATATTGGCTTTTGAGACCTCTCCTCCAAATTCGCCGTCAAGCGTCCATTTTACAGGTCTGTCGGTTTCGATCGTTATTTCCGATGCCTTTATTACCTCGAATCCCGGACCGGAGGATTTTCCTTGTACAATGGCAGAAATACTCTGACTCAGCTTAATAAGATTTTCGGGCTTTTCTATAAGTGCAACCTCAAATTCACCGTCATTGATATCTACAGAATAGTAATCATTAAGCTTGACTCCGGCGACATGCGAGGAATTAAGGATCAGACATACGGCATAATATCCTTTTCTGACAATACCGCCGCCGTTGAAGCTTACAAATACTTTTTCTATGGGCGAGAGCTTTTTCACGACCTCCATAAGATATGCAGCCTGCCCAAATATATTTTTTATTTCCTGAGGTGTCTCATATGATATATCGGTAAAAGCGCCGAATGCGGCTACATAATTAAAGGTTCTGCCATTAAATGTACCTATATCAACATTTCTTGTATTCCCGTTTACTGCAATGCGTGCAGCTTCGAGCATATCCTTTGGAATTCCGAGATTGGAAGCAAAATCATTGGTAGTGCCGGTTGGAATGTAGCCTATAGGCCTTCGATGTTCCTCGGGAATTTCCATTATTCCTCGTACGGCCTCGTTTAGAGTACCGTCGCCGCCGCTGACAACAATCCTATCAAAAGCGGGCGCATGTATTTTTACATATTCATAAGCATCGTTATTTCGCTGAGTGGGACGTGCTGTTACTTCATATCCTGCTTTTGTAAATATATCAATAATTTCTAAAAGATGATTTTTCAGCTGAGCTTTACCAGAACGAGGGTTAAAAAGAAAAAGCATTTTTTGCATAAAGCATATTACTCCTTTCCGCAGGCATATCAGTTTTCAATTGATATTTAATATTATATATTTTTTATAATGCTAAGTCAAGTATTTTAATGACAAATTTAAAGGTTTGTGATATAATTAAAGCATTAAAAATAATGGAGATGGTATAATGATATTGAGAATACCTGATTATTATAGGGAATTTAATTGTATAGGGGAGAAATGCAGGCATAATTGCTGCATCGGATGGGGAATAGATATAGATGAGGACAGCCGGGATACATATATGGAAACGGAAGGCGAGATAGGGAATAGGCTTCGAGAGATGATTTATTGCGATGAGGATGGATGCTATACATTTAAAATGAATGGAAATAGATGTCCGTTTTTAAACAACAATAATTTGTGTGAGATTCATATAAGCATGGGAGAGGATAAACTGTGTACGGTTTGTAAGGAATATCCGCGATATGCCGAGCAGTTTGGGGATATTATTGAAAAAGGGATAGGCTTGTCGTGTGAGGAAGCGGGGCGGATAATATTTTCTGATAAAAATCCTGTAAGCTTTATTGATGAAAATATTGAAGGTGAAGCTGAGGATAATGATGAGGATTTATATAACATGCTTATAAGCTCGCGGGAAGTTTTATTTGGAATTTTGCAAAACAGAAATTATTCTGTAAATGCAAGGCTTTGCGCAGCTTTGGATTATGCAGGTATTATACAGCAGAGCATAAATAAAAATCAATTTGAATTTAATAATATAAGTATAGAAATAAAAGAGAGGTTAGATAAAAAATACAATAGCGCAGTTTTAGAGATTATAGATTTTTTTGATTCTCTCAATGCAAGAAATGAAGAATGGCATGAAATTTTGCACCGTACAAAGGAGCTGCTTCATAATTCAGAAGAGGATTATATAAGAGTGTATAGATTGCTGAATATAAAAACAGATGAAAGAGACTATGAAAAGCTGCTGGTCTACTTCATACACCGTTATTATATAAAGGCTATGTATGATTATGATGCACTTGCGAAGGTAAGGCTTGCAGCAGCGTCTTATATAATGATACGCGAGCTGGATATGGCGGTAATTGCCGGGACGAAGGATTTTACTTTAAATGACAGAATAGAAAATTCAAGACTATTCTCATCGGAACTTGAGCACTCGCAGGAAAATCTTGATGCTTTATATGATGAATTGATGTTTAATGAATTATTTTCGGCTGAGAGCTTAAAGAATATGCTTTAGATACAGCCCTACAATTCACGATAAGTGTGAGAAAAAATGAGTTTTTTTTGTATATAATTCCGTTTTTGTACAAAAAATATTGTAATTAAGTAGGATTAAGTATATAATAGATAATGGATTAATAATGAGATAAACTATTAAGATTAGAGGTTTAGTTAGAGATGCAGAAACGTGAAAATATAAGAAATATTGCAATTATAGCTCATGTTGACCACGGAAAGACAACTTTGGTTGACGCAATGCTTGCGCAAAGCGGAACATTCCGTGAGAATGAGGCGGTAGAGGAAAGAGTCATGGATTCCAATGACCTTGAGAGAGAAAGAGGTATTACAATTCTTGCTAAGAATACATCGCTTTATTACAATGGTGTGAAAATAAATATAATAGATACTCCCGGACATGCAGACTTCGGAGGAGAGGTCGAACGCGGACTGGAAATGGTTGACGGCGTGTTATTGCTTGTAGATGCGTTTGAAGGCTGTATGCCGCAGACAAGGTTTGTGCTTTCAAAGGCTCTGGCTTTGAATTTGAAGCCTATTATTGTTGTAAATAAGGTAGACCGTCCTAATGCAAGACCATATGAGGTGGTTGATGAGGTGTTGGAGCTGTTTATAGATTTGGGAGCTACAGAGGAGCAGCTCGATACTCCTGTTATTTATGCGTCGGGTCGTGACGGATGGGCAACGGCTGAATATAATCCCGAAAAACCGCAGAAGGATCTTAGGGATTTGTTTGAGCTGATTGTAAATTATATTCCTTGTCCGGACTGTGATGATGACGCACCGTTCCAGATGCTTGTTTCAAATATAGATTATGATGATTACACGGGTCGTATCGCAGTAGGAAAAATACAGCGAGGAGTTATAAAAACCGGAATGTCATTATCTATCTGCCGTCATGATGGAAAGATTGGTCATGCTAAGGCAACAAAGCTTTATACATTTGAAGGACTTAACAAAGGTGTGACGGATGAAGTGGGGGCCGGAGATGTGGTTGCCATTTCTGGTATTTCGGATATTAATATAGGAGAAACGGTTTGTGATGCCAATAATCCGGAACCGCTTCCGTTTGTGAAGATCGATGATCCGGTTTTATCAATGACGTTTAGTGTAAATGACAGCCCGTTTGCCGGACAAGATGGTAAATTTGTTACTTCGAGACATCTTCGTGACAGACTTTTTAAAGAGCTGGATTCAAATGTAAGTCTTAGAGTAGAGGAAACGGATACTACCGAGGCATTTACGGTTTCGGGAAGAGGAGAACTGCATTTATCGGTTCTTATTGAGAATATGCGCCGTGAGGGATATGAATTTCAGGTATCAAATCCAGTTGTAATTTACAAGGAAATTGACGGAAAACGGTGTGAGCCAATAGAACGTCTTACCGTCGATGTTCCTACCGATTATACCGGAGTGGTTATGGATACGGTTGTAAACAGAATGGGCGAGATGACGAATATGGAGCCTACAGCACAGAGCTATACGAGATTGGAATTCCTTATTCCTTCGAGAGGACTTATAGGCTTTAGGAGTGAGATCCTTACCGCAACTAAGGGTACGGCTATCGTAAACAGTATACTTGAATGCTATGAGCCGTATAAGGGTGATTTTCATGGTCGCTCAAGAGGTACGCTTATAGCATGGGAGAATGGAGAGACCATTACCTATGGATTGTATAATGCGCAGGAAAGAGGTACTCTTTTTGTTGGTCCCGGCGTTAAGGTATATGAGGGAATGATTGTCGGGGAAAGCTCGCGTCAGGAGGATATTACGGTAAATGTGTGCAAGAAAAAGCATGCGACAAATACAAGAGCTTCCGGATCAGATGACGCATTAAAGCTTGTTCCGCCGAAGGAAATGAGTCTCGAGCAGTGTCTTGACTTTATAGCGGAGGATGAACTTTTAGAGGTTACTCCAAAGCATCTTAGGATGAGAAAGCGAATCTTAAAAACGGATCTGCGTGCAAAGGCTGCCGCAAGAAAGAAATAATGTTTAAAAGGGGCTGTAAAAAAACAGCCCTCGCTATGCCAAAGCTCATCCCATTCGGGGTGGG
>CAJMRL010000033.1 GCA_905215805.1 uncultured bacterium | reverse complement strand
CAATCGTCCTCATTTTTCTTGTTATTTGGCTGCTATTTTGTCACAGCCCCTTTTTGATGGGAAAATTCTTATATGCCTAAAAAGGCACATGAGATCAGGCATTTTCATATTGGTATACGAATCAAATCCTGTCCCTTTTATAATATACCAGCGCCTCATACGGCTTAAGACTGTTAAGCCTAATTACGGCGGGTGTATCTGTATTGGAAATAAGCAGCTCATAGCCGCTGACATCTATGTCTTTATAAAGCTTCTCTTCTCTGCCGGAAAAATTCACAAGCACAAGAAGTTTTTCATCTCCTAATATGCGCTCATAAGCAAATATCTCCTCCGGAGTATCCTCTAACATACTGAAATCTCCATCGGCAATAACATCATATTTCTTTCTGAGTTCAATAAGCTTTTTATAATACGCAAAAACCGAATCCGTTCTTGAAACCTGCTCCTGTGCATTAATTTCCTTGTAATTTCCATTCACGCCTATCCAAGGCTCACCCTTAGAGAATCCGGCATTTTCCGAAGTATCCCACTGCATCGGAGTACGTCCGTTATCTCTTGAGCGTTCGTTTATGATATGAAGCGCTTCCTCCGGTGACTTCCCGTTTTCAAGCATGATATTATAATAATTCAGACTTTCAACATCTTTATACTGATCTATTGAAGTAAAATCAGTATTTGTCATACCTATTTCCTCACCCTGATAAACATACGGAGTGCCTCTGAGCATATGAGTAGCCGTTGCAAGCATTTTTGCGCTGCGCTCTCTGTAATTCTTGTCATCTCCAAATCTTGATACTGCTCTGGGCTGATCATGGTTGCACCAGAAGTTAGCGTTCCAGCCGCCGCCCTCCTGCATTCCTGTCTGCCAATCGTTGAAGAGTTTTTTAAGCTTCACAATGTCAGGTTTTGCAAGCTCCCATTTATCACCGTTTTTATAATCCACCTTTAAATGGTGAAAATTAAACACCATTGCCAGCTCATGGTTGTCCGGATTTGAATATCCGATACAGTTATCTATGCTGGTGGAAGACATCTCTCCCACCGTGACCATTCCATCAATCCCGCTGTCTTCTACAAGCTCACGTATATATTGATGAATTCTCGGACCGTCCGTATAAAAACGTCTGCCGTCACCTTCATAATCATTCTCATAAACATCAGGCTTGGAAATAAGGTTTATAACGTCAAAGCGAAAGCCTTTGATCCCTTTCTTTTTCCAAAAGCGAAGAATGTTTTTCATTTCCTCTCTTACCTGAGGATTCTCCCAGTTTAAATCTGCTTGTGATACATCAAAAAGATGCAAATAGTACTTTCCGAGAGACGGAACATACTCCCATGCATTGCCGCCAAATTTGGATACCCAGTTTGTCGGCTCGTGTCCGTCCACAGGATCCTTGAAGATATAATAATTCATATATTTCTCGTCACCGGAAAGAGCCTTTTTAAACCACTCATGATGCGTTGAAGTATGATTAAATACCATATCAAACATCAGACCTATACCCCGTTTATCCGCCTCTTTTATAAGCTCCTCAAGCTCCTCCATAGTTCCGAACACCGGATCTATATTATAATAATCCGAAATATCATATCCGTTGTCATTAAGCGGCGAACAGAAAAACGGCGTCATCCATATATAATCAATACCAAGCTCCTTTAAATAATCAAGCTTTCCCACTACTCCGCTGATATCTCCTATTCCGTCACCGTTTGAATCCATAAATGATTTGGTATAAATCTGATATACCGCGCTCTTCGCAAAACTGCGCATTGAAATCACTCCTTAAGACATAGTTATAATCTCGGTTTTACCTGCCTCTGCATGTATTCCCGTATGGAACTCTACAGTTTCCGCACTGCCGTTATCACATACAACAATCATAGTAACCGTAGGATGTCCCGCTTTCTTTATCTTTTCCGGGTCAAATTCTATAAGACGCTGTCCCTTTCTTACAACATCGCCTTCCTTTACGAGAGGCTTAAAGCCATCGCCCTTCATATTGACAGTATCCAAGCCTATATGCATAAGCAGTTCCATTCCGTTTGCAAGAGTCAATCCGCACGCATGGAAGCTCTCATCCGCCACATTCGATACCTTTGCATCACAGGGAGCAATGAGTACATCTGTTTCAGGCTCTATCGCAACTCCGTCTCCCAAGATTTTTTCTGAGAATACACCGTCGTTCACATCCTCAATCGGTATTACCTTACCGGTAAGAGGAGCTGCTACAGCTGCCAATGCCGGCGATGTCTTCTTTACTGCATTTGATGCAGTAGATACAGTATTCTCTGCCGGGCTTTCTTCCTCTTCACCATATATATCCTCACGGCTGAGTTTCTTCTTGCCTACGATATAGGTAAGAACAAAAGGTACAACTATCGCTATCAGCATACAAACAGCAAACATAAGCATATATTGAGGCTGTATTGAAAGTATTCCGGGAATACCGCCTACGCCTATCGAATTCGCCATTACATTGCTCGAAACAGATACGACCGCCGCCAGACATGAGCCTATCATTCCGCATATAAACGGGAACATATATTTAATATTTACACCGAATATAGCCGGCTCCGTAACTCCAAGATAACATGATATACAAGCCGGAACCGATATTTCCTGCGCTCTTGCATTTTTTCTCTGTAAAACTATCATAGCAAGTACAGCCGAACCCTGAGCTATATTTGAAAGCGCTATCATCGGCCAAAGGATAGTACCGCCGAAATCATTTGCAAGCTGCGTATCTATAGCATTTGTCATATGGTGCAAACCTGTAATAACAAGCGGTGCATAGAAGAATCCGAATACCGCCGCAAACAACGCTCTTACAGACGATGTAAGTCCGGCGTGAACACCTGTTGAAATCCACGAACCTATCTTCCATCCGATCGGTCCCAAAATGAAATGTGACGCCATAACCGCTATAAGCAACGAGAAAAACGGCACAACTATCATAGAAACGACCTTAGGACATATTTTTGTAAAGAATTTCTCAAGAAATGACAGACATAATCCCGCAAGAATAGCCGGTATTACCTGAGCCTGATATCCTATCATATTTACCTGTATAAATCCGAAATCCCATTTTGGAATATCCGCTGCTGCTGTTGTCGCAACAGAATACGCATTCAAAAGCTGTCCCGACACAAGCGTAAGACCAAGTATGATTCCCAGTATCTGCGTCGTACCCATCTTTTTGGTAACAGACCAGCATATTCCGACCGGCAGCATATGGAATACCGCTTCGCCTATAAGCCATAGGAATTGGTCAACTCCGGCCCAGAACGGATATTTATCTACAATAGTAAGACCTCCGTCATAAAACTCTATCGAGTCTATAACATTTCTGAAGCCCAATATAAGACCTCCGACAATAAGAGCCGGAATGAGCGGCGCAAAAATTTCTGCCAAGGTGGACATTATTTTCTGCAATGGATTCTGATTCTTTTTTGCTGCGCTCTTTACTGCATCCTTTGAAACCCCTTCTACGCCTGCTACCACCGTGAAATCATTGTAGAATTCCTGAACATCCTGACCGATAATGATCTGGAACTGTCCTGCCTGAGTAAATGTTCCCTTTACTCCTTTAACCTTTTCAATCCCTTTCACATCTGCCTTAGACTGGTCATTAAGTACAAATCTTAGTCTTGTTACGCAATGTGATACTGCCGAAATATTTTCTTTTCCTCCGATCAGCTTCAGCAGTTCTTCGCTTTGTGATACGAATTTTCCCATTTTTGTTCTCCTCTCTTTAAATTATTTTACTTGTTTAAACAAGCTTTAACTTAATTGAATTATAACATGTTTAAACAAGTTTGTCAAGCAGTTTTTAAATTTTTTATTAACAAATTTTGAATTTCTTTTTTGATACAGTGTTTCGGTTAAATCATGCTCATACTTCTTAAAAATTATGTATTGACTTTGGCAAAAAAATAATATATAATATTTTTGTACTTGTTTAAACATCAATGGAGCGTGGTATATATGCCAAAAAGCAAATATTTAAAAATATATCAAGTAATAAAGCAAAGGATAGAAACTTTTGAATATGATTTTCAGCAGCTCCTTCCTTCAGAAAATGAGTTCGCTGAGGAATTTTCCTGTTCACGAAACACCGTAAGGCGTGCATTGAGTACGCTCGCATCAGACGGCTATGTCCAATCCATACGCGGCAAGGGCGTAAGAGTGATATTTGAGCCTCAAAACAAGCAGCATTTTATAATAGGAAGCATAGAGTCTTTCACCGAAGCGGCAAAGAGAAACCATCTCGATATAGTAACAAAGGTCATTCTCTTTTCTGAACTTACCGTTGATGAAAGAATCCGCCGCCGAACAGGCTTTGAGGTCGGCAAAGAAATATATTATATACAAAGAGTACGTTATATAAACGGTAAACCGCTTATAACTGATCATAATTATTTTCTAAAAGATATTGTAACTAACCTTACTCAAGAAATAGCTCAATATTCAATATACGAATACCTTGAGAATGTGCTTAATGTCAGCATAGTTACTACAAAACGTATTTTTACCGTCGAACAAATAATAGAAAAGGATGAACAGTATATGGAGCTTAACGGCTGTAACTGCGTTGCAGTAGTAAGTAACTCAACATACAACGCTGACGGCGTAATGTTTGAATTTACACAGTCACGCCATAGTCCGATGTATTTTGAGTTCCATGACGTTGCGACACGAAACAGGCCGACAGGTTGAGATAATATATCTTATGGACAAAAATTCCGCAAAATACGAGGTGATTAACATGACAGATTTACAAAAGCAGCTGTTTGATTTGCGCGATGAAAAATACAAAAGCTTTCATGCTAAGCTTATTCCTAATATAGACCCTGATAAAATCATAGGCATCCGCACTCCTGTGCTGCGCAAATTTGCAAAAGAATTCGCAAAAACGCCGGAAGCCGATGGATTTATAAAAAATCTACCCCATGAATATTACGAGGAAAATAATCTTCATGCTTTTATTATAGAAGGAATCAAGGATTATGATAAAGCAATTGAAGAAACAGAGCGATTCTTGCCGTATATAGACAACTGGGCGACCTGCGATACGTATTCGCCCAAAATCTTTAAAAAAAATACGGACAAGCTTATCACAAATATCCAGCAATGGATAAATTCTTCTCACCCATACACTATACGCTATGCTATAGGTATGCTTATGAGTCTTTATCTGGATGATAATTTTAATGATGAATATCCTCAGCTTGCGGCTTCGGTTCATTCCGAGGAATATTATGTAAACATGATGATCGCATGGTATTTTGCAACCGCTCTTGCTAAGCAGTATGACCGCGTTATATCTTATTTTACACAATGCAAGCTTGATAAATGGACACATAATAAAGCAATACAGAAGGCTGTTGAAAGCAACCGTATTTTACCTGAAACAAAAGCATATCTTAAGACGCTTAAAATCAAATAAGCAGGTGTGCCGCATTAAAAAGCGGCACATTTTCTGTTTTATGCGTTTCTGAATTTTCCCGTTAGATTCTATATTATATTAGTCACTGTTTTAATAAAATTCAAATAGGTTCACAATGTATTTATTTCTTCGTACGGCATATTTAAAAGTTTTTGCTGCACCTCCCCATTCATGTGCTACATATGCAACCAATACATCAGCTTTTCTGACCATCCATTCATTTCTTTTCAAAATGGCAAATCTTTTTGGCACATTCTCAATAGGCGGGTATTCTGAACGGTCATATAAATTCGCATCAAATCCCCTGTAAATGTAGGGAACAACAAGCACAGATTTTATATGCGGATATTTTTCTTTAAGCGTTCTTACAACTTGAGCTGCCATTAAATCAAAATTGCCGTATCCTCCAAGCAAAAATTCATCGGCTCCATACTTTATCAAAGCTTCAATGGTTTCATATAACTTTTTCTGTATTTCTTTACCATATTCTTCTTTTCCATGCCCGCAAAACGTTACAATCATAAATATTCACTCCTATATGTATGCTAACATACGCATCTGCGTATGTTAGTATTATATCAAAATTTTTCTGATTACGCAAGTGCGTATACGTGTATACGTAGAAAATTATACAATAACTTCCGGAGGCGATTTCTATGGGAGTTAAAAATGCTGTTGTTGAAAGATTCAAAAACATATGTAGTGAACGCAATATTAAAATGAATGAGCTTGCTGTAATATCCGGCGTCACTCCTTCAAGCGTATACAGTATGCTTGACAGCAAAAGACATAACATTTCCATTGTTTTAATAAAAAAGCTTTGTGATGGCTTAGACATATCTTTAGCAGAATTTTTTGATTCAGAAGAATTTGATTTATTGGAACAGGAAATTGAATGATAAGTATTTTAGATAATACATGCGATATGAGGTGATATTTTATAAATAGATTGCTTGACTGCAAAGTATTTTAAAACCCCTTAAAATCAATGTGCAAATGATTGACAACGCACATAAAATGTGCTATAATGAATATACTAATAAAGAAGGAGTTGGTTTTATGGCAACAACAAATGTTACAATTCGTATAGATAAAGAATTAAAAGCTCAAGCTGATGAGTTATTTGCTGCTTTGGGACTTAATATGTCAACTGCAATTGGTGTATTTTGCAGGCAGGCTGTAAGACTTGGTAAAATCCCCTTTGAGCTTGCTGTAGATGTTCCAAACGCGGAAACGCTTGCTGCAATTGATGATGTAAACAACAACAGGAACATGAGCAAGGCTTATGATGATGTGGATGAACTTATGAGGGATTTAAATGCTTAAAGTCAGGTACTCATCAAGATTTAAAAAAGATTTTAAATTAGTTATAAGGCGTGGATATAATATTTCTTTATTCGAGGAAGTTTTAACTTTGTTGAGAGAGGAAAAAACTTTACCAGAAAAATATAACGACCATGCACTAAAAGGGGAATATACCGGGCATCGTGAATGCCATATTACTCCCGATTGGCTTTTGATTTACAAAAAAGAGAATGATATGATTACTTTATCATTAACCCGAACAGGAAGTCATAATGATTTATTTTAGCAGAGTATAATTAAAGGGAAAGAATTATGTTGTTAAATTCTTTCCCTTTAATTTTTTAGTTACTGTTTTTATGGAGATCTAAATAATCTGCGTTATTCGCTTTTAGGGGTAATGGTGACCTGCTGAGCCGCCTGATCCCAGCCAACGTCAGCGTTAAGATTTTCCGCAATAAATCTTACAGGCGTGTATGTCCTGTCATTCTCGATAAATGCAGGACTGTCAAGCGTCTGAGCCTGACCGTTCACGTATGCAACAGTCGAGCCTATAGTTATAACTATTACAGTATCTCCCTTTGTGATAGTAACCTGCTGTGCTGCCTGATCCCACGCTACCGATGCACCGAGATTTTCAGCTACGAATCTTGCCGGAAGCATTGTTCTGTCATTTCTTACAACAGGAGCAACGTCATTTTCCACGCTTTGTCCGAATACGCTTGCAGATGTTTTTCCTATGTAAAGCACAAGCGAATTTACAATATTGTTATTATTGGTGATATTGTTGTTTGTGGTGATGTTGTTGTTTGTTATCGTATTGTTGTTAGTGGTGATATTATTGTTGGTGGTAATATTGTTGTTTGTAGTTGTGTTATTGTTTGTGGTGGTGTTCGTATTGTTGCTTATTGTCGTGTTGTTTATTATCGTAGTAGTACCGTTGCTTCCATTGTCAGATGTAGTGCCGTTGTTATTGCTTCCGTTGTCGGTTGTATCGCCGCTGCCGTTATTGCCGTTGCTTCCGCTGTTGCCGTTATCATTGCTGCTGTTATTGCCGCTGTTATCGTTGCTGCTGTTATTTTCGCTGTTACTGCCGCCATTATTGCTACTGCCGTTATCGCTGCCGCTGTTGTTATTGTTGTCGCCGCCGGATTGGTCGGGGTCTGACGGAGTTACTACCGGCGTATATTCATAATTGTAATGTATCGTTACACTTCCGTCTGTCAATTTTGAGTTATTACCGCCGCCTATTGATATTTTATTCCATTCCGCCTCGCTGCCGCTGTAATAAACGTTTTGTAGAGAATTATCCCACCCAAAAGCATTATTTCCAATACTTTCAACACTTTTGGGAATTATAACGTTTGTCAATTTTCCGCAATTAAAAAAAGTATCATTATTAATACTTGTAAGATTGAAAGACAGCTTAACACTATTTAAGTTATTGCAACATGAAAACGCAGAAGTTCCCATAAGCAGAACAGTATCGGGTATATCTACTTGCGTCAGAGCATTACAATACTTAAACGCTTCATTGCCGATTTTTTTTAATCCCGGCTGAATAGAAAGATTTGCAAGTTGTCCACAATCTCTAAAAGCTTTGTCTCCAATTTCTTCAACATTTGACGGAATAGCTATCCCCGCAAGTTTATCACAGCTGTAGAAAGCTTCCGCTTCTATTTTTTTTATACTTGACGGAATGGTAACATTAGTGATATTATCACAGTCATAGAACGTCCTGTATGGAATGCTTGAAATCCCCTCCGGAATAGTAACACTCGTGATATTATCGCAGTTTTTGAAGGCATTTTGCGCTATATCTACTACAGGATAGCCCTGAAGTGTTGACGGAATATCTACTGCCCCTACATAATCTTCATTAAAGCCTGTTATGCTCACCTTATTTCCTGTCAAAACTATAAATTCGTAATCAGATTCCGCAGGCTGAGCCGAGGCTGTTACTGCCGCTGCTGCCAATGAACCTGTCAGTACCGCAAAAGCGAGAGCTGTTTTCAAAAGTTTTTTCCTCATGATTTATCCTCCTATTATTTTTAAATTTGTAATTAACAAGAATATTATACATATTAAGGTCTGAATAATATCCCGTCGGCATAGACTTCCTTTTGCTTTATTTCATTATACCACAACTTTTGCAACATGTCAAGTTACAAAATTAAATATATATGTTGTTGATGAAAATCATTGAAATGTATAAAATAATATATAAAACAGGAGGAAACGCTATGCAGAAAAAGCATGTTGAAAAATATAAATATTTAGGTCTGAATATAGCGTACTACAGAAAAGCGAATAACTTGTCACAGATAAAGCTTGCAGAGCTTATCAACATAAGCCGCACGCACATGAGCCGAATCGAAACAGCAGACTGCGCAGTATCCTTAGATGTAATTTTTGATATATGTGATGCGCTTGATATTTCTCCGGTAAAATTATTTGATTTCAGGGAATAAAAAGCCGCCCGGCAAATTAACGCGGGCGGCTTTGTTTATACAGAACCTTATATATACTTGTTTATAATATCCATGAGCTTGTCAGAATTCTCTTTGGCAAATTCATCATAGCTCATTTTACTGTCTGTTACAGTCTCGCCAAGCTCAGCCATGAACGCCGGGATTTCATCGGCGGCCATAACACCTATCTCTTTTCCGAAATGCTCCATCCCCTGCTTATCGCAGCCGTTTATATTGATGGTAAATCCCGGAACGGGCTTTTTATCAACAAGCTTTACCTTTCCATGAAAGCCTATTTTTCCTATCTGGTGTGTTCCGCATGAGGACATACAGCCGCTTATATGAATAATCGGGAGAGCATCGGGCGCAATATCATGCTTATGCACCTCATCAAGAATTGCCCTCAAAAGTCCCTGAGAATCACGAAGTCCCTGCTGACAAACTGTCGCGCCTATACATGAAACAGACTCCTCTATCGGAGTTCTCGCTCCGCATTCCGTTGCCTCAAGCACCGCCTGAACCTCGCTGCCGTTACAATTTATAATATACATCGTTTCATCGGGAGCAACACGCACCGAAACATCGTCCATATCCTTTATAGCATTATATATGTCCTTAAGCATATCAGGCGTAAGCTGTCCTCCGATAGGATGGAATTTAACAGCATACAAGCCCTGCTGCTTCTGTGCTATAACACGGGGATCATTGAATGACGCTTCTATTCCCTGCTTTGTTATCTCTTGAACAGATACCTCTATATCAAGTTCGCCTTCCGACATTGCTTCTTGGAGCTGTGCATTAAATTCGTCCTTAAGCTTGTCACCGAGCACATCCTGCATGTATCTTGTGCGTGCCTTTGAACGGTTTTCATAATTTCCGTATTTGCAGAAAAGTGCCTTCATCGCCTTTATATAATAAAGAACATTTTTTCCGTCAACAGCCTCTGCGACCTTAACGCCCATCTTAGGATTCGCTCCCATTCCGCCGGCGCAGTAAACGTCAAAGAGTCCGTCCGGGCGTGACACAAAGCCAAGGTCACGGAATGTCGCATGGACGGCATTTACCGGTGAATTTGAGAAGCATACCTTAAGCTTTCTGGGCATCTTCACTTCATCCATTGTATCTATCAAAAACCCTGCCGCCTCATGCGCATAAGGATACACATCAAAATTTTCTCCCACTTCAACGCCGGAGAGAGGTGAAACCATAACGTTTCTCGGGAAATCCCCTCCGCCTCCGATAGTGTAGAATCCGCTGTCTATAGCGTCCGTCATAACGTCGGCTATAATATTGAGCGGAAGATCATGAAGCTGGATAGTCTGACAGGTAGTACAGTGTGCGCGGGTTATCCCATATTTATCACATATGTCAATGATCGCCTTTAATCTGTCCTTGGAGAGTCTGCCGCCTGCCATTCTCAGACGCAGCATTCCGGATTTTGCTCCCTTCTGAGCATAGCTTCCAAATCTGCCGGAATAGCCCTTATAATCCTTTACGCTTATTTCACCTTTGCTGAACTGCTCTGTTTTTTCGCGAAATTCTTCGATTTGCTTTTTTAATTCTTCTGTCATATCGCTTCTCCTTCTGAATGAATTGTCTTTGCGGCGATTTTCCGCTGCTTATTATAGAATTATTATACCATATAATCGGTAATAAATCAATTTATTTTTATCTCTGCAATCAATTTTTAATTACTCATACATTCCGTATAATCCTGCATAAATTCCTCCCTTTCTCATAAGCTCTTCATGAGTTCCCTGTTCTTCAATTCCGTTTTTGGTAAGTACCAAAATCTTATCTGCATTCTTTACAGTCGTGAGTCTATGAGCAATGGTAAGCACCGTTCTTCCCTTTGCAAGTTTTTCAAGACTTTCCTGAACAAGCTTTTCACTTTCATTATCAAGAGCGGAGGTAGCCTCATCAAGAATAAGGATCGGCGGATTTTTCAAAAATACTCTCGCTATCGATATCCTCTGCTTCTGACCGCCGGAAAGCTTAACTCCCCTTTCACCCACATATGTATCATAACCGTTCGGAAGCTGTTCAATAAACTCATGCGCTCCCGCAAGCTTTGCCGCCGCCACAGCCGCATCACGGTCAGCCCCGGGAAGTCCGTATAAAATATTCTCAAGAACAGTTCCGGAAAACAAATATACCTCCTGCTGAACAACGCCTACATTTGAACGCAACGATTTGAGCGTAACATCACGCACATCAACTCCGTCAATTTTTACGCTGCCCTCTGTAACGTCATAAAATCTCGGTATTAAATTGCACATAGTAGTCTTTCCGCCACCGGACGGACCAACCAGCGCCACGCTTTCGCCCTTTTTTATATGAAGATTTATTCCTGAAAGTATCTCCGTATCATCGTCTATGTAGCTGAAGCTTACATTATCAAAATCAATATTTCCCTGAGCCTTTTGCATCTCTGCCGCATCGGGCTTTTCCATAATATCGGCGGGCGTATCCATTATTTCAAGGAAACGTTCTATTCCCGTCATACCCTTCTGGAACTGTTCGGTAAAATTAATAATAGTACGCATAGAAGCAAAAAGCGTTCCTACATAAAGCAAATATGCCGTCATATCTCCCGGCTGTATAAAACCCTTCATCATGAACAAAGAGCCTGCGACTATTATGACCAAATACATCATTCCCTCAAGGAAACGGTTTGTTGACTGAAAGCCTCCCATATATACATATCCGAGCTTTTTGAGCTTTAAAAACAGCGTGTTTCCTTCCTCAAACTTTTCCTTTTCCATTTCCTCATTCGCAAAGGATTTTACGACTCTTATTCCCAAAAGCGAGTCTTCCGTCTGGGCATTTATTTCGCCTATCTGCACACGCTGTGATTTAAAATTAGCTCTCATTCTTGTATTGAAATATTTCACAAAAATGATAACAAACGGCATAATGGCAAACATTATCAGAGTAAGAGGCACATTAACATTGCATAATATTATAAAGGAAACTATTATCTTAAGCCCGCATATAAAAATTTCCTCCGGACCGTGATGGGCAAATTCAGTTATGTCGAACAGGTCGTTGGTCAGTCTTGACATCAATTGCCCGACCTTATGATTCGCGAAATATGAAAATGACATTTTCTGCAAATGTCCAAACAAATCTCGCCGCATATCGGTTTCTATTTTTGCTCCCATAACATGTCCGGTATTTGCCATATAATAATTTGCTGCTGCATCTATTATCCTAAGTATTAGGTAGAGCGCTCCTACCTTAAGAATAATTTCAACCGTAAGCGCACCAATATCATTAATACCAAGATTTGTGATATATCTCACCAGCATAGGAAAAACAAGGTCGCACACTGTCGTAAATGAAGCGCATATAAGGTCAAATATCAATATCGGCGTATATTTTTTAAAATACGGCAAAAACCTCCTTATCAAATACATCGTTTTCATTTTTTTCGGCTTTTCCATCTCTATTCTCCTTTTACTTTTTTTAATATTATACCATATAAGCAAAATTTTTTCCTTTGTCAAAATATACAAATCAAAAAGAATAAAATAACAAAAAATTATTTGGTTTTTTGACCTTAAAATCAATACAAATTATGAAAAAGCCTTGACAAAACGCGGTTTTTTTTATATAATAACAATTGCGTGTAAAGATATACGTAATAACTAACGGAGGGAATTCAATGATTACCGATGCTGATAAGCAGCATATGACGGTCGGTCTGAAGCAGACCCTGCGGGCTATTGAAAACGGAAATGTCAATAAAGTTTTTCTTGCAGAGGACTGCGACAGCAGCATAAGAGTTTCCGTCGAAACCGCCGCTTCAAACGCTAACGCGTCAATGTTTTATGTAAAGACAATGCGCGAGCTTGGCCGTATGTGCGGAATCGAGGTCGGCGCAAGCTGTGCCGTTATTGAAAATTATTGATTATTCCGCGTATAATACGCGTAATAATATATATTTATAATCTTTAGAAAGGAAGTGTAACACGGTATGCCTACATTTAACCAGTTGGTTAAGACCGGTAGAAAGACATCTACAAAGAAATCTACAGCTCCAGCTCTCCAGAAGAGCCTGAACTCTTTAAAGAAAAAGACTTCAGATATGAGCTCGCCGCAGAAGAGAGGCGTATGCACAGCAGTAAGAACGGCTACACCGAAGAAGCCTAACTCAGCTTTAAGAAAAATCGCCAGAGTAAGACTTACAAACGGAATCGAAGTAACAGCTTATATTCCGGGTATCGGCCACAATCTGCAGGAGCACAGCGTTGTTCTTATCAGAGGCGGAAGAGTAAGAGATCTTCCGGGTACAAGATACCACATCATCAGAGGTACTCTCGACGCACAGGGCGTAAACGGACGTCTTCAGTCAAGAAGTAAGTATGGTGCAAAGAAGCCGAAGGCTGCAAAGAAATAATCAAACAGACTGAGGCAGAGTTTTAGTTTATCACAAAGTGCATATCGGTTATATTTTTTACTATATATCTGAAAAGCACAGACGGGGCTAAATGCTCCGAGTACCGGTGATATTCATGAGCGCGGATCAATGCAGGGTCCGCACAGACTATGAAGGAGGGAAGTAAAGTGCCAAGAAAAGGTTTTATTGCAAAAAGAGAAATTTTACCTGATCCGATTTACAACAGTGTGGTTGTGACAAAGCTTATAAACAACATCATGCTTGACGGTAAGAAGGGTGTAGCACAGAAGATCGTTTACGATGCGTTTGACATTGTAAAGGAAAAGACAGGCAAGGACGCTCTCGAGGCATTCAGCGAGGCAATGGACAATATCATGCCTGTACTCGAGGTCAAGGCAAGACGTGTCGGCGGTGCGACATATCAGGTTCCGATGGAGGTTCGTCCGGAAAGAAGACAGACTCTCGGACTTAGATGGCTTACACGTTACTCCAGAGAGAGAAACGAAAAGACCATGAAGGAAAGACTTGCAAACGAGCTTATCGACGCTATAAACGGTACCGGCGGTGCTGTAAAGAAGCGTGAAGATACTCATAAAATGGCAGAGGCAAACAAAGCATTTGCTCATTATAGATGGTAATCTGTATTTTGTGATACCATCGAATATTTTTCCGTTTCTGCGGAAGGATAAAATTACGAAATTCACATTTATATATATCCTTAATTGAAAGGAGGACAAACTCATGGGTAGAGAATATTCACTTAAGAATACAAGAAATATCGGTATCATGGCTCACATCGACGCCGGTAAAACTACTACTACAGAGAGAATCCTGTATTATACTGGAATCAACCATAAAATCGGTGAAACTCATGACGGTGCCGCTACAATGGACTGGATGGCGCAGGAGCAGGAACGTGGTATTACTATCACATCCGCTGCCACAACATGTTTCTGGGCACCTAAGAGCGGTCCTTATTCCGGCATAAAGCACAGAATCAATATCATCGATACACCGGGACACGTTGACTTTACTGTTGAGGTTCAGCGTTCGCTTAAGGTTCTTGACGGTTCTGTAACTGTAATGTGTGCTAAGGGCGGAGTTGAGCCGCAGTCTGAAACCGTTTGGAGGCAGGCTGACGAATACAACGTACCAAGAATGATATACGTAAACAAAATGGATATCATGGGTGCGGACTTCTTCAGAGTTGTCGATATGGTGCATGAAAGACTTCATGCAAACGGAGTTCCGATCCAGCTTCCTATCGGCGCTGAAGAAACCTTCAAGGGTATCATCGACCTTATGACAATGAAGGCTGAGGTATACTATGACGATCTCGGAAACGATGTAAGAATCGAAGATATTCCGGAGGATATGTTAGAGCAAGCAGAGGAATACCGCACAAACATGATAGAGGCTATATGCGAAACAGACGAAGAGCTTCTTGACAAGTTCCTCGGTGATGAAGAGATCAGCGTTGACGATCTTAAAAAGGCTTTAAGAAAAGCTACAATCGCTAATGAGATCGTTCCTATGCTCTGCGGTACCTCATACAGAAACAAGGGCGTACAGATGCTTCTTGATGCTGTAATCGAATATATGCCGGCTCCTACAGATATTGAAGATATAAAGGGTGTTAATCCTGAGACAAACGAAGAAGAAACAAGACCGTCGTCAGACGATGCACCTTTCGCAGCACTTGCATTTAAGATCGCTACAGATCCATATGTAGGTAAGCTTTGCTACTTCAGAGTTTACTCAGGTTCCGTTAAATCAGGTTCATATGTTCTTAACTCCTGCAAGGGTCACAAAGAGCGTATGGGTCGTATACTCCAGATGCATGCTAACAGCCGTAAGGATATAGACTGCTGCTACAGCGGTGATATTGCCGCAGCAGTTGGCTTGAAAAATACAACAACAGGTGAAACACTGTGTGACGAGGATCATCCGATCGTACTTGAATCGATGAACTTCCCGGAGCCTGTTATCCGTGTTGCAATCGAGCCTAAGACCAAGGCTGGTCAGGAAAAGATGGGTATTGCTCTTGCAAAGCTTGCTGAAGAGGATCCGACATTCAAGACCTATACAGATGAAGAGACAGGTCAGACAATTATTGCCGGAATGGGTGAGCTTCATCTTGAGATCATCGTTGACAGACTTCTCCGTGAATTCAAGGTAGAGGCTAATGTCGGCGAGCCGCAGGTTTCTTACAGAGAGGCTATAAGAAAGCCTGTAAATGTAGAGCATAAATATGCTCGTCAGTCAGGCGGTAAGGGACAATACGGTCATGTATTGCTCAAGCTTGAGCCGCTTGAGGAAGGCGCTGGCTATGAATTCGTAAACGCAGTTGTCGGCGGAGCTATTCCGAAGGAATATATTCCGGCTGTTGACGCTGGTATTCAGGGCGCTATGCAGAGCGGTGTTCTTGCGGGATATAATGTAGTTGACTTGAGAGCTACATTGTATGACGGTTCATACCATGAAGTTGACTCGTCAGAAATGGCATTTAAGATTGCTGCTTCTATGGCGTTCAAGGAAGGTATGAAGAAGGCTGATCCGGTTATAAAAGAGCCGATCATGCTTGTTAATGTTATTATGCCTGATGAATACATGGGCGACGTTATGGGCGACCTTAACTCACGCCGCGGTATGATTCAGAAGATGGAAGCAAGATCCGGCGGTGTTCAGCAGATCACAGCAATGGTTCCGCTTTCAGAAATGTTTGGTTACGCTACAGAGCTTCGTTCAAGAACTCAGGGTCGTGGACAGTATACAATGGAGCCGTCACATTACAGCGAGGTTCCGAAGTCCATCCAGGAAAAAATTATGAACGAAAGAAACTCGAACAACTAATTTTTAAAAATAAATATGTCCAAAACAGGATATTTATCCTGTTTTGGGTATATTCTTTTAAATATTATAAGGAAATTTTCAAAAAAGACTTGATTTTTCCTAAAAAAAATTGTACAATAGTCTTATAATGTTATATTATAATTTATTTTAAGGAGGATTAATCCAATGGCAAAAGCTAAATTTGAAAGAACAAAGCCGCATGTTAACATCGGTACAATTGGTCACGTTGACCATGGTAAGACAACTCTTACAGCAGCTATAACAAAGGTATTGGCTCTTAAGGGTCAGGCTCAGTATGAGGCTTATGATATGATCGATAAGGCTCCTGAAGAGAGAGAAAGAGGTATCACAATTTCAACAGCTCACGTTGAGTACGAGACAGATAAGCGTCACTATGCTCACGTTGACTGCCCGGGACATGCTGACTACGTAAAGAACATGATCACAGGTGCTGCTCAGATGGACGGCGCTATCCTCGTTGTATCAGCAGCTGACGGTCCGATGCCGCAGACAAGAGAGCATATCCTTCTTTCACGTCAGGTTGGCGTACCGTATATCGTTGTATTCCTTAACAAGGCTGACCAGGTTGACGATGAGGAGCTTATGGAGCTCGTTGAGATGGAAGTTAGAGATCTTCTTTCAGAGTATGACTTCCCGGGTGATGATATCCCGATAATCTCAGGTACAGCTCTCGGCGTTCTTGAGTGCACATCAACAGATCCGGACGATCCGGCTTACAAGTGCATCTGGGATCTTATGGATGCAGTAGATAACTACATCCCGACTCCGGACAGAAAAGCAGATCTTCCGTTCCTTATGCCTATCGAGGACATCTTCTCAATCACAGGCCGTGGTACAGTTGCTACTGGTAGAGTTGAGAGAGGTCAGCTTAAGCTCAATGATGAAGTTGAGATCGTTGGTTTGACAGATGAAAAGAGAAAGGTTGTTGTAACTGGTATCGAGATGTTCAGAAAGCTTCTTGACTATGCTGAGGCTGGCGACAACATCGGTGCTCTTCTCCGTGGTGTTCAGAGAACAGAGATCCAGAGAGGTCAGGTTCTTTCAGCTCCTGGTTCAGTTCATCCGCACACAAAGTTTGTTGGTCACGTTTACGTATTAACAAAGGATGAAGGCGGCCGTCACACACCGTTCTTCAACAACTACAGACCGCAGTTCTATTTCAGAACAACTGACGTTACTGGTGTAATCAGCCTTCCTGAGGGCACAGAGATGTGCATGCCTGGCGATAACGTTGATATGACAGTTGAGCTTATCACACCGATCGCTATGGAAGAGGGACTTCGTTTCGCTATCCGTGAGGGCGGCAGAACAGTTGGTTCAGGCGTTGTTTCTTCAATCATTGAATAATTATAATTGATAATAAAATATGATCATATTTCAGCCGTGCAGATTTTGCACGGCTGTTTTTATGTCATAAATTCGGATAAAATCTCTTTTTTCTATTGAAAACAAATTCAAAATGTGCTATTATATAGATAATGTAAATTAACTGACAAAAGGAGTATTGATTATGGAAATAGAAACAAAATGTATACAATCCGGCTATAAGCCTAAGAACGGCGAACCTCGAGTTATGCCTATAGTTCAGAGCACAACCTATAAATATGACAGCGCCGATTACATGGGCAAGCTTTTTGACCTCGAAGCAGAAGGATATTTTTATACCCGCCTTGCTAATCCCACATGCGGATATGTTGAAGCAAAGATCGCGGATCTTGAAGGCGGCTCAGGAGCTATGCTTACATCTGCCGGTCAGGCTGCAACCCTTTGCGCTGTAATGACTATAGCAGAAGCAGGTGATCATATTATATGTTCTTCGGCTGTTTACGGAGGAACATTCAACCTTTTGGGAGTTACCCTGAAAAAATTCGGTATTGACACTACTTTTGTTAATCCCGATGATGATTATGACACACTTGCAAAAGCATTTAAAGACAACACAAAGGCAGTTTTAGGAGAAACTATCTCCAATCCTTCACTTGATGTTCTTGATATAGAAAAATTTGCAAAGCTTGCACATGACCATAAGGTACCGCTTATAGTGGATAATACATTTGCTACGCCTATTCTTTGCCGTCCTCTTGAATTCGGTGCGGATATTATTATCCATTCCACATCAAAATATATGGACGGACATGCGGCAGCACTTGGCGGAGTTATCGTTGACGGCGGAAAATTTGATTGGGCTGCTTCCGGAAAGTTCCCATCGTTCACCACTCCCGACGAAAGCTACCACGGAGTTGTATACGCAAAGGATTTCGGAAACCAAGCGTTCATTACAAAAGCAAGAGCACAGCTTATGCGCGATCTTGGCGTAACCCCTGCCCCGATGAATGCGTTTCTTTTAAATACCGGTCTTGAGACTTTGCATCTGCGTATGCCGCGTCATTGCGAAAATGCTCTTGCTGTAGCGGAATTCCTTGAAAAGGACAGCAGAGTAAGCTGGGTAAATTATCCTGGACTTAAATCAAGCAAATATAGAGAGCTTGTTGAAAAATATCTTCCTAACGGCACGTCCGGAGTTGTATCATTCGGAATCAAGGGCGGACGCGAAACAGCTGTTAAGTTCCTTGATGCACTGAAGCTTGCGGCAATCGTTACTCACGTTGCGGATGCCAGAACCTGTGCGCTTCATCCTGCAAGCACCACACATCGTCAGATGACGGACGAGCAGCTTATCGAATGCGGAGTCAGTCCGGATCTTGTACGATTCAGTGTTGGTATTGAAAATGCTAAGGACATTATAGCCGATCTCGATCAGGCTCTCGATGCTGCCAATGCTTGATGTTTGTCTTGTGGGAACAGGAGGCACCATGCCGTTAAAAAACCGCCGACTTACATCGGCGGTTTTCCGTTCCAATGGTAAATGTATTCTTGTGGACTGCGGCGAAGGAACACAAGTCGCAATTAAAGAAGCCGGATTTACGTTTAAGCCCATTGATGTGCTTTGCATAACTCATTTTCACGCTGACCATATAAGCGGACTTCCCGGACTTTTACTTTCTATGGGGAATGAAGGGCGTGAAGATACGCTGACAATTATAGGTCCAAGAGGCATTGAGTATGTTGTAAATTCTCTTAGAATAATCGCTCCCGGGCTTCCTTTTGATATACGTTTTATAGAAGTTTCTGAGCCTGAGACGGTTATAGATATAAGCGGCTTCAGAATAACCGCTTTTCATGTAAGGCACACCGTAGAATGTCTGGGATATAAATTTGAAATTGACCGCATAGGAAAATTCGATGTGGAAAAGGCTCGTATAAATAATGTACCTCAGTGTGTATGGAGTACGCTTCAAAAAAACAAGTCTGCCGAATATAACGGAGTAACCTATACAAGCGATATGGTTCTCGGACAAGCTCGCAAAGGACTAAAGGTGCTGTACTGTACTGATACCCGTCCCCTCCCCATTATCTCTGACCACGCTCAAAATGCAGATTTATTTATATGTGAGGGAATGTATGGGGATCCAAAAAAGCAGGAACGTGCTGAAGAAACCTGCCATATGATGTTTCATGAGGCGGCAGAACTTGCAAAACAGGCAAATGCGGACAGGCTCTGGCTTACGCACTACAGTCCATCGCTTGAATTTCCCGAAGAATTCATCGACAAAGCGACTGATATCTTTCAAAATACAATTGCTGCTTCAGATGGAGAAAAAATCACTATAAAATTTGCGGATCAGCTTATTTAGAGGAGCTGTGACAAAATGATTTTTTAAATCATTTTGTTCACGGCTCTTTTTCTC
>CAJMRL010000032.1 GCA_905215805.1 uncultured bacterium | reverse complement strand
ATTGCAATCGTCCTCATTTTTCTTGTTATTTGGCTGCTATTTTGTCACAGCCCCTAACAAAATTATTATTAAGAGCAATTCCATCATCCTTTGCAACATCATAAGTTGGTGGTACATTTTCTAAATCAGCAATAGCATCTTTTACTGTTCTAAACTCTTGCTCTTTAAATGTTCCGATAGGCAAAGATACTTCCTTTGCAATTTCTTTCTTTACTCCCATAAATACAAAGCGATTTCTCCTCTGAGGAACGCCAAATTCAGTTGCGCACAGTATTCCTGATTTAAAGTTATATCCATGTTCATCAGCACCAAGTACATGAGTAAGATAGTCCAACACAGAATAAGAACGGACAAATACCGATATTCCATTTTCATTTTTATATCTCTCAATTTTTAGCTTGTTTTCAAATAATTCGTTCACCTTGCTTAGCATTCGCTGAATCATAATGGTTTTCTCTATTTTTTTAATAATCCATTTTGTGTTACCTCCATCAGTGTAATATATTTTTATCGCATTGGCGGTATCAACAAAACACTGGTATTGATCTGAATATTCTTTAGAAAGTATTTGCTCGGCAAGTTTCTCGAGTTTGCGCTCATACTTCTTTAATGCAACTTCACATTTATTAGAATTATTTCTCTGGCGAAAAATTATATTTAGAAGTTTGTAATCATCTTCTTCCCATAAAACCTCTCTTACTTTTTTTATATCCTTTATATCATCAGCAAAATCATCTGGATCATATTTTGCCTCTAATAGCCGAATCTCTGATTCAGTCGTTTGTATATTATATTTTTCTATCATTTCTTCTTCATCGTTCCTAAGATAAAATCGATGAACATCAGATTTAAGCATCCCGACATTTTCCATCACAAATGCTTTAGGCTTAATTTCTCTCACAGCTCTTACATATTCTTTCACTAACATATTATTTTGACTTACAGCATGATTTTTTTGCCTGTTAGCATTAGAGAAACCCTGACAGGGGGGGCCTCCGATTACCACATCTATTTCTCCGAATTCTTTAAGAATCTCATCATATTTGGCTGAACACACATCAGAAAAAACTTTTGTGTTGGGATAATTTTTGATATATGTTTTTTGCGCATTTTTATTTATCTCAAATGACGCAGTAATCTCATATTTGCCTGTTTTTTCAAAGCCAAAACTTAAACCTCCTGCACCAGCAAACAAGTCAATTACTTTATACATTTTATAACCTCTCTCATTCTTTATTAATTAAATAGAATCTCTGGAATACCTCTCTTTTAAGAGCGTCCAACAGTCTTCTTTTTTACACCACTGGGTAATATTGACCCCTTTTGCATTATTAGTGTTTGGATTCATAAAGTGATTCCAAACCTTATAGCAACTATTTTCAATAATTTCTGCTGTTTCAGGTGATATATTCTGATACTTCCATATATAATCCAAATCGATTTTGTCACTGTGATATTCCGATAATAACGCTACTGTATAATAGTTTATTTGTGCTTTGTATCCACCAAAATTCTGAGCATCTACAATTTTATCACACTTCTGAAATAAAATTACCTGAGCAATTAAATCACAGTAAAATTTTTCATCTGGTGCAGGAATCTCACCACTATGAATCATTTCAGAATACTTCACAAAATTTGTTTCTAATCCTCTGCTGACAATATGCGGATATTTCAGCCAACACATAGCACATTTAGCTGCTACAGTTTTAGAAATACATTTATTTTTAGGATTTTGTTCTTTATATTTTTTTTAGAAGCAGGTGTAAGCTGACGATTTACCTCAACATTGTACTGCCCCCGCGCTCTTTCATAAAACCATCTTTGTGATGGCTTTCCTTTTTCTACAGGTATATAAATTTTGCGTGAAAGTTGTTCCAATTTGATATGGAAATCGTCATTTGCGCTAAAGTCAGACATTGTAATTTTATTTTGGCTGTTAGCATACTTAGAAATATTGCTAATTACAGTATCCATTTCATCATCAGATTTTATTACAGTTAGCTTCATTTGAATATTGACATTTTCAAGGTCAACTTTGTTCTGAAATGCTGCATATATGGATGCGGTTGTTTGACCTCCATTTACAATCTGCCATCCAATTAATTCCTTAACGGTAATAAAATCCTTAGAACTACATAGGCAATATGGTGCAGGGCAAAAGGCAGGTCGTTTCATTTAAGACTAAGAAACGCCGCGTAGTCGATCCCGAAGATTGGATCGTTGTGGAAAATACGCATGAGCCTATTGTTGACCGCTTGGTATGGGATAAGGTGCAGGAACGCTTGAACTCAAATTCAAGAGTAAAGACCACAAACAAGAAAAAGGTCGGAATGTTTGCCGGGCTGCTGAAATGCGCAGACTGCGGATCACCGCTGGCATATTCGGTAAAAAGACTGCAATCCTGTGAAAAGGGAATATACCGATGCAGCCGTTACAATAACAACGGAGCTAAGGCATGTTCAAATCATTACATTGAGGAAGAGGTGCTCAGTCAGTTTGTTCTGAATGATATTCGGAAATATGCGCAGCTTGCAGCTGATGAAAAAGAGGAAATAGCCGCAAAGCTGATAGCTTCGATGAAAAAGAATAACAGCAGGGAGACTGGCACATTAAGGAGCAAGATACGTGAGACCGAGAAACGGCTCGAGGAGATCGGAATACGCTTGAAAAACCTTTATGAGGATAAATGCACAGGCGCGATACCGGAAAATGTATTCAGAGGTCTTATGAATGATTTCTCGAAAGAGCAAGAGCTGTTGGAAGATAAGCTTCCCAAACTGCGCTCCGAGCTTTCAGCGTTTCAGGAGACAACGGATAATATAAACGACTGGCTTGATATGATAAGTCAATACACAGAATTAAAAACCCTTACTCGCGAGATCGTTTTCGGTCTGATAGACAGCATAACCGTGTCGGAAAGAAAAAAGATATATGACAGGCAAGTGCAGGAGATCAAGATAGAGTATAGGTTTATAAAAAATTTATTGGAGACGTAAAAAGAGGATATTGTCAAAGCAATATCCTCACACGTCTGTGTCAATGTCCACCAGTCCAAAAGTGCATTGACGCAATGGCGGAGAAGGCTCACTGCCGTTTATAACCTCTCCCCTATTTTTATATCAAAAATCTCATCATACGTCTTTAGATTGATTCTATTAACATAGCGTATATTGGCATAATACAGCATATAGTTTTCGTATTCCTTACAGCTTTTTTAAAAATATCGGATTGATTTTTATATATGCCTTGCCTTGACGTATCCCTATAAACTCTTGCTTGCATCCGTTATAATCTATGTCCACAAAATGCGTATAGCTAAATGATGGGCATCTGGGATCTCTTGTATCCACATCGTCAAGAAGATATGTTACTGTATCGCCAATTTTGAATTTAGTAGGTTTTCTTGTTTTTACGATTTCCTTGATCCGCTCCTGCGCTTCCGGAGGAAACAGATCCGGAGTAGCAGTCACGGTTCTTGACTGTATCTGTACAGGGTGCAGACCCAGAGCGTTTTTTACTTTAAACAAAAGTCCCATTAGCCAACATCCTTCCATAAAAGCTTTGTCGCTGTTCTAAACCTCAAAATTCTTTTCTACTCTATAGCGTGTACATATATAGTATAACATATTACTGAATATTTGTCCATAATTTTCTTACGTCACAGGTTTAACGTTCTATAAAATCAGACTGTCGTTTAATGAACCCATCAAATTCGGGAACAGTAAAATCCAGTTCGCTGTGTCTGACAGCATAGATTAATCCTTTATTTATCAACTGCGCTCTTATAGGCGATATACTTTTAACTGTTTTATTCATATTTCTTGCTACATTTGATATAGTACAAGGTAATTCACCGCAATCAACCATCGCAAATATAAACTTTTTGTCCATCTCCGAGCAGCGTTCGTATCTTACTTTGAAGAATCCCTTGTCTAAAATCTCAAAAAAGTCATTGATTGAGTTCTCAACATCATTTTCATCAATAGTATTACTATCGGTGTTATTATATATTACCTGGCAGAACTGTTGTATAAAGTACGGATAGCCTTTAGTTATATCAATAATTTTATCTAATGCCTTATCTGTATAGGTGACGTTAAACCTCTCAACAGGATATACAATAGCTTCAATCGATTGCTCTCTGCTTAATGAACCTATTTCTTTATACATAAATAATCTTTCGGCATATGATTTTTCCTCTGATAACATTTTGTATATTTTAGGCAATCCTGCACCTATTACCATAAGGGGATATCCCATTTGGTTGCTTCTGTGCAAGGCCGCGATCAGTGAGCCTAGTTCATGTGATTTCATATATTGAATTTCATCAATAAAGAAACACAATGGAGTTTCTGCCTCTAATGCGACTGCGCCTATGTTGACAAAAACATCTGTCAGACTCTGCGTAAGGCTGTTTGATTTATATAGCTCCCTTTCCTGCATCGATAAAGAAAAAGTACTGTCATTCGGATCGAACGAAATAACCAAAGATTTAATTGAATCTATTGATTTTGTTATAAGATGTTTTACACGTTCTTTGATACTGACTTCACGCAAAAAGGTTTGTGCGCAAGCAGCAATTTGCGCAATGAAATCCTGTTTTTCCTCTATCTCGATATGCCTGCAAAATATCCCCTTTGCTTCTGCTATTGTATACAATTCATTTATTAAAACAGTTTTGCCTACACCTCTTAAACCACTGTATATGATAGACTGTGTAGGGATCT
The DNA here is from genome assembly GCA_905215805.1 of uncultured bacterium. Classification (GTDB taxonomy): domain Bacteria; phylum Bacillota; class Clostridia; order UBA1381; family UBA1381; genus UMGS1958. Next base: position 15,819 of record CAJMRL010000032.1, on the reverse strand, counting down.
GCATTGATAAAGCATCAAATATCCGACTCACTTCCGAAATCTCATCTTCTCTGCCCGCTAAATACATAGGCTTCAAGCCTGCACCCGGTCTATATGGATTTATCTTTACCATAAGTATCGCCTCCCATCGACAGTATACCATAAAATTACGTTGTTGTCAATGCAGACACGTCTTTATATATATAAAATCATATATTACCGATTTATTTCGTTAAATAATACTTAGATTCATTATATTGTATCATTGATTTTGTCAAGGGTTTCGGGAATCACCTCATCATCAAAGACGATTCCCGAAAACTTTTTCAAAACTATTTTCTTGACAACCTCCTTACGAATTTCTTGGTTTTTACACTTCTTGTTACCCGCCGATTTCAAAACAGACATTATCAATTATGATTTATGATAGACTTATTTGTTATCTAATTATCCTTTTGATAGAATATCCTTTACAGTATAGTTTGGCATAAGATTAAAAATAATCTCAATCCTGTCCGGATATAACTTTACACAGTTGATATATGTATTAACTATCAGCTTTTGCGTTGCAAGATTCCCGTTTTTCAACATCTCTTTTGCCTTTTGAAACGCCACCTTCAAGCTTTTATCATCTATCCGATTGCTATGCAATTGCTCTTGCAGTGACGATAATAAATATAGTTTTTCGACCCTTTCCTGCTCAAGCTCTTTGAGTCTATCCGAAAGGGCGGCACTTCCTGTCTGAGCTACTACATTTACAATATTGCTGATTTGCCTATCTATATCAGACAAATCATCGTCTATACCCTGAATACGATTGTTTAAGGAGGTGTCCTGACTGGCGATATACTCGTTATACGCCTTTGATAGACCACTTAATATAGACTCATCAAAAAAGTAATCCGCCAATCTTGACAAAACGATATTTTCTATAATATCTTTACGTATTCCCCTATTGCGGCATTTCAAACTGCCATTTTTACGCGAGCACCTGTATGATATATATTCAGGATGAGTTGCATTAGCCTTTCTGGCATTACCAACATATATACTTCCGCATATACCACACTGTATCTTTCCGGTAAGCAAATAATCATGCTTTGCCTTGTATGTAGCAGTTTTTCGTCTTCTCTGTTGTATTTTAATTTGTACCTTGTCAAAGTCCTTTTGAGAAATAATCTGAGGGATCCCATCAGGTACTCTTATAATTTCATCATCAGTTTTGTATTTGTGTCTGTTATATGTACCATCTGCATTTTTAGCAGCTGATTTATTATATATGTAAACACCCGTATACTTCTCATTTTTTAAAATTTCATAAATAGAATTTTTTCTAAAAGCATTACCCCTTTTTGTTTTGAACCCTCTTTGATTCAAGTTAAATATTATTTCACCATATCCACACCCGTCTAAATACATCGAATAAATCATCTTTACGGCCTCTGCCTCAAAGCGATTGATAGTCAATTTTTTAGTTACAGGATCAACATCATATCCGAGAGGAGGGATACCGCCTACATGCTTACATTGTATTGCATTTTCCCTCTTACCCTTTTCAACCTCTCGTGCAAGGTTTTTACTATAATATTCGTTATATCCTTCAATGACAGCCTCTAAGATTATAGCCTCAGGACTATCATTAAGGTTTTCGAGCACAGATAACAACACAACATTGTTTTTCTTCATGATGTTGCGATAAATGGCACTTTTATATCTATTTCGTGCAAACCTGTCAAGCTTATGCACTGTTATAGCATCTACATCGGTGCTTACAATATCGCTCATCATCTGTTGGAATTGCGGCCTTTGATCTGTAGTGGCCGATTTAGCTCTATCAATATATTTATTAATAACAATATAGTCATTCTGTGCCGCATATTTTTCTGCTGCCCTTATTTGCGCATCGATAGATTCATTCCTTTGCATATCAGACGAGAATCTCGCATAGATAAAGGCTTTCTTTAACTGAGGCACATTATCACCTCATTTCTCAAGCTTTTTTGATATTGCTTGATTCTATGATAAGCTTAATGGATTCACATAGAAGTTTCATAAATTCCTTTGCGTCCACATACTCACCATCAAATTTATATGTAATATTATTTGTTCTATCCATAATTTCTTCCTCCTATTCGTTTGTATCATTTCTAAGCCGTATACCTGTCCAAAACACACCCTTATTGCTCCGCTTGCTTGTATAGCCCTGCGTATTCATCGCAGCCTTAAAAGTCTTTATATCAACAGGAGAGCTGCAGCAATTATTGCAATAACGCTCATATTCAGTATATAAAACTTTAGCCGCACATTTACTTTCAGGATCTTCAACAATGCCATGCTTCACAAACGACTCAACAGTATTTTCTTCCAGACGATACTGCTTAGTAGCCTTTTTAACAGCCTTACACACTGGCAAGCCATTTTTATAGTATTTATAAGCACCGTCAACGAGCCATTTTAAAATAACTTCCTTTTCTTGTAATAAAGTATCTTTAAGGGTCACATCCTTATCGAACTTACAATTAAACGGTACGACAACGATCCTGCGCCATATACCGTGATCAACACCCTTGATTGTCGGCAGAGTATTGCCGTCAAATATTATGGTGAACTTCGGTATATAGCTGAACGGGGATTTATGCAAAGCTCTTGCTGTTATTCTTGTACCTCCTGTGATCTCCTTAATTTTCGCTTCATTGACCTGATTATCGTTAGTCTCGGAGCAAAATACAATATGTTTACCTTTTAATTTGGCTAATTCCGGAGTTGGGGCATTAGCAGAAGCGTACTGCTTTTTTTGAAATAACGAGAAATCTACTCTATCTGTATACTCCTCTACAACATCAGCAATAACCTCATTTAATGTGGATTTACCATTTGCTCCATTTCCTTTTTCCATAAAGAAGCATTGCTCTCGTGTTTCACCGGTGAAAGCATAGCCATACATCACTTGCAGATATTCAGCTAAATCCTCATCGTAGTCACAGATTTCCAATATGAATTTTTCAAATCTATTACCTATCGCGTTTTCAATATAATCAATATTGATAAATTTCGTTATCATATCCTCAGGACGATGCTTCTTCAAATTTCCCGTTATCAAATTTAAAGTTCCGTTATTGAGATTTGCCTTGTATGGACATTGGTCAAAATTATCTGAGTGGCAAACACATTTTGTTTTCAGCATTCCGATAAGATTGACAATAAAATGATGATTGCAATACAGGCTGACCTGCTTCAAATCGGATTTGTCAGCATCGCTTTTTTCAAATATATGATTGATCTCGCAAACCGTTTTCAGCACATAATTATAGACAACAAACTCAGTATCTATTTTCCAACGCTTCCCTGTATACCAAAGCCACTGATTCTCTTCCGGATTATAGAGAATATAATCTTCATATATTTTTATTATAATATCGACAAATTCAGAGTCGGTGGACGGTATTTTTTTAATTTTCAAGTTGGAAAACCTTTGCTTGATAATACCATTTATATCCTCATCTAGGTGAAATGGCATATCCTTAGCCTGTTCATACGATTTACAGGATCTTGTAATATTTTTCGTTTTATTCTTCTTGTTTTTTTCTTATTTTTCTTGTGTTTCTTCTTCCCGTTCTTTTTCTTCTTCTGCTTCGCAGGTCCTCCATTTTCTTTAAGTGATTTCGAGGCCAACAGATTATTACTTAATGTTTTCGTAATACTTATCTCCTCGTCATCTTTCTTACAACCATCTACAGACTGATTGTTTTGTACTTTATTCTTGCTCCTAGCAGAGATTACATAGAGACTAGCCTCTGACCGTTCTGCCTGTGACTTTCTGCTATGAATGATTATATTTCCATTTTCAGCATACTCTAAGTCAATGGATTCTGCCATTGTATACAACCTCCTAATTATTAGTAGAATTTATAAAGAACATATCATTGATGAAATTATAATATTATGATTTTCTCTATTGAAATCAGATTATACAATTATAGTTCCATCATATTTATAAATTCTCTTTGTCGATTTAATATATAAGATTTCATAAAGCCAGCCTTATTTGAATATATTAACAAATATATTTATAAATTAAACTATAGACTTTAAATTTTAAGAACTCCTATATACAACTTTATTATACCAGAAAGTTGTATAATTTTCGCGACCCAATCGGTGGGAACATATATTTGAATCAATATATTTCTTAATTTTAATTATAGGTCTTAACTTCAAGAACTCTTATATATAACTGTATTATAGCAGAAAGTCGCAAAATTTTCGCGACCTAATCGGTGGGAACAATAAAAAAAGATGTATCTTTCAATACATCTTAGGAGCGCTGTTCTTTTTTGTTTTTAGCTTTTCTTTGTTCAGTCTTTTTCTTCTTTTTATCATTCTCTGAGCTTTGAAAGCTTTTGAATTTATCATCAGAGACATACATTCTTACAAAGTGGTCCACCTTAATATCGTAACTATTAAAGCTGTTATATTCATCCATTATATTTTGGCACCCTTGTAATAACCGTTTTTCATAGTACGAAAGCTTATCTTCGTTCATACTAAATGTCGACTGCAAGCTCGTAAAGGTGTTGTCTGCAAGATGCTGATAATCTTGGCCATATATTTTATTTAATCGATTTATAATGGTATCTCTTATCACATATATGAACTTCACTATTTCATACATGGGCTTTAATACATCCTCTGGGCGGCATATCACAGTAAATCTATTTTCAAGACAGCACTTAGCTAAGTCCTCACAATAGCACTGCTTTCCAAAATATATTGAATTTTGATAGTGGCATAGCTCACTCGCATCTCTATTAAAAAAATTAATGCTACATATTTCTCTTGTGCGATATAGCGTTTCCTTTTGTATATCATTTAAATTTTCATCTGATATCATTTTTAATATCTGGAATATCGTAGAAAACCTTATCTCCATTTCTAAATGATACAAAATCATCATCCTTTGGAATAACGGAATTTTTTTACGTACCATATATTCACAAATTGATTTGCAATATTTCACTATATCCTCTAAATCTTCGCCGCTAAAATGTTCCAAGTTGATATTATCGGAATTGGCCAATTTTAGCAATGGATTCTTTTTACCGCCATCTTTGGTGATCTCCTCGTGCATTACAAGCAGGAGTTCAGTAAGATAGAACCCCGACATATTTGTTCTTTTTGAATTTAAGAAATAAGGCTGATCCTTATATAAATCCTTGCCATAAACTTTTTCTTTTGTTTCTATTACTTTTTTTGACGTTGACGCACAGCTTTATCCGAAGTATGCGGATATTTTATTTTCCCTTTTATTGTTACGGCTGAACATATATCAGATAATACAGCCATTAAAACATTGCAAATAAAATCATCGTAGCTCATTTGACATGTCTGCAATACAGCTTTCCATTGTTCAGTACATGGCTGCAAGGGAATTTCAGTATCCATATCCTCAAAGATATCATTGTATATTGCTTCCATAGGCGAATGAAAACACATTATGTTTTCTATCGTGTTCACAAGATATTCTATATCTGTATACTTATTCTCCTTCGCAAGACATTCTATATCTGTATACTTATTATCCTTCGCAAGACATTCTATATCTGTATACTTATTATCCATAACTTAAATCAGTCCTTGTCATTTAGTAACAGTGTATTGAGTGCAGGGAAAATATAAAATTTTCTAAGCAAATATAATGATTTCATATGAAATTCTTCAAATTTACCCTACACTAGCTACACTATATCAATACATCAATAAAACCATCGTTTATGGGATGATTTGAGAATGTATCATAAATTCGTCTCAAAACTCTAAAACCCGTCTCAAAACTCATCTCAAAATCAATCTCTCATAAATCTACATCTTTATAAGCATCATAGCATATTCTTACAAAGTTGTCAAGCTATTTTTTTAAATATCGATACAAGGTGGCACGTTTGACACCTGTTAATTCTTCGACCTCAGCAACGGTATATTCTTTGCTTTGATATAATCTGACAGCTTTATCAATTAAATTTTTATCTATAGGTGGTCTGCCACCGATTCGTCCTCTTGCGCGAGCTGATGCAAGCCCCTCCTTAGTTCTGTCAACAATACAGTCTCTTTCAAATTGCGATATAGCGGAAATCAATGTAAAAAGCAGTTTACCGGTTGCTGTAGTGGTGTTTATATTTTCTTTAAGTGATACAAGGTCAACTTGTTTTTTATTAAACAGTTCCATAAGCTCTATAAGGTCTTTTGTGCTTCTGCCTAACCTTGATAATGATTCTATAACCACAGTATCACCTGATGTCAATCTGTCAAGTAACTTTTCAAGTTCAGGTCTATTCCTTTTTGTCCCTGTAATTTTTTCGCAATAAATATAGTCTACACCGTACTTGTTCAACATATCAAGCTGTCTATCAAGTATTTGCTCTGTAGTTGATACTCTTGCATACCCAAATATGTAATTCTTCACTTTATTTCACTCCTCAAAAAAATAATTCAATATTAAAATATAATTAATTTAATATTGGTATATTTATATTAATTTTCCTCATAGTATCTCTACTAGTATTGCTCACATAACTTTATAACATTCTATCACGAGCGGCAAGGGAAAATCCCCTCACCGCTTGCCCTTGATGTCGCTGTAGTAGTCGAGCACCGCCTTGATAACGGCTTCAATGACCGCCATAGCGACCTTCCTTATATATTCATTTCCCGTCACACCTCCTCTCCGCAATAAATATAATCCTCTATCTCATCATACGTCAGACCGTATGCAAGAAACTCGTCAATATCGTCTGCAGTTATTCCCATGCCCGCGGCGACAGAAATTAAGTCATTGTAATATGCATCATCAAATTCACACATACTGTAATTACTTGTCCCATATCTTCGCCAGTCACAGCGGTAATCGAACATATCCTCGTATTTGAATTTGCCGTACTCAAGCTTTCCGGTGCTGGTTATCTTTAAGATATCTCCCTCGATGATTTTGATCTCTTCATATTTATTTTGTTTGAGTTCGTTAAACAGCGTTGTGGATATAAGCGCCTTCCAGAGTATTTCTGCTGTTGATGCATATACATAAAGCTGCTTATCAGTGAAATGCAGTATCTCCATAGGGCTGTCACCCTTGACTATGTAAAGGTTGTTCATTTTATCAAGCACCGAAAAAGTAAAGCTGCCTTGAACCTTTTCCGCCATATACGCAAGGGTACTCATGTTGAGCGTGTGCTTGTTTTCTATGAGCTGTACCGCTATATAGCTGTCGGTCTCAATCTTTGTTTTCGGAAGCTTAAGGCTGTTTCTTAAAAGCATATCATTCATCAGCACTCCGTTATGCGCGAGTGCAAATTCGTCTCTTCCTGCTCGTCCTGTGAATGGGTGGTTGTTGTAGTTTTTACGCTTATCGCCCTGTGTAGCATGACGGGTATGCCCGATAGCCGCTCTTGCTCCATTGAGTTTGAATTTCATTCTATAAGCATTAAGCGGCTTCTTATACACCTTCAAGCCCTTGTCGTTGAATGCGATACCTGTTGCATCTGTTCCCCTTATGCTTGCCTCCTCTGCAAGACGAGCCACAAGATCATCTGCGTTTATCTTGCTGTTTCCGTAATATAAAAATCCAAATAATCCGCACATGTTATATTTCCTCCTCTGATATAAATAGTCTTCGTCTTTTAAGATAGTCGATAAGTTCAGGGTGTTCTTGCCGATCAATGTTTCTCACAAAGTCAGCCCATGACATCGACTGAAACTGCTCATCGTTTAATTTCATTGCCGTTTCGCATAGATAATGCGTAAACTCGAGCGTCGCGATAAACGTTTCGTATCGCAACGTGCCTCTGAATATCCTGAATTCCACTGTTGCGTGATTCATCAGATTGACTGCCGTGTATCTTCCAAGTCCCGCTTTCTTGGCAGTGTCAAGACTGTCCTTACAGGTCGATATAGCGCCTCCGTAGCGGCTTGCCCAATGGTTAGCCTGGCTCTCTGTTCTTCGAGAAAACCTCAATATCTCTGCCCAGAATTTCTCATAAAAAAACACAAGCCTTGCAATTACGTCCTCTTGCTCGGCTTGTGTATTTCCGAATGTGTTTTTGTTCACATGGATATGTAATCCGCAGGTCTCAGCCTGATGTGAACGATAATCTAAGTTTATTGCTTTCCTAAGTATATCTCTCCACGGCATTTTGCTTTTGTGATAATTCAGCGTCATCGGATGACTTACAAGCTCAAATCCGTTGTCAAGTGAGCCGTCATGCTTCATGTACATGTGGTCTGCTGTTCTGTTTGCGATGTAATATATCTCCTCTGCGCTGTCCTCATTTTCGCCGCCCTCGTCAATTTCAAGCTCCACTCCCATATACAGCCTGTCTTCACCGAAAAATTTGACTCAGGCTTGTAATAGTAGTCGTGAATCATCTTCTCTGCGTACTTATGATAACAGCTCTCGCAGTAGGGGTAATCACGGCAGTCCTCGTTGTCCTCCGAGTAATATGCGTCATCACTGTGTATGACATCTCCGCAGCCGTTGCAGATAAGATAATAGTTTTCGTAGCAGTATGCGCACAGGTTGCCGTCTGTCGCATCGTGCGTCCATATCCTGTCGCCGCAGCTCCGGCAGGTCACCGTTGTCCTTTCAGCACATTCAGGGCACAGGACAATATCATGAACATACACCGCCTCCTGTTCTTCAACCATGCTCCCGCACTCACTGCATGTAATTTTCGTTTCCATTAGTATTGCTCCTTTCATTTTTTATTGACCTTATGGTTCATTTGTATAGTATATATTTCAATTCCGTACAGACCCGAATAAATTTTTAAAAACCAATAACATGATAATTAATAAATCTTTTTGGAGGATGATAACATGCTTAATGAATATCCCGATGTACTTAATACAAAAGAGGTAATGGAAATACTCGACATAACGAAAAATCTCCTGTATCGCCTTATACATACAAATCAGCTTCCTGCATACCGCATAGGCAGCAAGAAATGGAGAATAAACAAAACAAGTCTTATAGATTATTTATACAGTCTTGAATCATAGGGGCATATCGGGTACTTATACAAAACAGACAGGCATCAGAGCGTTATGGAATATATAAAGGGAAAGGCGGCGGATGTGCCTGTTCTTAAAAATATATTACTGCTTACGAAAACATAAGAGCCTTTGACGGTCATATCATAACAACACACCATAAGCTTTTATATTCCTCAGACAAGTGGCTGAGCAGGTATAATATAATAATTGATGAGGACATACTTAAGACGATAACCAAAAACCAGCTGACTGTTGATATAGCTGATATTAAAGCTTTGACAAATCATAAGCTGTCAAAAAGAGTAAAGGATCATCTGCTAAATATTGCAGAGCTTGCGGAACAGAATATACTGTTTTCAGTGGAGCCGACAGGCGACTGTAAGGTGAATGTGGAGTTTGATCTTAATGCATTGCTCAATGCCGAGTGCTTCTATTCTGACGGCAAGGCAGTCACATTTTATCAGGCGGCGGGATTAAGGAATATGAAATATACAATACTTTCCGCAACGGCTGATGAGTATATTTACAAAAGCTATTTCGGCAGTGAAAGAGTCGTATTTCATACCTGCAAAACAGCAAAATAGAGAGGCAGGCTGATACAATATTACAGCAACTCCTATAGCCGCAGATATGTACAAAATAACAGCGACATATATGAGAACATATCAAAAATATCGGGCAATATTCCAAGGATAACATTCAAGAAATTTTCGAAGGACGAGGACGAAATACACTTCGGAAACTCCGGGGTCTGCAACTGCATGAAGGTGCAGGACATTACGGTAATAGGCACGCCGCATATGGCGAATTTTATGTACAAGCTGCTGGCATATCGTATTGGATATGACAGCAGCGGCGACAGTCTGCGCTATCTTGAGATCACGCATAACGGCTTCCTGTTCTGGTTCTACACCTATGAAAACAGGCTGCTCCGGCGGATACAGCTCTGGATGATAGAGAGCAACCTTGAGCAGAGCGTCGACCACACACGCCTGCTGCGCGAGGACTGTACCATATGGCTGTTCAGCAATTTCCCCCTACCTCAGAGCGATTTGCGGTAGGGGGGAGAAAATGGCTGGGTGAAACCCGATTTACGCAGCAAGCTGCTCCAATGAACGCACTAACGAGCGCCCTTGACATACCGGAATTTTTATGATATATTGTACCTGGGGCAGGACGAATGCCCTGCCCTGAAAAAAATAATTTTACCACAGAAGCTTAATTTACAGGAAAAATTTTGCACGCCCTCTCAAAATCGGCTCTGAATTTTAGACTACTTCAAATCCGTTATTCATTGCCTTGCATTTTCGTGATGCATCTGCCCATGAATATTCAAAATCCGTTACTTGTTCTAAACTGTTTGTTACAATAACACAAGTATCTCCTTTTTCTGCGATAAAGTACTTATCGAGGTCATCTGAATATATATAGTCGCACTCAAGCTTAAAATCAATGATAGTTACCATTTTGTATAATTTTGGCAGTCGGAAATCTGTCAAGCACAGCTTCTATCGATTCTCCCGTATACTTAAACTCGACTCTTAGCAATTCTCCGCCGTACATAAATTGCACTCGTTTGCGAAATTCACCCTCTTTAAATCGGTTCGCGTACGGAGTTTCGAATTTCTCTTTTAATAATTGAAAAGGTAGAAATAAAAATCAGAAAACATTATTCCCACCGGCTTTATTTGCCTTGTTTTGAGTCTTGGTTCCGTTAAGCGTTCATATGCGATGTCTATCAGATTATAATTCTGAACCGCACATCCCAAGTCCCATATGGTACGGATAATATGTTTTTTATGGGACAGTTCTATGTAATGAAATCTTTCATTAAACAGCATTTTTTGTACAAGCGGAAAATCATTTTTAGATGTACAGCAAAGTATCATTTTTTCAAATACATCCGAGAACTCGTCATGATTCAAAGCTCTGCTCCCCAGCAATATTTTTCCTAATACAAAAACCTCTTCACGTTTGAGTTTTCCGTTGTCGTTTAATTTATAGGTCTGCTGCTGCCTGTCATACACAATGTCACAGGCAGCGCCATTTGCGATTGTATTATCTGAAAGAAATGCCAGTATATCATCAATATTACGGTGAATTGTTTTTGGACTGACACCATAGCGGTCAGTTGACTCTTTTACATTAACACGTTCATTATTTATCAGCTTGCTGTATATAGAAAGTATACGATCGTGTTTTCTTCCCGAATATTACATGATTTTTATCCTTTAAACTCATAAATATGTGTCTGCCGCTATTATCTTTTCTTGCGGTGCAAGGCATATGGCCATTTCATCTGTTTCGGCCGCTTTATTATTAAATAGCAGAGCATAACTGCCATCACGTTGAAATAACAGCAGCGAAGGCGTATAATTGCCTAATTTATCACTGTCCTTGGACAGATCTAAAAGCATGCTTTCGATTGCAGCAGTTTTTTTAGGCAACTCATCCATAAAGCTTTGGAACGCTTTTTCCTGAGCTTCTGTGATTTCGTCAGTGTCATAATATGCCTTTGCATTTACCGTTATAGTATATGTTGTTTTAAACAGCTTGAGTTCAAGTTGTTTTTCCCAACCCATATTAAAAGTAACTTCACCAAAAACTGAATTATTCATTTTATAGATCCTTTCTTACTATTGTGAACGGCCGCCTCTATGCGGTATGTTCGCATGAACTTCATTCGGCACTTTCTGCATGGTAGCTTTATCTTCGCATTCATGCCATGTATAATTATTTTCCATTCGCCAATTTCTCACATCGTCCGGTGAACAGTCTTTTACATTTGCCTGCTCTATATCGGCCTTAGTGAAATTGTGATTTTTAGCGACAACTCCTCCTGTTTCAAAATCGCGAATTTTTACCTCGCCTCTGCTGATTTCCTTAAAGTCCGGATAGCCATTTTTGAATTCTATTCCATCCTGCCCATACTTGCTCATAATATCCTTCATGGTCAGGTTATCGGGATTACTGTATGGCTTATCGGGTCTCTTTTCGGGCGGAACATATTCACTATCGGGGATCCATTTGGAATTTCCCCTTTCGCCTTCCCAATTGCCACCATGCCCCTCGATAGGACAGTTTTTATACTCTGTTTCCTCGGGCTTTATCTTTTCAATACCCTCGGTCCGTTCTGTAACACCTATTTCACTCAACATAAAAGAACCTCCTCAAAATTTTATCTATCCCAATCTGTATTGTTGATTATACGCTTTTCGAAGTGAGTTATACTTATGATTTAGCTCGCACTGTTTGTTCAAAATATAACTCACCAAAAAATGAATCTGATTATTTTCTAACTGTTTATACAAAGGGGAGAGATTTCTTATATGATCGCTCACAGCTCCAACCCATTCTTCCAACTTTAAAATAGAAGAATATTTATCGATCCATTCATCTGCTTTCGTTAAATAATATGCCAGTTCAGATATCTCAGCTTCATCAAGGTGCTCTTTTAATAATATCCTTTTTGCCTTTACCGATAAATTAAGCTCGTTCAACTTCTCACGTGACATATCAAGCTTTTCGTCAGAATTGATAATCACATCCAAAATCTTCTGCACTGTTTCATCTGAATCTACTATATTATTATCATCGCTCGATTTGCTGTACTCATTCTTATCGGTAAATTCATTTATTTTACAAAGTACCGGTTCGATCCAATTGCTTTGATATATCGCCGCAACACCCACCTCAAGCCTTGACAGTTCTTCGATCTGATCATCATTAAGCCCCGCCGCCTTTCCTACAAGTTCTCTGTCCGACAGATCCGGCAATCTATGTATTATCTTGGTGTTGGTATTTCTTATTACAGACATATCAAGGAGTCCCGGCGACTGATCTGCTATTATAAATCCTTCACCGAACGCTCTGAGCTCAGCTATAGAATTTGCAAGCATTTCCACGGATTTACCGAGCATATTTGCACTTTCACCTATCTGCTCGGTAGATGTGCGCTTAAGCAGATTATGTGCTTCCTCAAGAACGGTTATATGTTTTAACTCATTTACAATTTCCCCATTTGACAGCCTATATTCCTGAAGCTTCATTACCATAAGCCCCATGATTAGTGATTTGGTCTCAACCGAACCGACACGGCTCAAGTCTACAATCACCTTGCCGTCAAACAAGGCCTCGTCATCTATGGCATTCGATGTGAATATCTGACCGTTTATTCCGTTGGTAAGGCTCTTTAATCTTGTAACCAATGAGCCCGTGTAATCTCCTTTATTATCGGCAGAATATTCACTTTCCTGTAAGACTGCACGTATATTGGACAGAACATCTGTAAACGAAGGATATATCTTTTCACCTTTGCATTCGGAAGTCACCATATTCCAGCCGGCATCTTCATACGAACGTATAACTGCATCCTTTAATATGGCAGGCATTGCAGCATACATAGGCCAGCACACATTAAATATCTCAACAAGCCTGTCGACATGCTCGCTGACAGCGATATCATCCGGGAACGAGAAAGGATCTATTTTCAAAAGCTCTGTTATCTTTGGATTTGTGCCGTATACCTTAACATCCTCGCAGCCGCCAAACACATTTTTATATTCGCCTTTCGCAGGCTCTACGATCAAATAATTGCAGTTAGCTTTTTTTAGCAATTCAAATACGGTATTTGATTTTCCCGCACCGGTAGAGCCTGTGATAAACGTATGCGCAGTAAGTGCATGCTTATTAAGTTTTACAGGCGTCTCGAATTTCTTATGCATATGGTATATATGCCCAAGTTCGATGTCACCTTTATATTCGATGTTAAACGCCGATATATTTCTCCCGAACGGTGCACACGACAGCACCGGTAAACCGTTTATAGATCTGTCAGGCATATTCATTGCCATAGCAAGTTCTTGCCCGGATAGCAGGGAAACACTTTCCACTTCTTTAGGCAGAATATTTTGGTCATCCTGATTTTTGAGTTCAAACCTTGGATGTCTCATGTCCAATATATATTTCCTGATAGTCTCTTCGGCATTCTTTTCTTCAGGATCATACTTGTCCCACGCAGATACTGCCGGTTTTTCGATATATGACTTCGGTCCCTGTATTAAAGAATTATACAAATTAGCAAGACTCAGGGTCGTATCATGGTCTTTAGAGCTCACATATGTACTGAATTTCCACATACCCAATGCTTCAAAATCATCAAGACGCTTAAGCTGCTCTTCGATTTTCCTGAGGATATCCTTAACCAAATACGAGCTGTAATGCCTTGTCACGGCCCATCCATCAGCATGTGCCTTGCTGCTGCCGAAGCTTCCGCTGACTGACCCGCCAACTGAAAAGACAAATGGAATGCAAACCCCACCATTAATTCCGACAGAAATCGATTTTGCGCGCGATTTTATATCATTTTCATTTTCACTTGTCTCCCATTGCATATAGGGACTTATTTCCGTAGCAAGGCTGCTGTACAGCATACGCATATTTGCCGCATAATTTAACGGGAGTGCTTCTGCGAGCAGAATAAGTGTATATTCATTGTCCGTATCTGTGTAAAAGCTGTCAAGCAGCTTTTCTATTCCTTGGCTCATGAATTTTTCTGATTTTTCCGACGGAATGCTGCTGACGATAGCAATTGAATTATCATCTTCTATACTTTTGGAAATCTCGCTGTAATAGTTTTTGTCTTCAGCGGCGCAGTATTCGCTGCCCGGAAAATTCCCATCCAGTACAGCCTTCATGCGTTCAAGATATGAGCCGGTATAATCTTCTTCAGCGCAGCGTACTCCCATGTACACATTTATATCATTATTCTTTTTATTAAAAATAAGAATAACCGCATTACCGTCACCGTAAAATGATCCGTATACATTTTTAAGTTTATCTATAGACTGCTCCTTTTTATCAGTTACCCACTTTGTAATATTGACAAAAGCTATACCGCCCTTATCCTCTGATTTATAAGCCAAAGGCTTGTATTTTTCCTTCAGCTCATACAGATAATTTTTAAAAACTACATTCGATATTTTTTGCAGCATATCATCTATTTCATGAAGCTGCGGTACGGATATGTTTTGTGGAGCTTTTTTTACAGCTGCTTTCGATTTACTCATTGTCGACATAATATTCCTCCTTTTTGGTTTAATCTTTATTTGCTAAGTTTGGATATAATAAAACATATTAACCCGATCAGTGTCGCTGCTGATATTATCAAGGCGCTTATTCGGATGACGGATTTTTTTATCCTCTTATCCCTCACAGAATATGCGACCTCAATATAGTGATACCATCCTTCAGCTGAGTCTTTATCCTTAACCAATCGACTTTTTAAATCGATCACATCCAGATATGACCACGGCTTATTTGCTTTTTTAAACGGTTTGGAACTCAGTACGCCCTGTGATCTCAATTCATCAATGATCGCTGTTGCATACCTATGGGAAATTTTTGTTTTTTCAATATCTCCCCTCAGGTAGGTCAATGCCTCATCGATGCTGCTAAACTTTGACAAATACTCTTTTGCATTCATATTTGACCTCCATATACTTCTTTTATGATATTTTGCAGCCTTTCCTGCTCTTTATTAAGCTTTTGTTTTTCTACTTCCAATTTCTTTATTTCATTATTATATTTTTTCATTATATGTCCTTTATCCTCAAGACTTTTTTTGTTTGCAATCAATCCATCAATTTTCTTCTTTAATCCGTTTTCTATAACTTCAACAATCCTGTTCCCGTTCGCTTTGCAAACGTCTTCAAACCAAACACTAAGACTGCGTGCAATTTGCTCTGGTGCTATGTCAAGATAACGGACACATTAAACCTTTGTTTTTAGTAAAATCAG
>CAJMRL010000031.1 GCA_905215805.1 uncultured bacterium | reverse complement strand
GTATGATAATGCGGGATTTTTCTTTTCTCAAGTGGCAAACTCGGGTTTTATCATAATAGAATAATAAAATCAAGCAAAATTTAAAATGGATATACAAAAAATGACTTTTATATATCTATACGGATATTTAAATTATGATTGACAATTGCCTATTGGTATGATATAATATAAATAACAGAGAATAAGATCATACAGGGGAGCGAATTGCTGAGAGGAGGCTTTGCCTCGACCCATTGTACCGTTGCGGATAATGCCGGGGGCGGGAGAAGCTGTTTTTTGCGCGCCTGTATATTTAGAACAGCGCGTATTTTTTATGCGTAAAGAAAGGAAATATCTATGGAATACACAACTCAAATGGACGCTGCCAAAAAAGGTATAATCACACCGGAAATGAAAAAAGTGGCGCAGAAAGAAAATATTGACCCGGAGATATTGAGAGAAAGAGTAGCAAGAGGATCGGTTGCGATTCCGTGCAATAAAAATCACAAGTGCATAGACCCCGAGGGCGTGGGCGAAGGCTTGAAGACAAAAATAAACGTAAACCTCGGTATCTCCAAGGACTGCACAGATTACAGCATTGAAATGGAAAAGGTAAATATGGCTGTAAAGATGAAGGCAGAGGCAATAATGGATTTGAGCTGCTACGGAAAAACACATGAATTCCGTCAGAAGCTTATAGATACTTGCCCTGCAATGATAGGCACAGTGCCTATGTATGATGCGGTGGGTTATCTCGATAAGGAGCTTAAGGATATAACGGCAAAGGAATTTCTTGAGGTAATAGAGGCGCATGCAAAAGAGGGCGTTGACTTTATGACGATCCATGCCGGAATAAACAGACGTACAGCCTCAATATTCAAGGAAAGCGGCGGCAGACTTACAAATATAGTATCGCGCGGCGGTTCGCTTATATATGCTTGGATGGAGATGACCGGCAACGAGAATCCGTGGTATGAGTATTATGACGATGTTTTGGATATACTCGCTAAGTATGATGTTACTATAAGCCTGGGAGACGCATGCCGTCCCGGCTCTACATACGATTCAACAGACGCTTCGCAGATCACTGAGCTTGTTGAGCTTGGCATACTTACGAAGAGAGCATGGGAAAAGAATGTTCAGGTAATGATAGAGGGACCGGGACATATGTCAATAGATGAAATTGCAGCTAATATGAAGCTTGAGAAAAAGCTCTGCCACAATGCGCCGTTCTATGTTTTGGGACCGCTGGTAACGGATATTGCGCCGGGATACGACCACATCACTTCTGCTATAGGCGGAGCGATTGCGGCGGCGAACGGAGCGGATTTCTTATGCTATGTAACGCCGGCAGAGCATTTAAGACTTCCTAATGCGGATGATGTAAAAGAAGGTATAGTGGCTGCAAAGATCGCGGCTCATGCGGGTGATATCGCAAAGGGAATTCCCGGAGCAAGGGATATTGACAATAAGATGTCCGATGCAAGAAGACGCGTATGCTGGGACGAGATGTTTGAATATGCTATCGAGCCGGAGAAGCCGATACGCTATTATAACGAGCTTCCGCCGGAGGAAAAGCACACCTGCTCTATGTGCGGAAAGATGTGCGCGGCAAGAACGATGAATACTATCCTTTCCGGTAAGGATGTTGATGTGAAATAAAAAAAGCGGATATCGGGAGCCCGTAATAAGACAGTATAGCTAATATTGTGTGACAGGCTGTCTGACAGGGTGCAGAAAGGGGGCATATCGCGGTAAATTTGCGATATGCCCCCTTTCGCTTGCGTTTAGTGGAATACCGTGGTCATTAGGCATATATGTAATCGGCTTGTTAAATCCAAATTTAACAGAGTGTCGACCCTTTATATAAATCAACACTCTGTTTGTTTCAAAATATTGTTTTTGTATATGCTCTGCAATACGGCATCATGCTGATCATATCCTGCCATATGAAGCATTTTACAGCATCTTCCGTTTGAGCTGTGATTTCAGTTTGTATTGTGAATTTTTCATCAATATTTAACAAATCAATCTCATTTATATTGATCGCCGTACAAATACTATCTCTGTATACAGCTGTCACTAATGTAAAATCTTCGAAAATCGTGCCGCTGTTATTTTCAAGGACGACATTTATCATATTATTTTCCGACATCTCCACATTGGCTATATTATCATACTGAGGAAGATATAAAAGACTTTTACAGTTTGTGATCAGAGTTGGCAAACATGTTGTTTCAAAAGTCTCAGTATCAATATAATTACCGCTGATATTCAAATAATCGAACTCACGATTTAATATAGGTACGATGTTTTCAATGTGATTCCCTTTCACAGAAAGTTCTCTTATACTCTGAACATCTGAAATTGCAGCTAAAATATCGCTAATGCCCAGTCCGTCCGCATACAAGCTCTCAATATGTGGAATGCTCTTTATTGCTTCAATATCATGTAAATTTGCACACTCGGATATATTGAGACTTAGAAGCTCCGTTAAATTTTCAGCTCCGTTAAGCGTCTCTATATCTGAACCGCTTAAGTCAAGCGTCTGCAAATTTCCCAAAGATATTATTTGAGGCGGTATTTGGGTAAATCCCGCATTCTTCAATGTCAGTTCATTGAGTCCCTTTAAAAGCTCAATTCCTGTTATATCCGATACACCATCAGCTGACAATGACGAGATCGCAGCTAATTTAGCATCTGTAACAGCTTCATAATCAATTAATCCGGTATCCATTCCAAGTTCCGAAAGCACTGAGTTTCTAAGAGTCTCATCAGGGAACGCGGCTGTAAATGTTTCTTCTGTATACGGTATGCTCTCCCTTTCATCTACTATAAGTGTTATATTGGCATTTGCATTAAGGCTGTTATTTACAGATAAAACCACATTTTCGCATCCGTAAAGATTTGCATCGTATAACGGAACACCGTCCGCAAACAGATTATCGCCGTTATATCTATATTCTGTTCCATATATATCCTTTAATTTTATCTTTTCATATATATTCTCCGATGTATCATATATCACCGGCATATCGCAGTAAAGATATCTTTGCGCTGTATAAGCGGATGTATCGAGCAGATTCCCGGTCACGTCAATCGCAACACCTGTATTCACAGTCGGGTATTCCGTAAGCAGATTATATCCCATGCCGACAAATTTCAAATTAGGAACACCGTTTAATACATCGGGATATTCGGTAAAGCCGTTATTGAACAGATTTATACCCTCCAAGGCTTCAAGCTCCGTGATCTCATCCGGAATATCACGTACAGACTGATTTGACAGATCTATATATCTAAGTGCTTTTAAATTCGATATTCCGTCAAGGCTGCTTATCATGCGATCGTCCGCACAGAATAGCGTTTCGAGCCTGTCGACCGCTTCATAAGTGACAATATTCCAATCGGGAGCTTCGCTGTCCGTACCAAGCGAGTATAATACTGCGTCGGCCAATCCCTTGTCACTGAACAAAGCATAAAATTCGTCAGGTGCATACGGTGTGCCCAAAGTCATAGTATTCGCAGCGGCAAGCTGTGTATCTCCGTCCGTTACGGTCGACGTGTATACGATCTGTTTCCTCTGCGCCTCTGGATTATTTCTTGCAGCTGACAACGCGGCTATTGTTGATGAATACCATCCTGCATGATCTGTGCTTTCTATTCCGAATATTTTTCTTATCATATCCCAGTTTGCAGGATTCCATTTGTAGGTATTATAATAGTTTTCCTCGCCCGCAATTCTGGCATCGATCAAGATATTGTAATATCCAAGCACATCCTGAGCATATTTCTCCTTTATGACCGGATCCGTTTCATTGATAAATCTTGTATATAGTTCGGCCGTTCGTGAAGTAATAGCGACCGAGATATATGAAAGGAGTCTGATATTGTCGGCACATTTGAGAGTATCGCTCGCATGGAGCAGCTCGTTTGAAACAAATATACCCATGTCGGCGCCGAGCTTTATTATAAAATTGCTTCCGCTTATATTTTTAAAAGCATTGCCAAATGCCCACTCCGCTGCGGCGTCAAGTGATTTCGATGCAACAGCGGAAGAGGCAAGGTATGCAAGATTTTGTCCTAATGTCCTATCCATTTCCGCTCTTATCTCTGATGCCGCCCTGCGAACATTCGCGTCTATGCAGTCTGAGGCCAGATAATCAAGCAGATCACAATACAGCCCATCGGTCTGTGCTGCGATCTCGACATCGGCTATCTCATTGCCTATCGAGGATACGGTGTTTCTGAAGTCAATGACCTTAGAGAGCGCTGAGAAGCATTCATTGATTGTGTCCGCAGCCGCCCACTGTCTTATAACATCGCCGAGCTTATCGGGGTTGTCGGGCTCAAAATATGCCGCTAACGTATCCACACCCTCGCCAAAGCTTTTATTTTCAAATGCGGCTATTATATTTTTTTCACCAAGCGACTCAAGCCTCGCACCGTATTCACCTCCGATGGTATCATCCAAATAAGCGGCGAGCGTGCCTGCCGCTTTCTTGCCAATCTTATACGAGAGATCAGTTTTGACAGTGTTAAAGGTGTCGTCATATGTATTTGATATAAAGCTGAAAAGTATCTCCTTAGCTCTCTGAACACTGCATGCTCCGCTGTACAGATTCTTAAATTCGCTCAGATCGAACAGGGGCGCGCACAAATAGTTTTGAAAAGCATACTTCAAGGCGCTGCTGTCGTTATTAAGCCACGCCTGCCAATACATAAAATTTTCATTTTTCATTATCCATTCGTAATTGCTTCCGAATCCTATTTTGCTCACCTTATCCGTTGCGGTCGCGGTATTTGAAAATCTGCTAAGATCTGTCACGACCACCTTCATCGCGTCAGAGGTCACACCGTCCGCTGTCGTTGCGTATATATTCGCATTGCCCTCCGTAATGCCGGTTATCAAACCGTTTTGTGAAACTGATACGACCTGAGGGTCAGTGGTATGCCATGTTACACCGCTTGTCGGATACGCGGTCAGAGGATATGCTTGTATGCCGGACTGATACGTTTGCCCAATGCCCAGGTATGTACCGTCAACGGCATTGGATTTTAGCCAAAGATGCGGGCGCTGGGAGGAAGTGTAGTTTGACGGTGCAGGTCCGGTGCTGTTGAAGTGGATCGTGGCATTGGTGAGACCATAGTTATCATCTCCTATATTGATTGCATTCCATTGCATCTCTGTTCCGTTGTAATATACATCGGTCAGGCTGGTGCTACTAAACGCCTGGACGCCGATGCTAGTCACACTGCAGGGCAGACTTATACTTGTTAAATTATCACAATACCCACCGAATGCATAATCACCAATACTCGTCAAGTTGTCGGGCAGGTTTATGTTTGTCAAGTTTGCACATCTACTAAACACCCCATCATCAATGATAATCAAATTGTCAGGAAGGCTTATGCTCGTTAAGCTGCTGCACAGCTCGAATGCATATTTACCAATGTTAATTAGGCTTTCCGGCAGATTTATGTTTGTTAGGTTGTCACAATCATAAAATGCACTTGTACCAATGCTCGTCACGCCGTTCGGTATGCTTATGCTTGTCAGATCGTAGCAGTTCGCGAACGCACCATCACCAATGCTCGTCACAGACCTACCATTTATTTCATTTGGAATGACAACAGATGTCGCAAGCAAATTGCTACTTGCAATTGTTATTGTGCCGTCACTGTTCACCTCATACTCCAACTCACCATATGTGCCTGTTTCCGCCAAAGTCACCACAGGCTCTGTTGTTTCAGCTGACGTCTCCGTTGCCGAAGCGGACAAAGGTGTGCTCACTGTTGCCATCATCGCAAGAGCCATTACAGCACTGATTATCCTTTTTTTCATTATGCATTACCCTCTTTCTTTGTAAGATATTAAAAAATGCGCAGCCGCATTTGTGCAGCCGCGCACAAAAATGCAGCCATGACTCCTATTGCGGCATAGTTCATTACTCACCGGTATGACAAATCAAGCCTACGTTTTTATCGAATATAAACCAACGATTAAAATATTCAGACCTATGTCGCAATTACATTATACCATAAGCATCCTCAGCTGTAAATAAAAATTTCTGTCAATTCCAGCTTTTTTATGCTGTTTTATTTAATTATGTATATATATATATAGGAAAAGCAAGAATAATTTTTCTGTATAAAATTATGTGATATATACAAAACCAGTATTGACTTTAGCATTATTGTATGATAAAATATAACTGAAATAGGAGGTGTGGCTATATTCCTACATTAAGTGTATTTTTTGGTATTATTGTTAGAATGTATAATGAGAAGGGCGGTAAACACAACATACCTCATATTCATGCAGAATATCAAGATAATGAAGTGGCTATGGATCTGGAAGGAAATGTTATTGAAGGAGAATTTCCGAGGGCAAAGCTTAATCTGTTGGTTGCGTGGGTTCAGATTCATAAAGAAGATTTATATGCAAATTGGAAACTGCTTTCAGCAGGCGACGGATATTTTAAAATAGATCCGCTGCGCTGATAAACGGGGGTGTATAAATTATGAGATATCCTAAAGTTATAGATGTAAAGCCGGTAGAAGATTATAATGTTATAATAACCTATGAAACCGGAGAGAAAAAGAAATTTGATGTAACTCCATATATAAAAGGAAATTGGTTCGGTGAACTGAAAGATATTGAGATTTTTAAAGCTGTTCGCCCATGCGGAAGTACTATTGAATGGCGAAATGGGCAGGATATTGCTCCTCATGAATTGTTTGAATTGTCTGTTGCAGTTTGATAAAATCATATTGTATTGATATAGTGGTATAAAAATCTTTGTTTCATAACCATATTTTCTTTCATTAAAATAACCGTTCTCCCTATGAATTACCGGAGAACGGTTATTTTTATTTCGGCATACGGTATCCTACTCCCCATACAGTATCAATATATTTCTCGCCCTTTATGCCGAGCTTTTCGCGTATCCTTTGTATATGCACTGCAACAGTCGACACATCGCCCAGCGCGTCAAGTCCCCATACGCGGTCGAAAAGATGCTCCTTTGAGAATGCGCGGTTAGGATTCTGCGCCAGAAACAGCAGCAGGTCATATTCCTTTGCAGTCAGATTCACATTCTCCCCGCCTACTGTCACACTTCGTGCATCGGTGTCTATTTCCATAGACTTTATACGTATGACCTGTTCGTTCTGATTGGTAAGAATATCATGTCTTTGGATATGCGCCTTAACCCTTGCCACAAGCTCATTCGGGCTGAACGGCTTTGTCATATAATCGTCCGCACCCAGTCCCAAGCCTCTTATTTTATCGATATCATCACTTTTTGCACTCAGAAAAATAACAGGCGTCTGCTTCTTTTTCCTTATTTCCGACAGCATTTCAAATCCGTCCATTCCGGGCAGCATGATATCGAGTATAAGCAGATCATAATCATTATTAAGCGCCGCTTCAAGCCCTTTTGTTCCGCGCTCCTCAATATCGCATTTAAATCCGTTTATTTCAAGGTAATCTCTCTCCAATTCCGCGATCGATCTGTCATCCTCAACTATAAGTATTTTCTTCATAAGCTCTCCTTTCACTGCGCTGTTTTTGGCAGCTTTGCCGATTTGTTTCGGGGAATATAAACTACCGCGGTAGTTCCTTTGTTTTTACCCTCGCTCTTAAGCCATATTTTTCCGCCGTGCTTTTCAACTATCTGCTTGGCAATGCCCAGACCAAGTCCGTTTCCTTTGATTTTGGATGTCCTCGCCTCATCCGCGCGGTAGAAGCTGTCGAATACTCTTTCAAGCTCCTCTCCATCAAGACCTATCCCGTCATCCTCAATATATACAAAAACGCCCTTTCCCTCACATACGCTTTTTATTTTCAGACTATTGCTGTCGTCACACTTGTATTTTATTGAATTTTCTATAATATTAACAAAGACCCGCTGCATTTTTTCATAATCAATGCTGACCGTTGTGTCTTCGCTGCAAAATTCCGTGACCAGTTCAATACCGTATTCGGAAAGCGTTGCCCTGTAATCCTCGGCTATTTCATAAAGCAGATCATTCATTTCTCCTGTCTCAAACGAAAACTCCATTCCCGAAAGCTCCAGACGTGAAAACATCGACAGATTGCTTACCAGATTTTCTATAGTTTTTGTTTTTGATTTTATAATGTTAAGATAGCTGTTTAGCTTTTGCGGAGTATTCGCCAAGCCGTCATTTATAGCGTCTATATATCCTCTTATCGCTGTTATAGGAGTTTTGAGATCATGAGATATATTTGCTATAAGCATTATTCTCTCCTTATTCATATGCGCCTCGCGTGCGTTCGCGGCAATGAGCGATTTTTTCATATCATCAAAGCCTATACAAAGCTTATTTATCTCATCCAAATAGCTGCCCATTATCTCAAAGGACAAATCTCCCCTTCTTATCTTTTCCACTGCTCCGGTAAGCTCATTTATTGACTGCTCTATTCTTCTTGACATGCTTTTTGTCGCAATAGTCGTAGTGATTGCCGTAACTGCGATGCACAGCCCCAGCCATATGATCACATATATCACAGCCTTGGGATGCGCCGCAAAAAACGCTCCTATTGCCCGCACCAGCACCGCCGGATTTATAAGCTCCGTCCGCCTTACATACATTTCCTCTACAGGAAACCGCATTATAAAAAGCAGCAAAAAAATAACTGAAACAACGCCTATTAAAATAATAGGCGTTATCAGCATTATTATATTATAGAACCCAAAGTATTTGCGTATCTTCATATTATTCTCCATTTTTAAATATCTTTTCTATCAAATATTATATACGAAACAGAAAATAAAATCAACATACTTCCAAACAAAATCCCTAATTTTCCTATCATAGCGGAAAACGGCATTATAGATCCTATCCACAGGTTATGCCAAAGCGCATAGGAAGTAAAAAGCATTTGTCCCACGCCCGAAACATAGTAGCTGAAATATTTCATGACCACATACACCGCCAGGCAAAGCACCATCGCCATAGACGGACTCGCCGCTATCAAATTTATCAGCACCGCCATAAGCGCTATATTTATAAGCGGTATCAAATCAAGCAAGTATGCCAAAAGCGAGTGAGGGACGAATCTAAAGGAGCTTCCGGTGATAAGCTGCGTTATTACGCATACTATAAAGAATACTCCGAAATACAGCGCGCTCATGAGCATAATGGCTGTTACCTTTGCCAAAAGCAGCTTCAGTCTCGTGACCGGACGTATAAGATCCGCTTTTAAGGTATCTTCTCTCATTTGAGTTGAGAAAAGGTCCGCCGCCGCCATGAATATTATGATGGGAACAAGTATCTCAGCTAAAAAGCGGAGCATTTCAAGAGCTATATTGCCGTTAAGCGTCACGCTTCCGTCAGTAAGCTTTGCTATGAGCACCGTCCCCAATGCGCGTACCGCAACCACTGCCGCGGCTATGATCAAAAAAACAAAATATTTTTTCCTGCTCCTGAGCTTATAAAACTCTTTTTCCACATTGATCAAATATGTATTCATAGCTCCACTTCTCCTCTGTATTCCTTTATTATTTCCAAAAAGCTGTCCTCAAGAGACGGCGTTAAAGCTGTCAGATTCTTTACCGTATCATATTTTACAAGCTCTCCGTCATAGATTATCGCCGCTTTATTGCAGGTCTTCTCTATTTCAGAGGCTATATGGCTCGATATGATAAATGTCGTGCCTCTTTCCTTCGCCATCTTTAATATCAGCTCTCTTACCTCCATAACGCCCTCTATATCCAAGCCGTTTACAGGCTCGTCAAGCACCACAAGATCCGGATTCCCGAGAAATGCCTCCGCAAGTCCCAAACGCTGCTTCATTCCAAGCGAAAAACGTCCTGCCTTGTCGTTTCTGTAATCATAAAGCCGCACCATTTTCAGCAGCCGCATAATCTCATCCTTGTCACGGCGTCCCTTTGAGGCGAGAACCATATTCCTATACGCGCTCATCTCACGGTAGATCGCGGGAGATTCGATAAGCGCTCCCGTGCGCCGCATTATCTCCTCATGCCCTTCCTCACTGTTGAGACCGAATACCTTTATCTCTCCGCTGTCGGGACGTATAAGACCTAATATTGCCTTCATGAGTGTGGTTTTTCCGGAGCCGTTCGGTCCCAAAAGTCCGACCACATCTCCGTCAGCTATATCCATGGTTATATTTTTTATTCCGCGGCTGTTTTTATACAGCTTTGTTAGATTGTTTATTGTAAGCATTTCTTCTCCTTTCCGAACGGATGCTCTTAAATTTTATGAAATATTTAAGGAGGACAGGGGCTGCCTAAGCAGTCCCTGTATTTGCACCTACCCTTTTATCCGTAAAATTTACTGCGCTTCCTGCACATTGATTTCTACTGTTTCTCCGTCGTCTACTGTATATTCTGTATCCTCATAATTTACATACTCTACCTTTGAGCTGTCTATCTGACTGAGGTCTATAGTTTGAGGATCAGTTGTGCCGTAATTGCTGAATGCCGCTCCGCATTCAAACTCAAGCGTATGCTCCGCGCCCGATCTGTCTGTCGCAACAAAGGCTACTTTAAGCGTTCCGTTATTAAATGTTCCGTCATCGTTAAGGCTGAACTCACCGTTTATACTGTCAACATATGCGTCAACCATTGTATTCATGACTGCGTCAAGATCCTCTGTTCCGTCTTCGTTGACATACTCGACATTAGCGTTGCTTACTGCAACCATAGCCGAAAGACCCGTATTTATGATTTCCGGTATCTGAACGGACGTAAGGCTCACATTATATTTAGGCTTTCCGTCCTCTTCGCCGATGTAGTTCACATTATTTCTGAGGTCGCCTATGACCGTATCGGCGCAAAGCTCAAGAAATCTGAATACCTTTCTGCCGGACTCCTCATTTCCTCCGAAGCCCTCAAGCATTGAACCGAAGCCGTAATCTGTGTTGTCAAAAACAAGATATGTTCCGTCCTCTTGAGCGCTCACGCTTTTTGACGCATCCTCCCAGCGTTCATAGCCGTATTCGCTGCCGTTGAAGTTAACGCCTGAATTCTTTGAGTAGCTCTTCTTTCCGTCAGCGTCAAATTCATAATGCGACTGCATTGAATCTTCATCGTTTCCGTCAAAGCGCATTGCTACATTAAAATCCGCTGTGAAGTTCTTTGACTCCATAACTCCCCACAATGATTTTTTAAGGCTGTCATAGCCGTTTGATGTACTGTAATTCGCAAACGCCGCCGTTGTGAATACGCATACTCCGGCTGCCGCCGCGATCAATGCCGCTCTTTGCTTCTTCATATTAATCATTCCTTTCCCCGGTTAAATTCCGATGTATTACACGGGATTTGATTCCCTTTAAGGTACCTTACAAATATATTATATCTTTACCCTATAAATATTGTATAACATAATTATAAAGATTTTATAAACAAATTTAAAGTTTTTATAAATTTTTACATTAAAAATGCCGCCTCATTTGTATAATGGACGGCTGTGTAAATTCATATTTTTTTATCCTATAAATAAGCAGTACGACAAAGCCTGCGCCTTGCCGTACTGCTATATATTACTCTCCCTGAACCTGAATATCCTGTATTTTTACAGTTGTTGTTGAGTTTACATTCTTCTCCTCAAACATATACTCGTTAAGCTGTCTTGCTGCATAATTAGCATCTACAGTGCTCGTGTCAGCCATTATCTCCTCTTCGTCAAACAGGAGAATTTCTATTTCAGGCTTTATAAAATTCTTCATATTATATCTCCTCCTTGCTGATTTGGGGTCAGTTTACGGTGTTGTATTCACTGTTATTATGGTAGTCCTCTGTACTATCTGCATTGAGATTTCCATTTTCTTCAGTTATTATATCAGAATCCGAATTTGGTTCTTCATTTGTAAATGTAGCTATTGCCAAAGCGCCGGGCGCATATATATTATCAATTACAAGACCGTATGAATACTGTGCATCTCCGCTTATTTTTGTTGTGTCGGGTTGCTCGTCGTTGAATTTATAACGAAGGTTCAGCTTAAGAGTGCTGTAATCACTATTCTGTATTTTATATATATTTCCTTTATTTACCTTAACAGTATCAGCATCAGATAAGATCGAAGAAACATTAATACTTGTATTCCAATTTATAATATTTGAATCCGTACTGTCGAATTCCTCTGTTGAAGTATAGGTTTGCTCCTCCGGAAATTCTCCCGCATTCGGGTCGCTTCCCAAATCCTCAATGTCACCGTCTATAGATAATGATACATCTTGGTCAAACGCTTCCTCGCCGAACAATTCCATAAGCGAGATCTGCATTTCATCAATGTAATTGCCTGAGTCTTGGTCTATACCCGCTGGTATCTTTATATATGCCGCTTTTGCTTTTTTAGATACCGGAATAGTGATTTCCCATTCTACCCAATTAAAGGTTTTATTTCCCGGTACTATATCCGCAATAAATCCGGTAGAAATCGTATTTCCATATATAGTATCGAGACCTGTTGCGCCCGTATACTTCTTTTCAGGACTGACTGCTTCCATATCGAGTATATGAGAGTTATCAAATGTATTATCATCTGTAAATTTAGTACTGTCATTTGCTGCTACAAATGATACTGCCGCAAGCGATTCAGCTTTTGATGAATCATGCACTCCTATAATCAGCGAGCCTTCTATCTTTGTAGCGTAACGCGAAGCAAGGTCAATAGCACAATAGTTTCCGTAAGCTTTTTGCGCCTCCGATATATTGTCCGCATTTTTTGAATCATATTCATCATAGTCGCCCATGACCAATGCACCGGGTTTAGTTTTATCGTCAAAATTAGTAGATATACCTGACGTTGTATTTAAACCATCGGCAATTTTTGACGGATAATTTCCCTCATCTCTGCCTATAAAATATTCGGGCGTAGTCTGAGCTGTACCATCGTTGTTATAGTAAACAAAATCTTTTCCCATGTGTTCATCTAAGCCTGGTATGTCTTCATT
The DNA here is from genome assembly GCA_905215805.1 of uncultured bacterium. Taxonomy (GTDB): domain Bacteria; phylum Bacillota; class Clostridia; order UBA1381; family UBA1381; genus UMGS1958. The sequence continues at coordinate 7,719 of CAJMRL010000031.1, read as the reverse complement.
AAGCATTTTAACCTTAATGCCCTGCGGTGCACGTTCAACGTCCGCTATAGGAAAATGAACAGTACCTAATTCAAGATATGATGAAACAATGTTGCTTTCTTTACTGCCGTAAGTACCCTCCGGAACGTCATTACCGTAATTGTCCTTTCCGTCCCACGTAATTGTGTAGCTACCGTAATTATTGATAAACGTTGATAATACAACGATATTATTTTTCTCATTGTCCTTCATGTCACCGGTGCTTTTTTTCCATGTTCCGTCATCGTTTAGAACAGGTTTGTCATTATTATCAAGCTCATAACCGCTGAAATCCAGTGTTATATTATATGAGCTTCCCTGAACCTTTGAAAGCTGTTCATTTGAAACCTTAAACGTAAAGTAACCTCCGACACCCTTTGTACCGTAGTTAATACCGTCTATGATATCTGCCTGAACTCCCAAGCCTGTATATGTAGGAGTTATATTTAAATCAGTTGATTTTTGAGTTATTGACTCATCATCAGCAAGCTTACCTGAGGTAGTATAAGCGGTTAAAACCGGATTATTTTTCTCAACCTCATTAAAGAAAATCTTATGGTTATGGTCTTTTTCACCATGTGTCGGAGTATAATTTGGAAGTACGCTTGTATTATAAACCTTACCATCTATAATTACCGGATTACCGTTTGAATCCACTTCCATATACTGCGGAGCAGCGCCTACCGAGTCGCTTTCGCCAAAGCTGTAGAATGAATGAGCAAACGACTGTAGGTTATGCAGAATGCCGTAATCTGTATACTGGTTAAATCTGTCCAGCAAAAAGCCTCTGTTATTTGCATAGAATGCAAATCCGTAAGGCTGCATACCGTTTGAGTTAAACTGGTATTCAAAGCCGTCCTTGGTCAGTATATAGAAATTGGAGTATATACTGCGCTGATGGTTTCCGGCGTTAAGAGCAAGCACGTCCGACCATGCACGTCCGTTCTGGACATTGCCGTCTGAATCGGCAACAGTCACGTCCCATGCAGATACGATACTCGGACTGTTTACCCATTTTTCATTTATCTTGCGCGCAAGCTGTTCTTCATTGCCTGTAAGCAGATCCTACTGAGCTAAGTCCGATGAACCGCTTGAAGCGGGAGTGAAGGTGATACCACAGTAGAAGGTATTACCTTCAGTTGCAAATATGTATACCGGCTTATTTGCTTCAACGGTTACAGAGTCCGTACTGTACAATGTATTACTTGTAGGAAAGTTCCTTGTAACCGGAGTGCCTGTTCCTTTAGGATCTTGTGTGATATATACATTTGAGCCTTCATTGTTGTTTGTATAACCATCTAATGTAACTGTACCATTAGATGATGGTGTAAAAATAAGCGCATTTTTACTTGGAATATTTCCATCCCAATTCTCACTGCCTACTGCATTAATTTTAAGCGAAGCAGTATAGCTGCCGTGATTTTCTATATTAGACAAACTATCTTCAAAATAAGTACTTGTGGCAGAATTTACTAAACTTAATCCTTCCGGCATTCCATTTTCAAATGTATAAGTAACCGGGTCTCCTCCTGTAGATGGCGGTGTTGTAGTATCATCCAAGTATGTATATTTTATAGCATAAATCTTAACAGGATAAGATTCAGCATAGATTTTTATTGGGTTGCTTGTATCGGTAATATACGCCGTAGTCGAATAATTTCTCTCAGTATCACTTGTCGGATGATTTTCATGAGTCAATTCTTTGCCGTTTTGATATATATAGAATTTCATAGAATCACTACCGGAAGTTTCGTCAAAAGACCAAAGAACTTCTACTTTTGAAGGACTTTTAGGCGGAGTAAACTGTATATTGGCAGCTTCACCTGTAGCTGTTGCATCAAGATATTGTGAATAAGATGTATGTCGATTTGTATCATTTGCTTTGACATAAAAATATCTCGGTCTACTATCAGTAGCGCCGTTTACAGTGAGATTAACATCTATATTACCATCTGAAAATGTGTAAGGAACACTGGTAGGCGGTGTGGCTGATGTTATTTCCTCATCATTAAAATTCATATCCAAAGTTTCTCCGTTAGTAAAATCCACGGAACTATCCGGAATATCAGTTTCGGCGTATTCGGTTGACAAGAATCTGAACGAATATGTACCTGTTACAGGCGCAGTAAATGACATAGGCTTATAGCCCTTGCTTGGGTCTACGCTTGAATCTACGCTTGAATCTACGCTTGAATCGTTCACACCTCTCGGGCCGTTCTTTTCCTGTTCAAGATTTACTATAAGTCCTTGCTGTTTGCTTAAATCGGGCTTAAAGAGATATACGCTTTTGGAATTATAGGTTCCGTCCTTTATTGAATCTCCATCAACAAATACAGCGGCAGAATCTCCTGTCGGGTCGTATACACCCTCTTTAGCATCTGTCGGCAAAGTTACGGCTATCGTTGAGCCTTGGAGGTCACTGCTTATTGTTTGTGAAGCGTTGTCCCCCACAACTGCCTTTATAGATTTATCATTTGCACTTTTTACGCTTGAGCCGAAATAGACTGTTTCGCCCTTCTGCGCATACACGTATATGACGTTTTTGCTTGGGATACCTCCCAGCTGTTCTCTGTCACGCCATTCAAGATACGGACGGTATGCGGCCATGTTTTCATGTGTGCCGTATGGTGTTTCGATAAGGTCACGGCTTCCCTCTGCAAATACGGGGGATGCCAATGACATTGCCGCGCTTATACAAACAGCACACAAAAATAAAAATTTCTTGAAATTTTTCATGTTTTCCCCTTTCTACTAAAAAAGATATAAATATTCCGGATAAACGCTTCTGATTGCTTTGGAATGTGGTAAAAGTAATAACTATTATTGTTGTCTAACATTTTATCACTATCCATATAGAGCTGTCAAGCAAAAAAACAGTGTAATATAAAAAACCGTAAAATATACAAAAAAATAAAATGGATATAGTTACCTTTATTGTACACTAAATATAGTTAATGGCTATCGCATTAAGAATTTAATAGGGCTGCGCTAAAAGCGACAGCCCTAAATATTAACCTTGAATTTTAATTATAGCGTCAAGCAAAGCATTTGCGGCTTCATATTTCGACATCATTTCAAGCTCGGTCACATTATCGCTTGTAATAAGCGTCAGTACATTTGTGTCAGTACCAAATCCGGCGCCCTCCTGTCTCAGGCTGTTTGCGGCTATCATATCGGCATTCTTTTTTATAAGCTTTGCTCTTGAATTTTCTATCATATTATCGGTTTCCATTGAGAAGCCGCATAGGAACTGACCTTCGCGCCTGTTTTTGCCAAGCCAATCCAATATATCGACTGTGCGCTCAAGCTCAATTGACATACTGCCATCGGATTTTTTTATCTTGCTGTCCGCCGGGTTCTTCGGTCTGTAATCGGCCACAGCGGCGGCTTTTATAATTATATCCGATTCAGCCGCATGAGCCTTGACTGCCTCAAACATATCCTGTGCGCTGACAGCGTCTATCTTATTGACGAACATTGGCGGCTTTATAGCGCATATTCCGGAAACAAGCGTAACATCAGCTCCGCGGCGCATTGCTGCTTTGGCTATGGCATAGCCCATTTTTCCGGTGGAATGGTTCGTGATATATCGCACGGGGTCTATCTTCTCCCGGGTCGCGCCGGCAGTGACGAGTATGCGTTTTCCCTCCAAATCCTTTTCATGAGCGGTCTCACGCAGTATATATTCAAGCAGTATATCCTCGGATGGCATGCGTCCGTCCCCCATATCGCCGTTGGCAAGCATACCGCGCTCAGGCTCAGCGATAACATATCCGTATGAAGCAAGGCGGCTTATATTATCCTGAACGATAGGATTGTGGTACATATTATGGTTCATAGCCGGGGCAATGATCTTTGTACATGGGCATGCCATAACAGTGGTAGTGAGCATATCATCGGCGATACCGTTTGCGATCTTGCCGATAACATTGGCGCTTGCCGGAGCTATAAGCACGACGTCGGCGGCTTTTGCAATAGCCACATGCTCAACGCTGTACTGAAAATTTCTGTCAAATGTATCGATAAGGCATTTTGTCGAGGTAAGCGACTCAAATGCAATTGGATTTATAAAATTAACGGCGTTTTTTGTCATGAGCACATGCACGCGCGCACCGAGCTTTATAAGCATCCGCGCAAGATTCGGCATTTTATATGCCGCTATAGAGCCGGTAACGCCGATAACGACTGTTTTGTTCTCAAGTATTTTCATAAATTTCACCTCGAAATATATTATACCATAATTTATTATAAAAATAAAGACAAAAATAAAAACTCATATGCCGCCGTATAGGGTCAGGAAATTTTTTCACCGTAAAAATAAGGACTGCCGGAAAAAATCCGGCAGTCCGTGGAGCTTCATAAGAAGCTTTTAAATATATGAAGGTATTTAGTTATTCAAAAATCTTTCAAGCATCGCTGCAGCTGCTGCGCGTGTAGCAAATGAGAGCGGCTCGAGGCGGTTCATATCAGTACCCTGAATAAGTCCCTCTGCTACTGCCCAAGACATATATTCGCTTGCCCATTGGCTTACGCTTGCCGCGTCTGCAAATCCGCTCAGGTCTCTTCTCTGTGATACGTTTCTTCCCGAATATGAAGCGTATCTGTAAAGTATAGCTGCAAACTCCTGACGGCTTATATTCTGGTCAGGACGGTATAATCCGTCATCATAACCTTCCACTATGCCGTTAGCCGAGCCCCATGCGATAGCCTTAGCATAATATGAATCAGCCGGTACGTCTGTGAATACCGAACCGGTAACATTGGGCTGACCCTCCATACGCCAAAGCATAGTGATTATCATTCCTCTTGTGGTTTCGAGGTTTGGAGAGAATTTGTTAGCTTCTGTTCCCTGCATGATTCCGTTTTCGTTTACATATTTTACAGAGTCATAGAACCAATTGCCTGTCTGTACGTCTGCAAACGGATTTATCCATTCCTGAGCTGAAGGAGTTTCTGTAGGCTGCGGAGTAGATGTAGGAGCAGGTGTGGAATCCGTATCCTCCTCTATCCATTTAGCGTAAAGAGTCATGCTCCTTGTAACATTAGTGCTGAAACGGTATCTTCCTGTGCAGCTTCTGTCCGTATACCAGCCGTCGAATTCATATCCATCGCGCACCGGATCATCCGGAGCCTCAAGCGTACTGTTGGCTCTTACTCTGACGCTTTCTATATAGCTTCCGCCCATAGTGTTAAACGATACAGTATAATGAGTGAGCTGTGTTGAACCTGATGAGCTGCTGCCGGAGGTGTTTACATCTACCTCGATCTCAGCTTCAATAGATGTGTAATTCTTATCTGCCGGAGTGAATACAACTGTTTCGGTTATAGTACCTATGATGTCCATGACACTGTCGGTTTTCCATGCCCATGTACCTTCGAGTACCTTTTCGTCAAGACCCGTAACCATTCCTCCGGATATTGAAAGTGTTGAAAGCATATATCCTCTTCTTCCGCGTCCCGTTGTTGGAAGCTCCTCTACTATCGGAGCAGCAGGATTAACGGTGAGAGCTATTGTTCTTTCGACTCTTTTATTTTCAGCATCATAGCCCGGAATATCGCTCTAGTCCGTAGTATCGGAATTTGTTACCGGATAATAAGCTGTGTATCCCTCGTTTCCGACTGTCGGAACTATAGCAGTATCTGCCCAGATCCATCCTTCCGGCAAAGCTATGCCTGCGAGAGTAGTAGAAGGATTATATGTTATCTGCTCAAGTGTAGGAGTAACAAGCTCCCCTGCTTCCATAGGAGCGACATTTACAGAAACGTCCGTTTCTATTATTTTGTAGTTATTCGTATCGTTAGGAGTAAATACCGCTTTAAAGGACTTAGTTCCTACGCTTCCTACAGATGTAGTGCTGTCTGCCCAAGTCCATACTCCGTTGTCAGCCGGAGGAAGAGCGACATTAGCGAGAGTCTGTCCGTATACAGTAGTCAAGTCTTTCGGAACGGTGTAAGACGGAGTCATCTTTGTAACCTTTAATCTGAATGTAACACTTACTTTTCTATATGTTGTATCATTAGGAGTAAATACAGCCTTTATAGAGTGAGTGCCTATTGCCGGAACAGTATCGGCAGTCTGGTCTGTGCCGTAGGTTATCTGCCAGCTGCCCTCGAGCTTATTTTCTCCGTTTTCGTCGTATATTTCATATCCTGAAAAGTCAAGTTCTCCGAGTTTGATGCCATATTCATATTCGAGGTTGAGAGAACCCTTTCTTACAGGTGATTTAAGAGTACCGGCTAAAACTTGTGTACCGTCATCACTCATTGTAAGCATTCTTGATGTGTTTTCATAGCCGCTGTAGTCATATTTCCATGCGAAATCGGAAAGATTAAGCGAGCCTGTATAGCCGCTGCCTTTTTCAGCTAAGACTGTGCCGTCGGGACATTTTGTTTTGTCCGGGTTAATACGGAGCGGAAGCGGATTATCCCCGGTATCCAGCTCATCTACCACGATAATTTTTCCGTGCTTATCGCCTGTGGATGTACTGTAATATCCAAGGCTTATCTGATCTGTTATGGTTACCTTGCCTCCCATCTTAATGGATGCTCCGTAATTGCACAGAATTCCCGTTACTCCGGTCGTTCTTGCAGTTCCGGATGAGTTCTCGCATTTGTTGCCCGAAATCGTGCCGCCGAGTATCTGTACGTTATCATAATTGCTCATGGTAACAGCAGCGCCGTCATATGAGATATTATCTGTGATCTCGCCGCCCTTCATGATAAAGCCGGAAGGATTTGTGCCGTTTTCATATTCGTCTTTTGATATGGATGATACAAATACTCCACCTCCGTAAGTATAGTTGGATACAGCTTTATTTCCTGATATTTTACCGCTGTTCATGGTGAAGATTGAGGGATAAAATTTATTTTCCTCTCCCGCCGGAGCATTTGAGCCTTTTTCTCCATCCCAAACGTATACTCCGCCTCCGCTTTTATCGGACTCATTATTTAGTATAGAGCCTCCGTCGAGTACGAACTGACCGGATCAAACCTGAACCGCACTGCCCTGATTTGTGCTGTGATTATTCTGCAAAACAGCGCCGCTGCCAAGCACTACATAATTGTCATGTGTCTTCTGCGGTCTGGTGCTCTGATTCATGCCGGTCCTGCCTATATATAATATTGAATCATCAGCATTTCCCTCGACTGCACCGTCAAGAGTGATATTTTCCAAATACAGCGTACTGCTTTGAGCCACATGTATCATGGCGTCTTGAAAGCCTTCGGCTCTTTTTACCGTATGATTATTGCCGTCGAGTCTGACATGATATGTAACCTCTGTATTAGCCCCTGAGATCCTGTCTGTCGGAAGTATGGTATCTGAAAGCTCTGTATCATCTATCAGATCTATTTCGACCGGATTTTCTCTTGATACCGGCTGACCGTTCCATTCTGTCATATCCTGCGCAGCATCAAAAGCCTCTGCAAGAGTAGAGTACTTGGCCGAACCTATCTGCGCTGCCTCGCCCTCAGCAAATACAAAATGCGAAGGCAGCATTCCTATAAGCATTGCAGTGCTTATAATCAATGCCAATAGTCGTTTGGTTTTCATAATTGTAGTCTCCTTTCGATGTAAATACATTCTCCCATAAATTATTTAGATTTATAATGATATATTCTAATTATCACCTCCAAATGTTTAATTGTTAGCCATAAGCGAAATAGCAAAACCATAGGTTTTAAGCCATTTTTCTTATGAAA
>CAJMRL010000030.1 GCA_905215805.1 uncultured bacterium | reverse complement strand
ACCATAATCTGACGATTTTTTCAACAATTTTTTATGAATTTTTAGAGGTTACCATAATCCTTTGCCCAGCTCTTGTTTACGTCCTCATAATCCGAGAAATTGTTTTTAATTATATTCGTCTTTGTCGCCGTAAGGAGGAGCTTTATAAACTCTCCCTTTGTAACGCCGTTCTGCGGACGGAAGGTAGAATCCTCATAACCGCTTACAACGCCCTGCGAAACAAGGTTAAGTATAGTCTGCTCAGCCCAGTGACCTGAAATATCCGTAAGCACTACGCCGCTCGGATTATCACTGTCAGGAGTTTCGTCCGCTGCAAGCTCCGGAATCGAAAGCTTTGTATTAATACCTCCGGTCATAAGTATCTTGCCCTCGTAATTTCCTATTACATAATCGGTGTTGCAGTTATCGGTTTTTCCTTCCTCAGTACCTGTGAAGTCGCCGTAATACTTCGACTGTCCATCGGTATCGGAGGAGGTAAGACCGCCGTATGCCTCGCAATTAGTTATCTGAGCATAATTCATTCCTACAAACACGCCGCTTTTTCCGCTTCCGCTTACATTTGCCGCACATACGCAGTCTGATATCACGCTATTATTATCGTTTCTGCCCACAAATCCGCCTGCGGCGGTATCGCTTTTGACCGTAATGCCGTCGGCATAGCAGCCGCTTATCTTAGAATTGTTTATGCTGCCCGCAAAGCCGCCCGCGGCTGTGGAGGCTGATACATTCGCATTGGAAACTCTCGAATCCGAAATTTCCGAATCCTTAATCGAATCAGCAAAACCTCCGGATATCGTACCTGAGGCATTGTTGATATCAAAAGCCGCGCAGTTTCTTACTGTACTGTTTGTTATTTCTCTGATAAGGCCCTCTGAATTTCCGACCGTACAATATTCAACTACCGCTCCTTCAATGCCGCCTGCCAGATAGCCGCCGCTTACATGTGTGTTTCCGACATAAGCTCCGCTGTTTATTTTGGAAAATACATTTGCCGTTATAGAATTTATAACATATCCGCCTCCGTCATAGCTGCCCGAGAAGCTGCTGACGTTGTCATTCATATAAGGGATATCATTGCACTGCTTATAATAAAGTCTTCTGAAGTCTTGTATCATTGAAATATCATATGACGATCTTACAAGATACGGCGATGTACGCGTGCCCGCTCCGTTTACTGCTATAAGCTTCGGCGAGTAATTCCCCTCTTCTATCGTCCATACAGAGTTGAAATCAAAGCCGCCGTAAGATGATTTGCTGTTCATATTATCAATAGCCGTTCCCTTGTAATCGGTGTTTTCATCCTCTGTAAACTTTGCGTTGTTAAAATACGTGTTTTCAACATTGCCGCTCTCTACTACAGAGCCTATTACAGGTCCGATATTCTCCTGACCGCTCACCGAAGCGTCTGCATAGCTTGTCTTTACGGTACCGTTGTATAAGCGTCCCGCAACACCGCCTACTTCCGAGCCGCCCCTGACCGTTCCTCCTATGAAATAGCAGTTGGAAATAACTCCGTTTGAATTATCTCCCGCAATTCCTCCGATACTGTGCGCACCGCTGTCGCTTGAAATATTGCCTGTTACACCGCAGTTCTCGATAGTACCATAGCTGTTATAGCCTGCTATGCCGCCCGCTCCGCTCTGTGACACCTTCACACTGCCGTTATAGAAGCAATTTGAGATAGTACCGCCGATATTTTCTCCCGCAATTCCTCCGGCGTCCTTACGTGCGGAAACGTTTGCGCCTGATACATAGCAGCCATCGATCGTTCCGTAATTTATCTGAGCGATATATCCGCCCAAATTCGGACTTATCGGAGAAACATTCGGAGCGGTGATATTTTTGACCTCTGCTCCCTCGCCTATCGCCCCGAACATCGAGGATGAAAGCTTTACATACATGCCGCTGCCGTCAAGATGTCCCATAAAGCGGTTGTTGTCGTCTCCCACCATATCCATGGAGATATTTCCCGCCAGCTTATAATATTTTGAAGCGTCCGTACAGTTCGGGCGCAGAATATCATCTACATCATCCCTGTCATGCAGGAGATACGGTTTTTCCTGAGTTCCGCGTCCGTTGTAAACGGCAAGCATAGGAGTTTTGCCGTCAATAATTATCCATGTATTATTAAAATCAAAGCCTGCAAAGCTTGACTGCTCCGTCATCTGCTCAGAGCTTAAGCGTACAGTACTGTCCGAGCCCTCCACTATTCCGAAGGTAGAACCGGAATTAGAGCTGTAATAGCAGTTGGTGACCGTTGAATCGGAGGAGCTTCCCGCAATGCCGCCGGCACTGCCGCCCGAGCTTGACACCTTTGAATCCGCATAGCAGCCGCTAAGCTCCGCGCCCGAAAGACTTCCCGCTATACCGCCTGTATTTTTAGCTCCGCTGACCTTTGCCGTCGAATATGAATTTGATATTTTTCCATTTTCGACCCTTCCCGCAATACCTCCGCCGTATTCCTCCGAGGATTTCACATTTCCCTTGGTCATACAGCTCTCAATTGTACCCGTAAGCGTTTTTGCTATGATACCGGCATTTGCGCCTTCTACATTGCTCACTTCAACTCCAAGGTTTTTGACCGTTCCGCTTACGTTCAAAAACAATGGATCTGCGTCAGAGCTTGTTATTTTATGACCGTTTCCGTCAAGCGTACCGCTGAAATCCACCGGGTCAAAGCTGCTTAAAGTAATGTCGCGCGTAAGCGTATAGCTTGCGTCTGGATCCTTCGCGATTTCCAGAAAATCCGCCTCTGAAGAAATCTTATACGGATCAGAAGCCGACGCGCTGCCCGAATCCATGGCAAATGCGCTTATTCCCTGCGACAGGACCATAGCCGCCGCGCTGAAGATCGAAATAAATTTTTTTAATTTCATACAATCACCCTTTCTGTTAAATATAACAAAATATAATATTAAACAAATTTTAAGAAATATTACAAAATTATTATAACAATATATATAACAAAAGTCAAGCATATTCTATGGCATAAATTCAAAATACTGGATTAAAAGTTACACATTATTTAAAATTTTAAATAAATTTTAAACAATTATCGTTACTTATTGACATAAAACACAAAAGAATGTATTATATAATTTAAGGTTCATATAAATGATGAAGGGAATGGTATACATGAAAAACAGACCTGCACCGCTCATAATAGCTCTTATACTTATTATAGCGGGCTTTGGGATACCGATTATGACGAGAGTTTACTGGGTGATCCCTCCTGTTCTGACTGCTTTGATAATTCTTGGAGCTATTATTTTGCTTGTAGTCCTGCAGCGCAGACGCACTGCCGAAAAGGCCGGAATAAGCGAGGAGCTTTGCTCTGACATTCATTCTGTTCTATTCTCGTCAGGCGGAAGAAATTTTGTTATACGCTCGGGCAAACGCTTTTCTTTAAGTGGCGAGACTAACGGTATACTTAGCTTTATAGACAATGGGATATGGACTGTAAGCGCGAAGAACGCACCGGAGCTTCCCGCCAATGCCGGCGAGGTCATAATAACATTTCCGCAGGATACGCGCTTTAAGGACGCAAGCGTAGAAGCCGAGACCGGAAGCATAATCCTTGACGGCTTGTACGCGGATAATATGAAGCTTGATATTCACGGCGGAAGCCTTGACGCGCGCGGCATATACGCGGATAATATGCGTGTCGGCTGCGGACAGGGAAAAATTGTTATGCACGCGGGAGTAAGCGGTGATGCTGTTATTTCATGCGGCAGCGGAAAAATAGATGCTATAATGAAAAACAGCGAGTCGGATTTTAACATATCAGCTCAAACAGGCATGGGAACAATAAAGGTTGCGGGGAAATCTTTCGGCGGCGACGGTGAACGCAGCGGAGAAATAAACAACGGAGCAAAGCATTCCATGCAGGTAAGCTGCGGTATGGGAAACGTTGATATAACATTCGGGCAGGTGAATACAGATGAGTAAGGAAGAATTTTTTGAGCAGCTCAGAAACGAGCTTGGATTTTTGCCGGAAAATAAGGTTGAGATGGCACTCAAGCGCTATGAAACATATTTTTCATGCTCGGACAATATAGAAAATACTATAGAAAGCATCGGCGGAGTACAGGGAGCGGCAAGAACATTCCTCAGAAAAACTCCTCATGACAGAGGTCCTCAGTCTCCCGCACAGCCGTTTCCGATATGGGCGGCGGTGATATGCGCTATAGTGCTTATCCCGATAGCGGTGCCTTTAGCATCTGTTTTCATAACCATCGCGGGCGGGATAGCGGCTTTTGTTATAGGCGCTGTAATAGCGGCGACAATAGGAAGCATAGCGGCATGGCTGGGCGGAGCCGGTATGATACTGAGCGCTTTTCCGGCAGAGGTAATAATAGGCGACAAGCTTATGCAGATAGGCTGCGGCTTTATGCTGTTCGGGCTTGGGATTATCTTTATGGTCCTTATGTATATGTTCTATACAAAGGCAGTTCCTAAGCTTTTAAGAAAAATCGCCCCTATAGCAAAAAAGCTTCTGGGGAGGTGTAAGTCATGAAAGGTCAGGGAAAGCTTACGGTCATAATTGCCGGTGCGGTCATTTTTGCGGTCGGAGTTATATTCGCTGCGATAGGAGATGCTCACGGCGGAAACTTTTTCAGAGCCATGGAGCATGCGGGCAGCGGCTTTTATATAAACACAGACTCCGGACAATCCGATTCTCACGAACGTCAGGACGATTATCCGTATGACTATGATTACGGCTATGGTTATGACGATTACGAGGATATCGAGGAATTTTTCCGTGAATTCGGATTATCGGACGAAGAAATAGAGCAATTTCTTTATCCCGGCGCAAACAGCGGTTCGGGACGGATTTACTACTAATTTTTATAAAATTTGTATGATAAGTAACACAAAATTAATATTATGTTAAAAAATATGTCTTGATTTTTTTGTGTTAAAGTGTTATAGTAGTAAAGATGATTTAAATGCGCATATGCGCTCAAAAATAAGAAGGGAGTTTATTTTACAATGAACAGAAAAAGTCACTCCTCATCCGGAGGACCGCTTAATCTTATTATCGCGGTAGTTATCATTATTGTTGTGGCATTAGGAGGCTTCGCGGTTTACAGGAAGGTATCGGACAATATTCTCGATAGGCAGATCGCGGAAGGTACCGCCGAGATGAATGTTAAGGTCGCGGCAAGACAGGCCGGTCAGTCGGTTGATGAATTTTTGGAGTACTATGGAGTAGCAGACAAAGGTTTAAACGGGGATTCGACCTTGAATGAGCTTACAGCGCAGATGACTTTGGGTAATTTTGCAAAATATCAGGGTCAGGATTACGAAAGCTTTATAAGCGATTACGGCTTGGCAGATAAGGGCGTGAGCGAGGATATGGCATGGAAGGATGCCGAAAAGCTTATACCTTTGGGAACCTACATAGGCGATGCGACTCAGATAGATTCCTTTAAAGAATTTTACGGCTTAGATGCAAGCGTTACGGCAGATACTCCATGGGGAGACGTGGCTGATATTGTAGAAGCAAAGAATGAGGAGCTTGCTCAGGCAACTCCGATCCCGACAGAGGATACGGCTCAGGCTGCAGATGACACAGCGGCGGCAGACGCACAGGCAACAGCCTCACAGGCACAGCCGGAAGAAGGCACAGCAGACACGGCTGCAAACGCAGACGAGACGGCAGCAGATACAGCTGCTCAGCAATAATTAAAAAGTAAAGGGGTTTATTAAGGTGAGCGAAGAGAATAAGAACGAAGAATTTGAGAAGAATGAAAACATCCCGCAGGAGGAAGCCGCGGAGGAGACTTCACCGGCGCAGGCTGCTCAGGAAGACAGCCAGGAAGCTGTTGAAGCGGCTCAGACAGAAGCTCAGGCAGAAGCTCAAACAGAGCAGGAGAGCGTTGAAGCTCAGGACAATACGTCCGCCGAAACAGTTTCAGATGAAAATACAGCGGCTCAGGAGGATTTTGAGAATTCTTCGGCAGCTGAAATAAATAATGAAGTATCGCCAAAGAAATCAAAAATAAAAACGATCTGTGCTGTAGCAGGCGCTGTTGTGGTTGTTGCGGCAATAGTGCTTGTGGGCGTATTTAAGGGACCGGAATGGTTCAATAAATATAACAGAATGGGATATGTTGATACAAGCGGCAGAACCATAGGCGAGGTTGCAGACGCTGCAGGTATGGATCTGAAGGACTTCCTTGCTGAGTACCAGCTTCCCGAGGATATGCCGGCAAATACAACAGAATCGGCTGCATTCTATACAATCCCGGTTTCAGTAATGGCTCAGATGTACGGATGGGATTTTGACGAAATGAAAACTGCGTACCAGTGGGGCGATGAGGTAACCGAGGATATGACATGGGGCGAAGCAGAGGGACTCACAAAGCTTGGCGTCATGGTAGGAGAGGAAAACCTTGAATCCTTTAAGCAGGAATACGGCTTGGGCGATGACATCACAGCCGATACTCTCTGGAAAGAAGTAAGAACAATTTATGACACAAAGACAAAAGAAATGAACGAGGCAACTGAAGCGCCGACAGAGGAGCCTGCTGAAGAAACAGAAGCTCCGGCTGAAGTATCGGCAGCTCCGGCAGCTGACGCTGCTGCGGCAGACGCTGCTTCAACAGATACAGCTGCTCAGTAATTTTCAAAAATTAAAATTTTATTACTTATTTTTATAAAAGCTCAAGGCTTCACTTTATAAGAAGCCTTGGGCTTTTTACATACAATATGTAAAAAATCCCGCACAGTACTTGACATATGCGCTCAAAAATTATATAATATTGTGATGATAAAATAGTATGATTGTCTACCAATTATATATAATAATGTTTCAAACAGGAAGGAAGAAAATATATGCAAAGTATGGGCGTAAATGAGATTCGTGAAAAGTTTTTGAGCTTTTTCGAGTCAAAGGGCTGTTTAAGACTGGACAGCTTTCCGCTTGTTCCGAAGGATGACGCAAGTCTGCTCCTTATAAATTCAGGTATGGCTCCGATGAAGAAATGGTTTACCGGTGCGGAGGAACCACCCCGCCACAGAGTAACGACATGTCAGAAATGTATCCGTACTCCGGATATAGAGCGCGTCGGAAAAACCGCAAGACACGGTACATTTTTTGAAATGCTCGGCAACTTCTCGTTCGGCGATTATTTCAAAAAGGAAGCCACCGCATGGGCATGGGAATTCTTTACAAAGGTATTGGAGATACCGGAGGAAAGGCTCTATGTTTCTGTATACGAAAACGATGACGAAGCAAGAGATATATGGATAAACCAAAACGGCGTTTCGCCTGACCATATCGTAAAGCTCGGCAAGGAAGATAACTTCTGGGAGCATGGAACAGGTCCTTGCGGTCCGTGCTCGGAAATTTATTATGACCGCGGCGAGGAATACGGCTGTAATTCGCCGACCTGCGGCGTAGGCTGCGACTGTGACCGGTATATGGAGGTATGGAATCTCGTATTCACCCAGTATGACAAGGATGAGGACGGAAATTATAATCCCCTCCCCAATCCGAATATCGATACCGGAATGGGTCTTGAAAGACTGGCTGTTGTTATGCAGGGCGTGGACAATCTGTTTGAGGTCGACACGGTCCAGGATGTAATAAAGCATATATCAAAAATAGCCGGCGTACATTATAAAGAAAACGAAAAAACAGATGTTTCTCTGCGTGTTATTTCTGACCATATAAGAAGTACGGTCATGATGATCTCTGACGGCGTTATTCCGTCAAACGAAGGCAGGGGCTATGTTCTGCGCCGTCTTTTGAGAAGAGCTGCGCGTCATGGAAAGCTTCTTAACATAAACCGCCAGTTCTTATATGAGGTTGCGGATACGGTCATCAATTGCTCAAAGAGCGCGTATCCGGAGCTTGAGGAGAAGAGAGATTATATAAAGCGTATTATAAAGAAGGAAGAGGAACGCTTTGACGCTACCATCGATAACGGTCTTGCGGTTTTGGGAGAATATATAGAAGAAGCAAAGTCCAAGAATGAGACAACGCTCACAGGTGCACAAGCATTCAAGCTGCATGACACCTACGGCTTCCCTCTCGACCTGACTGTCGAAATGGCGCAGGAGCAGGGTCTTTCTGTTGATATAGACGGATTTAATGCTGAAATGGACCGCCAGAAGAAGATGGCAAAGGAAGCAAGAAAGGACGGCTCAAGCTGGGATGCTGAGGACAGTTACAGCTTTGAGGATATAAATGAAGCTACAGAATTCACAGGCTATACTGAGCTTGAAAGTGTCAGCACGATCGGCGGAATCGTAGCTGTAAACGAGGTTTCTTCCGAAATCACTGACGGAGAGAACGGCATAATCGTTACCTATAAGACTCCGTTCTATGCTGAAATGGGAGGTCAGTCCGGAGATAAGGGAGTTATCGAAGGAAAATCGGGTACGGCAGAGGTTTTGGATACCAAAAAGACCGGCGATGGTATATACCTCCACGAGGTACATGTAACATCGGGTACATTTAATCTCGGAGACGAGGTTACTCTTAAGGTTGACAAGAGCAACAGAATGGCTATAAGCCGCAACCATAGTGCGACACATCTCCTTCATAAAGCGCTTAAGGAAGTTCTCGGAGCTCATGTAGCCCAGGCAGGCTCGCTTGTTACCGCCGACAGACTCCGCTTCGATTTCTCGCATTTTGAAGCAATGACTCCGGAGCAGACAGCTCTCGTTGAGGATAAGGTAAACGAAGCTATACTTTCATGTATGCCGATAACTGTACAGGAGCTTCCTATAGATGAGGCTAAAAAGCTCGGTGCAGAGGCACAGTTCGGAGAAAAATACGGCGCGGTCGTAAGAGTCGTTTCTATGGGTGACTACAGCGTTGAATTCTGCGGAGGTACTCATCTTACGAATACTGCTCAATGCGGCTTGTTCAAGCTTGTTTCTGAAAGCGGCGTTGCAGCCGGAGTGAGACGTATAGAAGCCGTTACGGGAAAAGGCGTAATGGATTATATAAAGGACAGAGATGCCCTTATCGAACGCACGGCGGCGTCATTAAAGACAAACCAGATACACGAAATAGACAAAAAGGCACAGAGCGTAATAGCTGAAAACAAGTCTTTAGAAAAGACCTTGGAAGAGATACGCGATAAGATGGCAGCTATGAGAACAAAGAACATGCTTGCCGGAATAAAGCATCTCGGAGCGGTAAACGTGCTTACCGCACAGGTTGACGGAATGAGCGTAAATGAGATGAAGGCTCTTGCAGACAGCGCTAAATCACAGATGAATAACGGAGTTATCGTTCTCGCGGCAAACACCGATGGAAAGATCACATTCATCGCTATGGCTATGAAAGAGGCTGTAAAGCAGGGCATTCACTGCGGAAATATCATTAAAGAGCTTACCGCTATATGCGGCGGCAGAGGCGGCGGCAAGCCGGATATGGCGCAGGGCGGCGGCAAGGACGCAATGAAGATAGACGATGCTTTGGCAAGAGTAGACGAGCTTGTGACTGAAATGATAAACAAATAAAATATTAGGCTTATACGGCGTGCGGACACATTTCCCCGCACGCCGCGCGAGCTGATTTTCAAGAAAGGACTGATATTATGCAGGATTGCTTATTCTGTAAAATCATCGCGGGAGATATCCCGTCAACGAAGGTTTATGAAGACGATATGATGCTTGCTTTCCGCGACATAGACCCTCAGGCTCCGGAGCATATAGTTATTGTTCCCAAATGCCATATTACAAGCGCGAACGATATAAATGAGACAAATGTCAAGTATGTTTCTCATATATGGGAAAAGATCCCGGAGATCGCAAAGACGCTCGGTATCGATGAAAAGGGCTACCGCGTGGTGAACAATTGCGGAAAGGACGGCGGACAGACTGTTGCCCATCTGCATTTCCATCTTATGGGCGGAAGAGAATTCGGCTGGCCTGCAGGTTAATATAACGCATTTATGTCATATTATGCTGTTTTAGAAAAAAATTAAAAAAATTTATAAAAATTTTTCTTAAACATCTTGACATTTACCCCTAAAATATTGTATAATATCTATTGTTGTATGGATAATATGTTATCATACTTCAACATTCCATCCAAGTCCGTTTTAGAATCGACTTGCCGGAGGGAGGGAAAAGAAGATGTCAGAAGTAAGAGTAAAAGAGAATGAAAGCTTGGACAGCGCTCTTCGCAGATTTAAGCGCCAGTGCGCTAAGTCGGGTGTTATGGCAGAGGTCAGAAAACGTGAACACTATGAAAAGCCCAGCGTAAAGCGTAAAAAGAAGTCTGAGGCTGCAAGAAAGAGAAAGTATTAATTTTTTATTTATAAAAGGAGATGGCTTTAATGACACTGAAGGATAAGCTTAAAGAGGATTTGAAGTCAGCTATGAAGGAAAAGGATACTATCCGCAAAAATGTTGTTCAGCTTATCAAAGCAGGTGTTTTGCAGGTTGAAAAGGATAGTAAGGTTACCCTTGACGATGACGGAGTTCTTGATGTCATCGCAAAGCAGCTCAAGCAGCGCAGGGATTCCCTTCCGGAATACGAAAAAAGCGGCCGTGATGATTTGATATCACAGCTCAAACGGGAAATGGACATACTGATGGAATATCTGCCCCCGCAGCTCTCACATGAAGAGCTTGAGGCGATCGTAAAGCAGGCTGTTGAAGAAACAGGTGCACAGTCGGTCAAGGATATGGGCAAAGTTATGGCGGCGGTTATGCCTAAGACAAAGGGTAGAGCCGACGGAAAAGAAATTAATCGAATAGCAAGGGAATTGCTTGGTTAATAAATTTTGATATTACGTGTACCGTGTAAAAGCGGTACACTTATTTGCTGGTATAGCTCAGTTGGTAGAGCAGCTCATTCGTAATGAGCAGGCCGCGGGTTCGAGTCCCATTACCAGCTCTGGTGTAAAACCGCGTATAAGCGCGGTTTTATTTTTTTGCACGCGAAAAAAAAGCGCTGCCGCATTAAGAATCGCATAGGGCTGCTCGATTTTAGATGCAGATCGCTAAATGGCTTCACAAAGCTATTTAGCGATCTGCGCTAAAAGCGACATCCCCATGTGAAATATTTTTAATCTATTGCTTATCTCGACTTGATCACCAATATATCCGTAATAGTGCTGTTAACGACCTTAGCCAGCACAAAATTTACCATTCCAAAATCAGAAGTCAGATTCTCGGTCAACGCGCTGCCTGCAAAATCAACATACATTTTATCATTCGCGTCCGCACTGCCGTAATCCACATAGCTGTCACTCGTAAAATACGTTTTAACTATATCCGCCATCGTCCCCGAACTGATCCTGTTGCCCGGTTTCTTTGCATAATCATATATATAAATATTCATATCATCTGTAAAAATATATGAATCCGTATCTACAACATTGGCTATTGTTCCCGATACAAAATCCTTCGGCTCAATAATACCTATAGAGTTTGACCATATTTCTGAAACTGCTCCGAATACGATCTGTGAATATCGGTCTCCGCCTGCCCACTCGGCGAATTTCTCTGCTTCATCGCTTAACGGCTCGAACGGCGTATCGCCGCTTATCAGATAGTTGTAAAATACATCATACCCCGCGTCGAGATCTATTCCGTCGTCAAACACATTTATAATTTTATTCACATTCCTATCATCATCATATGTATAAAAGAACGGGTCTCCGCTCGTCATGCCTGTAGGCTCAGTATTGCCCGTATTTATTTCAATCTGCTCTCCGTATTGATAAGCGGTGATAACGGTCTGCTTCGTGCCGTCAACATCCGCAGTCTCCTCTGAGCAGTACACCGCCATAGGAAGATTTACATTAAGCGGATTCAGTCCGCCCATGACCATGATAAACTGAGCGCCCGACAATTCCGAATCAAAGGTGTATATAGGATATGCACTGCCCTGCTCCAAGTATTGATAGTCAAGGGAATAATACCGGCCTTGATATGTATATTCACCTGTCATCCCGTTTTCGTCATACTTATCCCCTACATAATAATCCGTCATATCGATCATATTGACAGAACCATCGCCTAAATAAACGCTGCCGAGAGAATTTGCATCGGCGTCATATTCAGACGCGGTATATGTACCGGTAAGCATAGCGTTTATATTCAAATACCCGTTTTCGTCTGTATAATACTCTGCAACACGCTCTGTGATAAATTTCTTTTCGCGTCCGGTGTTATCCTCTTTTATCCCATCGGAATCAGTATATACAGCCGCCGCACAGGTCTGCGCATTTTCCGGCTCAACAGCAAATGTCGACTCTTTACCTGATGAAGATATCATAGTTACATAGTCTACACCATCCTCCACATACACATCCTCAACAATGCCTATCCTGTAATCATTCGGTATGATAAACGGCGAATGGTACTCCGAAAGCGGCTTCATATCGTCCTCATAGCTCCAAAGCATTAGCTTCGTACCGGTATCTATATATTCATTTATCCTAAACCTGCTGTACTTGTAACTATCGTCACCGGGAAAAATAACACTTTTTCCGGTATCAACACTTACAAATCTCCCCTCATCGTCAAATCTTGCCGCAGCAAGCGTTGCCCATACGCCTTCGCTGTCCTCCGGTACAAAGACCGAAAAGCGTTCATTTCCGGCGTCCGTGATATACACATCGCTGTCCGCCGCCATTGCAGCATTAGCACCGAAAGCTAGCGCAGATACCGCAATCAATCCAATTAGTTTCTTTAGTTTCATATAAATCCCCTTTCAAATGAAAATATATAGTAATTATACTCTTTTATGACAAAGAAATCAATACAAAATTTATCCAAACAAGTCAAAAACAAATAATTTTATATATTTTTACCTGTAAGAATTCAATAATCAGTCATAAACTGCCTTTATCCAATAAAACCATTGACAAAACAATAAAAAATATGTAAAATATATAATGCAGGATAGAGGGAGGAGAACAAATTTGAAAACCTTATCGGTAATAATACCAATATATAATGAAATTAACATAGAACCTAATATAAAACGAGTGATGAACGTGCTTGACGGCGCGGGAATCAAGCATGAGATAATAATGGTGGACGACGGCTCTAAAAACACAGCATGGAATGAAATGGCGGCTCTTGCAGAAAAATATCCGAATATAACCGCGATCGCATTTTCACGCAATTTCGGCAAAGAAAGCGCGCTTTGCGCCGGACTTGACTCGGCACAGGGCGACTGCGCAATCTGCCTTGACGCGGATATGCAGTTCCCGCCTGAGGTAATCCCTGAGATGTACAGGCTTTGGGAAAGCGGCTTTGAAGTCATTGAGGGAGTAAAACGTCAGCGTCAGAAGGAAGGGGCCGTATATAAGCTGTGCGCGGGACTTTTCTATTCGCTGCTCAAAAAAACGTCGGGAATAGATCTAAAGAACGGCTCGGATTTCCGTCTGCTTGACCGCGCCGCTATAGACGCATGGAAGCGCCTGCCCGAAAGACAGACATTTTTCAGAGGAATGTCGTCTTGGGTAGGGTTTAAGCGGATACAGTACGAATTTGACGTTGCAGACAGAGTAGACGGAACATCAAAATGGTCGCTCAAGAGCCTTATAGGCTTTGCGGTGGATTCCGTAACCTCATATACAGCAGCTCCGCTTTATGCTGCAACGGGCTTCGGGCTTCTGTTTTTGCTCTTCACCGTTATAATGGCAATACAAACGCTTTATATGAAGCTGCGCGGATATGCTTTGGGGGGCTTTACTACAGTTATTATGCTCCAGCTGCTTATAGGCGCTGTTACGCTTCTGGGACTTGGTGTAACAGGCATATATATAAAGAAAATATATGAGGAAGTAAAGGGAAGACCTCGTTATATCATAAGCCGCATAATAGGGAAAAATGCGAATAAAGAAGAAAAAGGAGAAGAAAAAAGTGAACAGTAAAAATCAAGCCGCTGAAAAAGCCCAAAAATTGCTTGGCACGCTGAATAAGCACCGTACAGCCGCAAAGGAATTTTTTAATCAGGAAACGCCGGTAAAATACGGAGCAGTGTTTGCTGTATGTATTGTTATCGCGCTTTTGCTCGAGATATTTATATTCAACTTTAAATATTTCAACTCGCTGACCTCAGTCCCTATAGAGCCTGACACAATAAGTACATCCGGAATAACCCAATCCAATAATAATTATAAAATCAACAGCGACAACGCAGTAATCGAATTTAAAGGAATAAACAAGAAAATAAAATATATCTATTTTGATCCGGGCGAGACAGACAAAGGCTGCGAAATAACGATCTCAGCCTGTGACGAAGCGAATGCAAATTATCTCTCAGCGCCCTCACGAACCGTATACGACAAAGAGAATCGAAGCAAATATATACGTATGAATTTCAGCGGAGAAGTCGAGGATCTTAAAATAAATATAAAAAAGCTCAACGGCACTCAGATTAGCGAATCTGATATAGTGCTTAATACCAAGGTCCCGATGATGTTCTCATTCGGACGCTTTGCATTCTGCGCTCTTTTAATGATGGCGGTATATCTTTTAAGACCCAAGTCAAGCATTTATAAAATAAAAACCAATCTTAAAAATCAAAAACAACTTGCTGTTGTGGTTGCCTTGCTGATAGTTCAATCACTTGTATTTTTGAATATGATACAGTGGAATACGTTTATACTAAACATATCCAAAAGCGCAGAGCATCAGCGGCAGTATTACGAATTGATAGAGTCCTGGAAGGATGGTCATTTATATGTAAGCGACGACGTTCCGGAAAAGCTCATGGAAATGGATAATCCGTATGACCCGTCCGAGCGTGGCAGACTCAATCTTTCCAATACCGCAAAATGGGATCATGCCTATTACAACGGAAAATATTATTCATATTTCGGAGCGCTGCCGGTATTTTTGATGTATCTGCCGTATAATCTGATGACCGGAAAAGATCTTCCGCACTATGCGGCGCTCTATATAATGGGGGTTGTGCTTATGGCGGGGGTAATGTATCTGATGTGGCAGATAATAAAGAAGTGGTTTAAAAATACGCCTTTTGCAATATATCTGCTGATTTCGGCAGTATTTCCCGCGGCGTCAGCCTTGTCTTACACTGTATTCAAGCCTGATTTCTATATGATTCCGGGGCTTAGCGCACTGATGTTCTCAGTATGGGGAATAGCGCTTTGGCTCAGCTCTGAAACGGCGGTTCCGTCCGCCAAAGGCACAGGCAATACAAAGCATAAGCCAAATACCGTTCTTATACCATGGCGTCTTGCTTTGGGTTCGCTGTTTATAGCATTTACAGCCGGCTGCCGTCCGCAGTTCCTTATAAGCGCTTTTATCGGAGTGATATTTTTCTGGAAATATGCCTTTTCAAGCCGCGACCTGTTTTCAAAAAAAGGAATGCGCCCCACAATAGCGGTATGTGCTCCGTTCGTAATCTTCGGTGCAGTCGTTATGTGGTACAATGCCGCAAGATTCGGTTCGCCGTTTGATTTTGGCGCTAACTATAATATAACATCAAATGATATGACTCACAGAGGAATGGTATTCGGAAGAAACGGTCTCGGACTGTTTACCTATTTCCTTCAGCCGTTTAATATGGATGCGCTGTTCCCGTTCATACACGGATTTTCCGCAAAATCAAATTATCAGGGTCTTACGCTTTCCGAACAGCTTATCGGCGGAGTCATGTGGCTCTATCCCATAATTATATTTGGTATTGCGGGAGTATTCAGGAAAAAGCTCTTTAATGATAAACGTGTACACATTATGGTTTTATTCTGTACAGTCATATCAGCGGTGCTTGCAATGCTTGACGCACAGATGGCAGGGCTTTTGACGCGATACTATACTGATTTCGTGTGGCTGATAATGCTTGCGGCTGTTATAACGATATTTGCATATTATAATAAATTTGCCGATAATATCTCGGCACAGCGCAATCTTACGGCAATCGTATGTACACTGTCTGCTTTCACTCTGGCATTTGCGTTTTTGAGCATTTTTGGCAGGACTGAAGATGCGATAGTGAACTCAAATCCGGAGCTGTATTACCGCATGCAGCATTTAATTGCATTTTGGATGTAATTAAATGCAATTATTACAAAAAGACTTTTTAAAAAATTACAGATATTTTATCGGATTTCCTTAAAAAGTAAAGAAAGTCTTTACTTTTTACACATTTTGCTGTATAATTATCATAGGTAGATATAATGATTATATATTTGCTGTGTATAAGGAGGAATGTATGATGGGAAAATTTTATAAGCTCCTACCGGCTCTTATGGCAGCCGCTGTAATTTCGGCGGGATATCAGGCTGCTGTATTGGCTGATGAAGAAATCGATACAAATATCGAAAATGCCGGTGTTATTGAAGATAATTCGGCTGATTTTGAAGATTTTACCGATACTGATTTCGGTGACTTTGAGATAATTGAAGATAATTCAGACAGTCTGATGATTGATGTTTTAAACATTGCCGGAATTTATGAGGTGGACGGAGCTCAGGCAGCTATTGAAGCTCTTGCACAAATGGACGAAAACCGCCAGAGCGAGATACTTTCTCAGCTTGAAATTGACTACCCTGAGATTTATGACGGCATTATGGAAAGTATCAATGCCGTTCCGGAGATTGTGTTTGTAGAAAATTATAGCAGCTATTATAACAGTGATGACGATCAAGCAACAATATTAAAAGCTGCTATGAATACAAACGGAAAAGCCGTTAAGGGTTATTTCCATTTCACTGTTACAGGAGATGCGCAGACAAGCTCTGACGAGGAAGGTATAGAAGAAAAGACAGCTGATTTTGATTTTAATGTAAGTCAGCTTGACGGAAGCACTGTGCTTATGTCGGGTGAAGCGGAATATGTTTTCGGTATGTACGTTCCCGGTGTATGCTTTGTAGGAGATGTATCGTATGATGCAACCTATACGGAATAAGGAGGTACATAAAATGAAAAAATTATATAACGCGCCCGAGCTTGAAGTGCTTTGGTTTGACGAGGTTGAAACAGTAACTGATAGTGGTACTAATGAAATCTCAGCCGCTAATTACAGCTTTGACAGCTCAGATACGGCAAGCGATGATCTGAATGTTTACAGTGTTGAGAATATCGAAATAAAATAAGATTTTAAATGTTGAAATTTTAAAAGCAAAACGAACAGAACTCACCCCAAGGTGTACTTTATGTACATCGAGAGGTGAGTTCTGTTTGTAGTTAAACCTTTAAACGCTCTGTTATACAAGCGACAATTCATTTTTCTTATTTGCTGCAATTTTCTAATATATCCGAAAGCCTTACGCTGTCTATATATTCATTTACTGTTTTATAAAGTCCGTCCCAAAAACTCAGAGTCGGACATATATCGGCTCTTTCGCAGGTGTTGACCTCTTCCTCAAGACAGGCTACCGGAGCAAGAGTTCCCTCTGTGACCCTCAATATATCGCCTATAGTATATTCCTCCGGAGCTTTTGCCAGTGTATATCCGCCGTGAGCACCGCGGTGACTTTTCAGCAGTCCGGCGCGGTTGAGCATGTTTACGATTTGTTCGAGATACTTTACCGAAATATCCTGTCTTTGACCTATATCCTTTATCGAAACCGGTTCATTTCGGCTGTTAAGAGCAATATCGATCATGAAACGCAACGCGTATCTACCTTTGGTTGAAATCATCATATACCTAATCCCTTTCTTGAAGCAGTTATTCCATATCATATCTATATGATATTATAACCTGTTTTTTATGGTTTGTCAACCAAAATTTTAGACTATTTTTAATCTATTATCTCTATACTTTCTATAACCTTATTTTCCGATGGTTTATCATTTGCATCGACCGGAGAAGCAGCGATTTCGTCCACATATTCCATTCCGGAAACCACCTCGCCGAATGCTGCGTACATTCCGTCAAGATGAGGGCTGTCCGCATGCACAATAAAGAACTGATCCGATGCGCTGTTATAATCCGCCGCTGTTCTTGCCATGGAAATCGCTCCCCGATTATGCGGAATAAGGTTCAAAAATCCGTTTGCTATAAATTCACCCTCTATAGCCGGTGATCCCTTCCGTACGCCGGATACATCATATCCTCCGCCTTGGATCATAAAATTGTTTATAACCCGGTGAAATATAAGTCCGTCATAATATCCTTCCTCTGCAAGCTTCACAAAATTGTCAACGGTTTTAGGCGCAATCTCCGGATAAAGCTCAATAACTATCTCCCCTCCGTCCTCCATTTTAATTTCAGCCGTAACCGTATCGGCGGTTTTATCTGCATAAGCGCTGTAGGCGTCGTACTTAGACAACAGCTCCTGTTCATATATTAAAAGCTGCCCGGCTGAAACATCGCTGTATTCCTCCGGCACATAAGCAGATGATACCGACGCGGTACGGGTATCTCCATTCCAGCTTACCTCAGCGCCCAGCAGCTCCGATACCGCTCTTAACGGTACATAGGTCGAATCATTTATAATCATCGGCGGAGTTTCCATAACGGCTGTTCTCCCAAGCGAAAGCCCCTCGAGAGAAAAGCCGTGGTCACGGT
Organism: uncultured bacterium; assembly: GCA_905215805.1. Lineage (GTDB taxonomy): Bacteria > Bacillota > Clostridia > UBA1381 > UBA1381 > UMGS1958. The sequence continues at coordinate 6,724 of CAJMRL010000030.1, read as the reverse complement.
CTATCCAGCACAGCGCAAGCGTATCCGGATTTGTATCGTTTCCGTAGCGATAGATAAGTATTCCGCGGTTATCCGCATCCCATGCAACTCCGCAGCCCAATGCGTTTGAAACCGCACGCAGAGGAACCATTGTACGGTCATTTATAATTTGAGCCGAAGTGCTCAGAGCTGTTCCGTTTACCTCCACATTGACTCCGTCCGCCAATGCGGCTCCGCCATACAGCATAAGCGCAAACGCAGCGCCGGCCGAAACGGCATATTTATATATTGATTTCATATGTACATCCCTTTCACATTGTATTCTACTATATAATACTACATTATCTCTTGTTTGTCAAAGAAAATATAAAAAAAGAGTATTCTTGCAAATTCTGCAGGAATACTCTTAATGGTCGGAGTGGTCTTATTGGACTTACTCGCAAATGTGATAACAGCGGGCTTTTCGCACAGCGATAAGCGGTATTTACTAAAAATTTAATAACTCTATAACAATAACATTAGACAAAGACGCATTTAAAAAGTGCAAAATCAACAATCAAGTCGGTCAAAATAACAATATATTTAAAATCAGATATATCTCAAGGAATACTGTTGAAATTCGGCATTCCTTATTTTTATGCCTGAATGTTTAACGAATAAAAGCCAAAATTTCAAAGGAGGATTTATTATGGCAGTAATAAGAGTTGAGAAAAAAAAGAAATTTCACGGTGATGTCAAATCATCATCTCTCAAGCAATGAGCTTTCTTTAAAAGCCAAAGGTCTTTTATCTATGATGCTGGCTCTGCCGGACACATGGGATTACAGCATAAGAGGGCTTGCAAAAATATGCAAGGAGGGGGTTGATTGTATACGCGCTACGCTAAAAGAGCTTGAACGCTGCGGATATGTGGAACGCAATATGCTTAAGGGAAAGGATGGTAAGATTACAGACACCGAGTACATCATCTATGAGATGCCGTCGGCAAAAGAAAGTGTGGATAAGTCCGGGGATAATTCCCCATTAGACTGTCCCTCTATATTAGACGAGCCGATGCAGAATGAACCGTATACTGAAAACCCGTACACGGGTATGGCGGATACGGAAAACACGACACAACTAAATACTAATAAAATAAATACTGATTTAATTAAATATCTATCAATCAATCAGAGTGATGTGATGGATGATGAGGATAACCCATCATGTGCAGAGGATATGTTGCAGAAAGGGATACAGACATGAGTATGAACAGAATGACACCTAAACAGCAGCGCTCTGCAAAAGGACTTATAAAAAAAATATGCTGTAACTATGACAACGGTAACTGTATCTTGCTTGACTGCCCATGTCCGCAGATGCACTCATATACGGGACTATGCAAATGGTTCAAGTCAGCAGTGCTGCCACAGGATAAAGAGCTGTTATTACAGCTGACAAGTATGCATAACGCAAAACGGTGCTCTATATGTGGTTCTAAATTCATTCCCGCCGGCAACAGAGCTTTATACTGCGACAACTGCCGCAAATTGGTAAGGCGGAGAAAAGATACCGATCGAAAGAGAAATAAGCGTCACATGTCCGCATTTAAGAGCGAATAAATCGCATAAAAACGCGTATTTTAAGCTTATGTTTCATCAAGGTAATATACATGTATTATACGGCTTGAAAATCAGGTTCTAAATGCGGACATTCGATATATGGTAATATTCGGGGGAGTATTCATTTATATCTTTGATATGTTTCTACGAAAATCTCCACCGCTCCACCTTGACAAGGGAGACGTATCCATCTTTTGGGATGCATCGCACATCATTGACTTCTACACAAAGATGCTTCAATGAACGTCCTGGGTGCCCTTGACATGCCGGAATTTTTATGATATATTGTAGTTAGGGCAGGACAAAGACCCTGCCCTAAAAAACACAAATTTTACCACATAAGATTAATTTACAGAAAAAATTTCGCACGCCCGACGAATGCCCTGCCCCGAAAAAATATAATTTTTACCATGGAAGCTTAATTTACAGAAAATTTCGCACGACCAAGCTGTCGTTTTCGCCTTTGTATATAAATTTCAAAATGCTATCACGCCAACACTTTATATCTACATCATTTAAAACAATGTCAATTGGGATTCAATATTAGACCGAACTTTTCTAATATTTACTTTATCGTCTTCGCCTATATTTCCGCAGATAAGTGATGAAGTGGCAATATGAGAAGCATGGTTTCTAGCTGCTATACTTGAATTAAAATTTGCATAACAATATGCACAACCGTTCTCACATGTATTGTACATTCCTATATCTATACTTTCGATACAGCCGCAAACGTCTCTTTGATTCTTATCTTTTCCTATTTTTAGTTTGTAATTTCCCAAGCGTTCTAATCGGTGTTTATCAATACAACAAGCATGATTTATGCCTAGCGATGAGAGATCATACTCTTCTGCACAAGTGTCAACGTATATACCTTCATTTCTCGCAGCAGTGATGAAATAGCTCATAAGTTCAAGTACTTCATCATTTGAAGGTGTTTGGATGTTAAACCGTTTTATATTGCGAGTTGTATTTTTATATAAGTCAATAAAACTAACCGTGCATTTTTCTGTAAATCCCTTCAATTTAGAACAAAGGATTTGAAAATACTTTTTATGGTAGTCTATTGTATAATGCTCGTTTATAAAGATAGGATCGTATCTCCATACAACTCTTTCTTTGCCAATAATAGAAGATAGTTTTTTAAAAGCAGGAATGATATAATCATTTTTTGACGGAACATTTGGTTCGACATCTTTTCCATATGCGTTCAGTGTAAACTGAAAATAGTAAATGTATTTTTTTAATTCAGATAATCTATCTATCATAGGAATAGGGTTTTTGGTCCAAAATACAATACCATCAACAACATCTGGAGATAAGTTTATTCTGCTGATTTGATGAATATTCATCGGATTGCGAACACAAACATAGCCTTCCTTTATTCTGTTAAAAAACCATTCAGCATAATACGTTGGTATATCTGTTCGTCTGCTTGCACTTATAATCATTATATCACCTACTATTCTATTTCAATAAGCATTTGTGCACTTGAACACTTTTCCCATGGTTTATAAAAGTCCAAATCTAAATTATCAAGCTCAAATAACGTGTTATTTCTCGGATGCTTATTCCCGTATCTTTGACAATCATTTTGTATTTTGTAATCAAAATAAAAACAATTACATTGTCCATGATAATTGTTTTTTTTAAGAATCTCAACTAAAATTTCAAAATAATCTCTTCCCCTGTTACAACTGTTTACATCATTAATAAGAATAACAAAAGGATCATCATCTTTTCTTACCTTTACGACGTTTTTAATAAGGTCAGAAAAGAATTGATGTATTATATATATTTGCCCTGTATTATAAAAATGAGAAATAACATATTGAAGAACGATAACATTTATACCAGGAAGAACATTTTCATTAAAGTAATTTATTGCATCTATATATTTAAATTCTATATTATTAATAATATCGCTGTTATATCCAATTATTCTATCATGTATTTCTTCCCAACGCGGATTAACGTCAACTCCAGAATAGAATATATTTTTATCCGAATCAGTTTCATAAGCGTACTTTTCAAAAGCCATCAAATCTGGAGCAGCGCCACATCCAATTGAAAGGATATGATACTCATCAATTTCTTTAAGTTTCTCACTTTCGCGGAGCAAGTATAACATTTCAGATGCATACTTGTTAGTATAGTCACAGACATAGAAATTGATCAGATTATCGCAATCATAGTCCTTTTTACCTTGAGGAAATCTTGATGGATAATGTATCTGTTCTAAGCAATTTTTACAATTGCCTGAACAGTTTGTCGGATGCTTGCAATTTTTGCACACATTAGTGGTATCTGCATTACGATATTTATTATTACAATATTCAACAATTTCATTAATGAGCATAATATCCTCCTTGTCCTTAACTTTAAAAATTCTTTGTTATTTTAATGTCTTGTATTCTTAACGATTGAAATCTTAACATTTTTCAAAACTAAATATTAAATCTTTAATTCCAGTTGTGTTGTTTTTAGAGTGCCGACCTTATATGATCGGCACTCCAAAAACTCTCATTTACACAACATTCCAACTTTGCTGTAACACTATAGGATCAGCAACAGGCTTCATCTGCCCAAGAGAATCCCATATGAATACCTTGACTTCTGAAACAGGCACTACACTCTCTGGTATATGTGCAGAGCATATACCCCCCGCAAGAAGATCCTCCGTTATCTCTGTCTGCTGCATTGATATTAACTTGCCATTTTCATCATAAGCCGCGGCTATCATCACAGCCGGTATATATTCCTCTGTTGTGCTTCCTACTCCTATTTGAAGTTCAAAATTGCCGTATTCGGGCACTTTATCTGTCATTGTTCCATCGCTCAACTGCATATATACATCTGTAATGTAGTACGGCATAGCCTCTGTGACAATATCATTACCCGGATCTTCTTCCGTATACTCTGTAACCTCTATCTTGCCTTGCTCTACTGTTGGCTCTATACTGTTCAGATATCTGTCACATATATCTTCTGCATCATAGCTTATCTCTATCGGAAGTGTTTCTCCTACAGTTACACTGTCACTCACAATAAACATTACATTGAATAATGCTCCGTCTTCTGTAACGGGATCGGTATCGCTCCATGACGCCGTTACCATATCCAATTCTGAACCATCTTCTGTCTCTTCAAGGTTCGATGCAAAATTACCATCTATAAGCATATCTGACTTTTCTATTGCCACAGGTGTCAGCTTTTCCTTATCATAATTGATCGTGAAATTGAAACCTGCGATTCCAGGGTTATTTGTTATGCTTATCGGTATATCTATATACTCCCCGGCTGCTGCTTCAAAGCCTTCCACTGTTATCATTGACTCGGCATTCTCTGCAAACAACTGTACAGTATTCACTGACTGTAATACTGGATTCTCCCATCCTGCTATGATCTGCGCAAGACTCACGGCATCCTTTGTATTTATGGCTTTCTCTTTATCATTGAATACATTCGCCGCATCTATCTGCTTTTCCGTCAACTCTATCTTGTAGCGTGCCAATACCTTTGACATCAGTATGCTGTCGAGCGGATCAACATTTCCATCAAGATTAATATCTCCTTTGAGTACATCCGCTACCTGTATAACATTTGTATGTATATCCGGCATAACATCGTTGTATGTTTGGTCTGTAACGTCACCCTTTTCATATTCAAGGGCAACCTCATATATTCCATCCGGTGCATTGCCGTCTATCTTGAATGTAACGCTGAACAATTCTCCGTTTTCTGTGACATTAGTCGCATCTCCCCAATATACAGCTACATCCTCAAGCTCAGATGCCGGTATACCTTCATTTAAATTAGTCTCGAATATACCGGAGCTCAGCATGCTTCCCTTTGTTATCGCTGTCGGAGTGAGCACGGAGTTATCGTATTTCAGCACAAAGTTGAAGCCTGCAATACCCGGGTTTTCGCTTATGGTTACTGAAATCGTCACCGTTTGTCCTGCGCTTGCCGCAACACCTCCAACGTCAATGATTCCTTCTTCCAGAAGCGGAACATACTCTTCTGAATAATTGTTTCCACATACGCTGCATGTGTATGTTCTGCTTCCCGGTCCGGTAAGTGTAGGATCGGTCTGCGATGTAAGCTCATATGCATGCTCAGCGTATTCGGTACTGCGTTCTTCTTTCTCTCCGCATACAGTACAGGCTCTGCTCTCAATTCCTGCTTCTGTACAAGTAGCCTCCTGTTCAAGTGTCCAGTCTTCAGGATATGAATGACCTAATGCATCTATGGTCTCAGCATCACTCTGTGTACCACATGCTGTACAGATATGTACTTGTTCACCCGCTTCCTTACAAGTGGCTTCTTTTGTTACTGTCCACTCTTCAGAAAAAGTATGTCCTATTGCCGGAATGACTTCCGTTTCTCTGCCTTCTCCGCATTTTGTGCATACTCTGTAACGGCTGCCCTCTTCTGTACAGGTCGCGTCTTTTTCGGTGATCCACTCACCGTACTCATGTACACATACCTTTGGCTGTACCGTTATCGTGCAGCTTGCCGTGATTCCGTTTGAGGTCTTTGCTGTGATCACCGCATTGCCTGCTGCTTTTGCCGTTACAGCACCATTTGATGATACAGCTGCAACATTGCTGTTCGATGATGACCAACTTATAGATTTGCTCGTGCTGTTACTCGGCGTTATTGTTGCTGACAGTGATAGAGTATCTCCTTCATTAAGCGTTGCAGTGCTCTTATTTATTGTTATCTTTGTAGGCAATATCTCCAGCGTCGTTGAACCATTAATATTACTCGTTATGTAATTTCCGTCCTTATCTCTTACCTGAACATAATACTTGTAGAATTCACCGGTTTTCAGTCCCTTGTCGATATAATATGTATTTGTAGTATCACCTAAATCAACATACTCATTGCCAACCTGTTTCTTGACTCTGTATTTCAAGCCACTGCCGCCGTTTGGTTTGTTCCAACTTATACGTACTGATGTTGCACTCTCAGGAGTAACTGTAGTCTTACTCGTCATCTTCGGTCCCGCATAGAATTTGTCCGTTGTCCAACTGCTGCCGTTGATCTTTATCTCATATTGATAGATAGTACCGCTCGTTCCGGTCTTTGGTGCTATGTCAAGATAACGGACACATTAAACCTTTGTTTTTAGTAAAATCA
>CAJMRL010000029.1 GCA_905215805.1 uncultured bacterium | reverse complement strand
CATATGCTGATTTTGCGAAAGCTTTAACCTGTACGTTTTTTATTCTACCACTACTTATCTATGTATTCTGTATTTTTCGTTGTGCCTATACGCTTACCGTTTCTCCATATCTCATATGTATAACTGCTTTCATCTCCTACCGCTTTATCCCACTTCAGAATCGTGTGAGTAGGATTGTTATTATCCACAGTATTCGATGGCCTCTTTGCCGTTGTGCATTTACTCTTGGTATCCGACTGCGATGATTCTACAGATACCGTTTTTTTCTTACCTTCTTCTCCCAATGAAACCTTTGCTACAGCCACTACTCTGTAACAATATCTTGTTCCGGCCCGAAGTCCTTTATGAACATACGATGTGCCAGTAAGGTTATTGGCAACTACCTTGTAATCACTTTCTCCTGCTTTTCGGCATAACAACTTGTAATGTGTTGCCCCGGATACTTTGCTCCATGATACTGTCAGCTGTGACTGGCTGTCTCTGCTTATGGTTGGTTCTTTCGGTGTACTTGGTTTCGTATATGTAGCATATGTCTCTGAACGCGGCGAAGTTCCGGCACTGTTTATCGCATATACTCTGTAGTAGTACAAACTGCCCGCACTCAGGTTCTTATCTGTGTATGAGGTGCTCGTACAACTTGAGGTGAGTGTCTTATAGTTTTCTTCACCCTTTTTTCTTCTGTCGATCCTGTACTTTGTAGCACCCGATACCGACTTCCAACTTATCTCTATCGATGATGTGCTTTTTGCCTCAAAGGATGTTATTGATGGCTTGGAGGGCTTTACACTCATATTTAAAATTTTTTCCCAATATGGAAATGGCAACGGATTACTTAATGTATAATCACCAACACTTTTTGATGCCGATGTCTTCTTTCCTTGTCTTATTTCAATATGTGTATGAGGACTACCTGGAGCTCCTCGATCATCTTCATATCCGATACGTTCACCCTTGGTTATTTTTCCTGTTTTTGCAGTGAAATTCGAGTGTAAATATATTACTGTAATATCCAACTCGTCAATATATAGTGCTAATGTTGATAAAGACGTCGAATTACTAACCCTAATAATCTCTCCATCAGCAACAGAATATATTGATGCACCATTCTTCAAAGCGAAATCAATTCCTTCATGTCTTCCACTAGTATTTTGATAACTATCAAATCCACAGCTTATCTTGCCCCCCTCTCCATCATACAAAATTTTAATTATTTGTTTTTCCAATCCGCTATATTTACTGCCATATTTATCATAGGCATGAATCGTCGGAGTAAATATACATATTATTATACTTATAACCAAAAATTTTGCAATGAAACTATGTATTGTTTTCATACTCTACCTCCAAATTTTCTCAAAATTCTAATATATTTTTATTGTGGCAGACAGCGTCCCCCAAAGGCATCATGCCGTTTATCGAATCCCAGACGAATATCTTTATATCGTCTATCTCTTTTTTCGTTTCGCCTACATATAATACAGATGTTCCTGATGTGTAGATATCGTCTGTGCTCAGTGCCATAAGTGCACCATCTGCGTCATATGCCGCTGCGATTACTTGCGCCGGAATATAATTATCTGTCCTTCCGTTTATCGAAATATTCAGATAAAACCCACCGTAATCAGGTATCGTATCATATTCCTCACCTGTTTCGGACTTCATCATAATATTTGTGATATCATACTGCATTTCTGTCTCTTGAACATCATCACCCGGATCATCTGTAGAGCCGCTTTCTCCTATTATTTGCACCTCGCCTGGTACGATGTTGGCGACTATATCATCGAGAGCAGCATTGCATAGATCTCCTGCATCATAGCTTATACCTACAGGAACATTTATATCCGTAGCCTCGCTCTTATTTATAAGAAATCTTACAGTAAACAACTCACCGTTTTCTTTCATATCACCGGGATTGTTCCAGTATGCCGTCACATAATCAAGATCATCCACACTGATATTCTCTTCTCTGATATTTGATTCAACACCGTTGCTGCCTGCGGTAGCTTCAACTTCCTTCAATACTGCTCCGTCAGACATTGAGACAGGTGTCAGATATTCCTTATCATAATTTATCTGCAATTCAAAGCCGGCTATTCCAGTGTTCCCTTCTGCTATTATAGGAATATCTACGTATTCTCCCGAAGATCCTTCGGCTTTTCCCGCTTTTATTGTTATATTTCCTCCGACAGAACTGAGCTGCACCTCCGGTGTTGTCCATCCGGCCAGGATTTGTGAAAGACTTACTCCGTCTTTTGTATTTACATTGCCGTCCTCAAAGATGTCTGCAGCATCAAGCTGTCTGTCCGTAAGGCTTATGTTCCTATAATGAGCAAGATGTTTAGCCAGCAGACTACTATCATTTGTATCTATGTTACCGTCTATATAGATATCTCCCTTTCTGACCTCGTCAATATTTACTGTTCCTGCCGTAAATACTGGAATTATGTATCGGCCGCTGCTGTCTGTTAATGAACTGGTTTCTGCGTTTATTGATATCAGACTGTTCCCATATGCCGAATTCTCGTTTATTTCAAAAACAACATTGAATATCGCTCCGTTTTCAACCATATTTCGTACATTGCTCCATGTTACCTGTACATGTTCAAGCTCATCTGCAGGTCTACCCTCGTTGAGATTTGACTGAAATATTCCCGAATCAAGTATATCGCCTTTTGTTATGCTTTTCGGTGTCATTACTGACTTGTCATAATTTATAACAAGTTTAAAACCTGATATTCCGGGATTTTCACTTATAGTTACCGGTATCTCGATTTCGCTTCCGGCAGACGCATCGACAACTCCAACTGTAACTTTTCCGCCTTCAACGGCCTCAACATAGCTTTCAGAATATGAATCGTTACACCTTGTACATTTATATACTCGGGTCCCTGCCTGCGTTTCTGTTGGAGGTGTATCGGATATCTGCTCATACTCATGCCCAAGTGGCTCAATTTCTCTCGTTTGACATTCCCCGCAGACAGAACAGAGTTCGCATTCCGTACCGTTTTCTGTACATGTTGCAGCCTTTTCTGTTATCCAGTCATCGGTAAATGAATGCCCGAGTGCAAACAGTACAGTGCTGTCTGATGTCACATCACATCTTGTACAAATATGTACCTGCTCTCCCTCCTCAGTACAGGTTGGTCTCTTTATTATTGTCCATTCTTCGGAGAAATTGTGTCCCGATGCCGGTATAACCTCGGTCTCTTTTCCTTCTCCGCATATTGTACATACCCTGTAACGGTTGCCATCTTCCACGCAAGTTGCATTTTTAACTGTGATCCAGTCACCGTATTCGTGGATGCATACCTTAGGCTGAACTGTTATCGTACAGCTTGCGGTAAGTCCATTTGCAGTCCTTGCCGTGATAACAGCACTTCCATCTGATTTTGCAGTTATAACACCATTAGATGATATTGCTGCAATATTACTGTTCGAAGATGACCAACTTATTGATTTACTCGTGCTGTTGCTCGGAGTTATCGTTGCTGAAAGCGACAATATATCGCCTTCATTAAGCGTTGCTGCACTCTTGTTTAATGTTATCTTTGTAGGCAATATCTGCAGGGTCGTTGAACCGTTGATGTTACTCGTTATGTAATTTCCGTCCTTGTCTCTTACCTGTATGTAATACTTGTAGAATTCACCGGTTTTTAGTCCGCTATCTACATAATAAGTATTACTTGTGTTAGCAAGATCAATATATTCCGTACCATTCCATCTCTTTACTCTATATACTAAACCACTGCCGCCGTTAGGCTTGTTCCAACTTATCCGTATAGATGTTGCACTTTCCGGTGTCACAACTGTTTTATTTGTCATTTTTGGTCCTGCATAGAACTTATTGGTAGTCCAACTACTTCCATCGATCTTTATCTCATATTCATAAACAGTTCCCGATATTCCTGTTTTATCAATATATTTTGTGCTTGTAGTAGTAGCTATACGTTTACCATTTCTCCATATCTCATATGTATAACCACTGCTTTGCCCCTTTGCTGCCTTCCATTCTAATATTGTATGTGTAGGATTATTATTATCCACCGTATTGGATGGTCGAATTGCCGTTGTATATTTACTTGCCATGGCAGACCGTTCTGATTCTACAGAAACTGTCTTTCGTTTGCCCTCCTCACCTAACGATGCTTTGACAATAGCTACTACTTTGTAACAATGTCTTGTGCCTGCAGATAATCCCTTATGGGTATACGATGTCCCTGTAAGATTATTGGCTACTACTTCGTATGTGCTGTCACTTCCTACACGGCAAAGAAGTTTATAATGTGTTGCTCCAGATACTTTATTCCATGATATTATCATCTGCGACTGTCCGCCTATGGTTACAGTTGGTGTTCCTGGGGTGCTCGGTTTAGTATACGCTGCATATGTCTCTGAACGTTTCGATGTACCGGCACTGTTTATTGCATATACTCTGTAATAATACAAACTTCCGGCCACTAACCCTTTGTCTGTATATGTCCTTGAGGTACAGCTGGTTGTCAATGTTTTATAATTTGTTTCTGTTGACTTCCTCCTGTCCACCCTGTATTTTGTCGCACCGGATACAGAACCCCAGCTTATTTTTATAGACGAGGTACTAACAGCCGTAAATGAATTTATAGACGGCTTTCCTGGAACACTTGTGGCAAGTCCCGAAATAGGGAATATTGAAACCAGCATTATACATATCAATATGCCAGTTATAAATTTTTTCATAATATCCTCCTTTCTATTAAGCGGCATAGTCTCAATTCATATAAGATTTTACAACACCTTGACATTTGCCAAAGGAGTCATGTGCTCAAGAGAATCCCATATGAACACCTTGACTTCCGAAACAGGCACTACACTCTCCGGTACATGTGCAGTGCATATACCCCCCGCAAGCAGATCCTCAGTTATCTCTGTCTGCTGCACTGATATCAACTTACCGCTTTCATCGTATGACACCGTTACCATTACTGCCGACATATATTCCTCTGCTGTACTTTCTATGCCTATCTGCAACTCAAAATTACCGTATTCAGGTACTTCATCTGTCATTGTTCCATCACTCAACTGCATATATACATCTGTAACGTAATACGGCATAGCCTCCGTGACAATTTCATCACCGGGATCTTCTTCTGTATATTCTGTAACTTCTATCTTGCCCTGCTCTACTGTTGGCTCTATACTATTCAGATATCTGTCACATATGTCTTCTGCATCATAGCTTATCTCTATCGGAAGTGTTTCTCCTACAGTTACACTATCACTCACGATAAACATCACATTGAACAAAGCTCCGTCTTCTGTAACGGGATCGGTGTCGCTCCACGTTGCTGTTAGCTGCTCCAGTCCTTCACCGTCTCCGGTCTCTTCAAAGTTTGTTGCAAAATTGCCGTCTATGAGCATATCTGACTTTTCTATTGCCACCGGTGTCAGCTTTTCCTTATCATAATTGATCGTGAAATTGAATCCTGCTATTCCGGGGTTATTCGTTATGCTTATCGGTATATCTATATACTCCCCGGCAGCTGCTTCAAAGCCTTCTACTGTTATTATTGGCTCGGCATCCTCTGCAAACAACTGTACAGTATTCACTGACTGTAATACTGGATTCTCCCATCCTGCTATTATTTGTGCAAGACTCACGGCATCCTTTGTATTTATGTCTTTCTCTTTATCATTGAATACATTTGCCGCATCTATCTGCTTTTCCGTCAACTCTATCTTGTAGTGTGCCAACACCTTTGCCATCAGTATACTGTCGAGCGGGTCAACATTTCCATCAAGATTAATGTCTCCTTTAAGTACATCAGATACCTGTATCACATTCGTATGTATATCCGGCATAACATCGTTGTATGTTTGGTCTGTAACGTCGCCCTTTTCATATTCAAGTGCAACCTCATATATTCCATCTGGCGCATTACCATCTATCTTGAATGTAACGCTGAACAATTCTCCGTCTTCTGTGACATTGGTCGCATCTCCCCAATATACAGCAACATCCTCAAGCTCTGATGCCGGTATGCCTTCATTCAAATTTGTCTCAAATATACCAGAGTTTAACATACTTCCCTTTGTTATCGCTGTCGGAGTGAGCACAGAGTTATCATATTTCAGCACTAAGTTGAATCCAGCAATCCCTGGGTTTTCGCTTATACTTACCGGAATCGTTACCGTTTGTCCTGCGCTTGCCGCAACACCTCCAACATCAATAATTCCTTCTTCCAGAAGCGGAACATACTCTTCTGAATAATTGCTTCCACATACGCTGCATGTGTACGTTCTGCTTCCCGGCTCGGTAAGCGTCGGTTCCGTCTGAGATGTAAGTTCGTATGTATGTTCAGCATATTCGGTACTGCGTTCTTCTTTCTCTCCGCATACAGCGCAGGCCCTGCTTTCGATCCCTGCTTCTGTGCAAGTAGCCTCCTGCTCAAGTGTCCATTCTTCAGGATATGAATGACCTAATGCATCTATGGTCTCAGCATCACTCGATGTACCGCATACTGCACAGACATGTACCTGCTCACCTGCTTCCGTACAAGTGGCTTCTTTCGTTACTATCCACTCTTCCGAGAACGTATGCCCCAATGCCGGAACGACTTCCGTTTCTCTGCCTTCTCCGCATTTTGTGCATACTCTGTAACGGCTGCCTTCTTCTGTACAGGTTGCATCTTTTTCTGTGATCCACTCACCGTATTCGTGAGCACACACATTTGGCTGTACCGTTATTGTGCAGCTTGCTGTAATTCCGTTCGATGTCTTTGCTGTGATCACAGCGCTGCCTGCTGCCTTTGCCGTTACAGCGCCATTTGATGATACAGCTGCAATATTGCTGTTCGATGATGACCAGCTTACAGATTTGCTTGTGCTGTTGCTCGGCGTTATTGTTGTCGACAGTGATAGACTATCTCCTTCATTAAGTGTTGCAGCGCTTTTGTTTAAGGTTATTTTTGTCGGCAATATCTCCAGAGTTGTTGAACCATTGATATTACTTGTTATGTAATTTCCGTCCTTGTCTCTTACTTGTATGTAATACTTGTAGAATTCACCGGTTTTAAGTCCCTTGTCGATATAATACGTATTGCTTGTATCGCCCAAATCCACATATTCGTCTCCAACTTGCTTTTTAACTCTATAGGTCAAATTGCTGCCGCCTATAGGCTTACTCCAGCTTATACGCACAGATGTTGTACTCTCAGGCGTTACTGTAGTCCTACTCGTCATTTTTGGTCCGGCATAAAACTTGCCCGTTGTCCAACTGCTGCCGTTGATCTTTATTTCATATTGATAGATCGTTCCGCTTGTTCCGGTCTTGTCTATATATTCTGTATTTTTCGTCGTTCCTATACGCTTACCGTTTCTCCATATCTCGTATGTATAACCGCTGCTTTGTCCTTTTGCGGCATTCCATTCCAATATTGTATGTGTTGGATTATTATTATCTACAGTATTTGATGGTTTCGTTGCTGTTGTGTATTTACTTGCCATATCAGACTGCGCCGATTCTACGGAAACAGTCTTTCGCTTCCCTTCTTCACCTAACGAAGCCTTTACAACAGCTACCACTTTGTAACAATGTCTTGTACCCGCAGATAATCCTTTATGCGTATATGTTGTTCCTGTTAGATTATTGGCGATTACTTCATATTTACTTTCACTTCCTGTACGACAAAGAAGTTTGTAGTGTGTTGCACCGGACACTTTGTTCCACGATATTGTCATCTGAGACCTGCTGTCTATATTTACATTGGGTTCTTTTGGCGTGCTTGGTTTTGTATATGCTGCGTAAGTCTCGGAACGCGGCGATGTTCCGGCACTGTTTATCGCATACACTCTATAGTAGTACAAGCTGCCCGCACTCAGGTTCTTATCTGTGTATGAGGTGCTCGTACAACTTGAGGTGATAGTCTTGTAATTCTCTTCACCCTTTTTTCTTCTGTCTATCCTGTACTTTGTCGCACCCGATACCGACTTCCAACTTATTTCTATTGATGATGTGCTTTTTGCCTCAAAGGACGTTATTGAAGGCTTGGACGGCTTTTCGTCCAATAAATATATATATCCTACGACTTCATGACTCCCTCTCGTTTTAACATTTGTTTTCAACGTGGCAGTATCAAATCCTTTTGATATGTTCCAATTATATTCAGAAATTGTCATTTTATCGCCATTTATCGCTTCAACAATTGCAACATGTCCGATATCAGATGAATAACCTTTTTTATGAGTCACCATAATCGAACCTTCTTTTGGTGTAGACCCCCACGAATACCATCCCTTGCTTTTATTATACGAAAACCATGCTCCTGCATTTCCCTTCCACACTTTTGGGGTTTTGCCCAATATTTCTCTAGCTCTTCCCCATGCATACCACGTACATTGTCCTACCGAATATGGATTTGATTTATCATAGGCAGAAACAGAAGGTGCTGATAGCCTATGTGAAAATGCATATCCGTTGCCTACATTAAATACTATAAAACATATTGATGTCATAAATAAAACAACGATTTTTTTGATATTATTATACTTCATATTTTCTCCTCCAAGCCATTATGATAAAAATTACAGAGTGATAAATTTGCGGTCTTTATAAACTTAGCTATAAAAACATTGCAGTTCTTTCAGCATCGTGATATAATCCGCTTTATAGATATTATTTGCTCTAATGCGCCCTTTATAAATTTTAAACCATCCTTTCTCTAAAATTAAAAACACAACTCTTGTTGCAACATAGTTTATTTCATATCGGCATGAGAAATCAATTCTATATTTTTACAGCTGAAAACTGATATGCGTAATATCAAACCATGTCATATATATTATACCATATTCAACCTAAAATGTAAAGCTTGGATTAATTGTTTTTTAACAAGTTTTGAAGTTTCTTTGAACAGTAATTTTAATAAAACACAAAACATGAATTTTCAAGTCTTTATATACAAATGTATCACTGCCGCATTTTTAATGATTGCAATACAAGTTTTTATGCCGTATAAATCATATTCCCATTTCAATATATACCTCGCCTAAACAAACTATGCAGCTCCTTATTCGCATTGACCGGAGCCGACTCTCCCGTATTCGGTGCATCATACGCTGGAGCCGTTATTGCCGTGACTGTCACTGCCGTTAAAATAATGGCTGTAAGTTTTGCTCGTTTCATAATGAAATCTACATTGTATGCCTATTAAAAAATTTAATCAAGGGTGTGGGAATATCCCACGAAAACAAAGGCAATCGTCCGCTGGTGATGATTGCCTTTTCGCAAGTGTGGCTACACTTGCTGTGCTTGCTATTCTACTGATTTGCAAGCAGATTATGCGAAGTGGTACCACTTTGCTTTGCTTGCTATTCTGCTTATTTATTTAAAATCGTATATATCATTTCGGAAATATATTTGACCATTTCAGACAAATCGTTATTAGACTTCCCCTCATATATACATCAACTATAGACATCAGTTAATGTGTCAATTATTTTAAATTTTTTTAAATTGGTTTACTTTTAGATGAAAATTTACGCTCTATATAAGTGAAAAAGGAAGGGACCGAAGTAAGCCTGAGCTTGTATGATGTGCATTCTTGAAAAATTTACATCAGAAATTTATTAAAATCGTTGTTATTTATAATAAATTTTCGTTTATTATATGAGAGCTGTAAAACAGATATTTTTCATTTTGTAAAGCGGAATTGTCTTTAAATATAAAAAATTTTAAAAATTTTATTAATAGGCGTGCAAATCAAGCACCTTTTACCGCTTTATATATATAGAGGACAAAATATCGGTCCTTAGCAGCTGAAGCTTGCTCTTTGAAAACTTAATACACCTTCATCAAATACAAATAATGATACTCCCGCCTTGAACGCGTCACAGCATTGGGCGGCTGTGCGGGACCGCACGGAGGTGGAATTCCTGTGGCATCGGCATTATGCCGGTGGTTTGATGACTGCCCTGCGTCAGGGGGCGAGGCAAATTTGACGCGGAAATATGTTTGCGAGGAGGTGCTATATGAGCAGAGGAAATATAAAGAAAACATCGGTGAGCGATGAACTTAACAAATGCAGGGTGTATGACTTTGATAAAAACTCGTTTGTGGTATATCCTGTGTTTGACGAAAAATCAAATGATACATTGGGGACAATACTGCTTCGATTGATGAGATCGGACGGATAATTTATAAATAGGGGCTGACAGTTTGCAGGATCTGCGGTATAATAATTATATAAAGTAAATGCTGCTTATTGACTGTCGGAAACCAAATGTGACAGAGAGGAGAGAAAGCATGAGACAGTCAAAAACAAAAAAGCGGGAAAATACCGCAGCTTTATATGTACGTCTTTCACGCGATGATAATCTGGAGGGTGACAGCTACAGCATAAGCAATCAGAAGAAACTGCTTACAAAGGTCGCTAAGGAGAAAGGGTATACCAACCTCATAACATTCTGCGATGACGGCATATCGGGCGTTACAATGGAACGCGACGGCTATAAGGCTATGATAGACGCCATAGAGGATAACAAGGTATCAGCCGTGTTCGTCAAAGACCTGTCGCGTCTGGGACGAAACTATATAGAAGTCGGCAAACTTACGGAGGAATACCTGCCCGAGCATGATATAAGGCTTATAGCTGTATCGGACAATATTGATACGGACGAAGGCGAAAATGAGCTTGCGCCGATAAAGAACCTGTTCAATGAATGGTATTCGAGAGACATAAGCCGAAAACGCCGTATAAGCAATAAGATAAAGGGCAATGCAGGAGAACCGCTGAGCCCGCCGCCCTATGGCTATATAAAGGATCCCAACGGCAGCAAGAGCTGGGTGATAGACGAGGAAGCGGCAGCCGTTGTAAGACGTATCTTCGATATGACACTTGATGGCATGGGCACACATCAGATAGCGGACGCTCTGTCAAAAGATAAGATACTTACGCCTACATACTACTGGATAAGTAAGGGTGTGCATAGAGGCGGCAAGAAAACATCTCCCGACCCATATCATTGGAATCCGTCGGCGATAATCTCTATCCTGGACAAACAGGAATACTGCGGCGATGTTATAAACTTTAAGACATATTCCAAGTCATATAAGAACAAAAAGCGCATCGCAAATGACAAGGACAATATAGTCATATTTAAGGATGTGCATCCCCCTATTATCGAACGCTCGGTATGGGAGCACATACAGGAGAAACGAAAAGGCAGACGTAAAAAAACACAGTCCGGCGGTGAAAAGAATATGTTTTCCGGTCTGCTCGTATGCGCCGACTGCGGAAGCAACCTCGGTTTTCACTTTAACCAAGGAAATCATGATATACAATACTTCAATTGTATGGGCTATAACCGCGGCAAACGCAAGACATGTACGTCAACCCATTACATACGAGTTGATTTTCTCGAAAAGGTTGTCTTAGGCGAGATAAAGCGTCTTACAAAGTTTGCGACACAATACGAAACGGATTTCGCAAAAATCGTCATGGGTCACTCCATACAAGCAGCTTTGCAGGAACAGCAGCTGAGAGAAAAAGAACTCAAAGCACTGATTGCACGGGACAGAGAGCTTGATACTCTGTTTGAGCGCATATATGAGGACAATGTTTCGGGCAAGATAAGTGATGACCGTTTTGCTAAAATGTCGGTGAAGTATGAGTCCGAGCAGAAAGACATAGCCTCACGTATCAGCCTGCTTCGTGATGAGATAGAACAGAACAAGAGCAAATCCGTAACGACCGATATGTTTATGGCGACCGTTCGTAAATATACAAGAGCGCGTAAGCTTACGCCGAGAATGCTCAATGAGCTCATAGAAAAGATTGAGGTCCATCAATCGGAAAAGATAGACGGCAAGACCGTACAGCGGCTCACGATATATTATAACTGTATCGGCGCCATAGACATACCAAACCTCGCCAAACTGCCCGAAAACAATGTATCACTGCATACACGGCAGGGTGTGGACGTTCACTTCGCAAACAATTAAGCAAAAGAAAAAAGTGTTCTTAAAGGATCGTGAGATCCAATAAGAACACTCGGAATGGTCGGAGTGACAGGATTCGAACCTGCGGCATCACGCCCCCCAGACGTGTGCGCTAACCAGCTGCGCTACACCCCGAAGTACTTGTATATTATACCACTGTATATTGGATTTGTCAAGCATAAATTTTCATTAAAAAAACAAACTCCGCAATGTCCTTGACATGGGAGTTTATCATCATTCGCCTATATGGATCATAACCTGCTCTATAATTCTTTTTACATGCTCGTCGTCAAGGGAATAAAACGTATTTTTCCCATCGCGCCTTGCCTTGACCAGTCTTGCCTGCTTTAGAGTGCGAAGCTGATGGCTTATTGCCGACTGGCTCATAGAAAGCTTTTCGGAAATATCAAATACACACAGCTCATTATCAAACAGCGTCCATAATATTCTGAGCCGCGTACCATCGCCGAAGACCTTGAATGTTTCGGAAAGACTGTCTATTGTTTTATCATCCGGCAGCTCATTTTTCAGCCTGTTGACAATACGCGTATTAAACATACAATTAACGCAGTAATTATCCTCACAGCCGCCCTCATACATTTATATCATCCCCTTTACAGCCGCATACCGCTGTCAAAAATATTTTTTCAATATCTCAATATTGCTCATAATTTGCCGCATATACGGAAAATCTCTGCTTATCCTGTCTATACATTTCCTGCAAAACGCCTCTCTAAGCTCTGTATTGTCTCGCATCTGCTGCTTCATTCCCCATGTATGCGTAAAAAATCCGTCTCCGTTTCTGAAAAGCTTTTCAAGCGTTGAAAACACAAGAGTTTCTTTTTTTAGCTTCTCGGCGCACATGGCAAGCAGACGCTGCTCCGCGAAAACCATATAAGTAAGCGAATCTCCGCATGGCTTTGAATTATCCATAAACCTTATCGCTTCGCTCGTGTAATACCTCCTGAGTTCCTCGTCCTTTATGACATAGAACGCCGTATTATAAGCTTTAATATGCCAGTTCCAATCGGGGTCAAAGCGGTAATCCTTCTCCATTTGAAAATGCCCCGGCTCCGGATAAACATCGGCATAAAGCTCCTCATCATGTATCACCGCAAGCGCGGGCAGCTTGTCAAAAAGTATCTCGCCCCAAACTATAAAATCCGTATCTATAACAGCTATCGGCGTCTTTTGCAAAGCAAGCGCATACAGCTTTCCTGCCGCCCAAAACATTCCCTCATTCTGACATATGTCCTCAAGACTTTCGTCTATGCCGCCGTCCCAAAGACAGTCAAGTCCGTTGCTCCTGTAATAATCAGCTCCCGCCCTGTCTGTTACCATTTTTATAGAACCGTTATTTTCACGCCACTTCAAGGCCGAAAGAATAGTCGTTAAAAGCTCAAAATCCTCCGCTTCATATTCCGAAGCTCCGCGTGCAAAATATGGTCTTGTCCAGTTTATATGTATAGCATTCATAATCTTATATCAAATTCAATCCGTATCCGTTTACCGATATTTCCTTTACAATTCTTTTTTCTCTTACCAAACACCTCGCCTTAAATGAAGTCCTAAACGACGTTAAAAACGAGCCTCCGGAAAGTCTGAACGATTGTCCGCGTCTGAACGAGCCGGAGAATGAACCCGAAAACGACGTTACGAATCTCATAGAAAACGAGCCTGAAAACGACGTTACAAACATCATTGAAAACGAGCCTGAAAACGACGTCGCAAGCACCATCGAAAACGAGCCGTGAAATGATGATGAATAAGATGACGGCGGCCTTACCGGACAAGGCATAAGCATACGAACAGGAGTATCGGCAGCTGCGAACTCCGGCAAAAATCCTTCAAAAATGACCGAGCGCTTATGCGCCTCCTCTTTTGTTATGGGAATGGACGCGTTTACTCTGCCTATCGCCGTATATCGGATACCGCCCTGCGTTCCGAGAGAAAACTTTCCGTCACACAAGCCTATATGGCCGCATCCCTGCAAAACCGCATTGTCCAGCTCCTCTTGACAAAAAACAATAGTATCCATACGCACGCCTCCAATTCTTCTGTAATAAATTAATTATACCATAAATTCGTATATTTATCAACTGTTTTATAACAATAATTATCAGTCCTCCGCTTTGCCTTCAATTTCTCCGCTCCTATTGCTCCTAAAAAATCCGGTTTCAATCGCATGGTTGAACTCCGCTCCGTACAATAAAATATTCATGCAAAAATACAGCCATAAAAGAATCAATATAACAGACGTCAGGCTGCCGTATATACTTGCATATCTTGAACGGTTCGCATAAATCGAATATACCCAAGAAAAGACCAGCCAGCCTACCGCCGCTAAAGCTGCTCCCGGAAGCTGTTCCCTGAATTTTCCCGGACGTCTTGGCATGATCTTATAAAACGATGCAAAAAGGAGGGTTAATATTATAAAAAATATAATTTCCTTCATTCTTGCAAATCCGTTTGAGGTTATTCCGGCAATATAGAGCTTTTCGGTCACATATTCGGCAATCCTGCCTCCGTAGCCGAAAACCAAAAGCGTCAAAAACATCATGACCGTAAAAAGAAGAGTATATATTACCGACACCGAGCGCGCATAAAAATAATTTCTAAGCTCCCCGTCATCGAGCACATTGCATATACCCTGATACAGCGCCATTATGCCTCTTGAGGAGAGCCACAGAGCCGTTGCCGCCGTTATAACAGTCATTCCTGAGGAATTTCTGAAGACCTCATAAAACATATTTTCTATATACCCGCCGAACGGCATAGGTATTAGCTGATTTATCTGCATAAGTATATCCTCCTCGGATATAGACAGGTACTGAAGGAAAAATTTTGACATCGACAAAAGAAACATCATGAACGGTACAACCGCTATGACGATAAAAAACGAAGCCTGCGCCGCATA
Source organism: uncultured bacterium (assembly GCA_905215805.1). GTDB lineage: Bacteria > Bacillota > Clostridia > UBA1381 > UBA1381 > UMGS1958. The sequence continues at coordinate 10,542 of CAJMRL010000029.1, read as the reverse complement.
CGCGCCTATACGGTGATTCGAGCCGTTCAGAAAAAATAATATTGTCTTTCGCGCAAAATTTTTCAGCTTGTCCATACTCTCTCCCCCTTTACAGCCATATTACCGATCATATATATAATATATCACTTTTCATTATTTTAGTCCAGTAATTTTATATTTTTTTAAATTTGTAATTTTTTTGAAACATTTAAGCCAAAAGTATATTTTAGCCAAAATTCGTGAATTCTCCTATATTATAAAAGTTTTTCACAATAAAATGTATAAAAATGTCGTTCCACGCTTGACATTTTAATGATGATTCTGTATAATTATGTAGTGGATAGAATTTAGTATTCAATATAATTCAAAAGGATTGTTTATTTATGGGGATAAAAAAAATATTTGAATTTAACAGACGCACGATTTATCTTATGCTTATAGACATTTCTGTCATGCTTATCAGCGCCATTGCTTCATGGGTTATCATGAATTCTCAGGACGGCATCTCCCTGACGCTTAGATCTCTTTATATTGATATATCGTTATTTATTTTATGCAACACTCTTTCAATGATAGTTTTCGGAGTATACTCCGTCATATGGCGTTATGCCACCATAAACGATATATTGAAATGCTTTACGAGCTTTCTTATAGGAACAACGGTATTCTGGATTGCGGCGGAAGTTTCTGACGTGTATGTCTCTCATCTGTATAATATGATGATGTTCCTGATATCAATATGCGGAGTTATAGCCTCAAGGGTTGAATATAAATATTTTTATGTGCGGCAGAATGCTCCCAAAAGTCCGGACAGGATAAAAACGCTTGTTGTGGGCGGAGGAGAGACGGGAAGAAGAATTATTGCCGAGATGAACGATCCGACCTGCGAATATCAGGCGGTCGGCATAGTGGATGACGATCCCGAAAAGCTTTACAGAAGTATTGGCTCCGTAAAAATCGTAGGAACAATAGACGAAGTGCCGAAATTTGCGAAAATTCTTGATGTAGATTTGATTCTTGTAGCAATTCCTTCATGCGACAAGGAAGATAAGAACCGGATTCTTTCAAAATGTTCGGAAGCGCACTGCAAAATCAAGGTTTTGCCTTATGTACACCAGCTTATATTAAGCGGCAGCCTTTTGGGACAGATGCGCGATGTAAAGCCGGAAGAGCTTTTGGGACGCGATGTGATAAAATTTGACGAAAAGAAAAACGAACATCTCATAAAAGGAAAAATCTGCATGGTTACGGGCGGCGGCGGCTCGATAGGTTCGGAGCTTTCAAGACAAATCGCAATGCATCACCCCAAGCAGCTTATAATCGTTGATATATATGAAAACAATGCATATGATATACAGCAGGAGCTTAAGCTTACATACGGAAAAGAGCTTGACCTGCAGGTTAGGATAGCTTCCGTAAGAGATTATAACAAAATGGAGGCTCTCTTTAAGGAGTTTCACCCGGATCTGCTTTTCCATGCCGCGGCGCATAAGCATGTACCGCTTATGGAGGACAGCCCCGAAGAGGCTATAAAAAATAATATTATCGGTACATATAACACGGCTGTGCTTGCGGATAAGTATAATGTCAAGAAATTCGTGCTCGTGTCTACCGATAAGGCTGTTAATCCTACCAATGTCATGGGCGCGACAAAGCGCTGCTGTGAAATGATAATAGAATACATGTCACAGAAGAAATCAAAAACAGAGTTCGTAGCGGTAAGATTCGGAAATGTTTTAGGCTCTAACGGCTCTGTAATACCACTCTTTAAGCGTCAGATACAAAAAGGCGGTCCGGTCACTGTTACGCATAAGGATATTATCCGTTACTTCATGACCATACCCGAGGCAGTATCGCTGATCCTGCAGGCGGCAAGCTTTGCTCACGGCGGAGAGATATTCGTGCTTGACATGGGCGAGCCTGTCAAGATAGTAACTCTTGCCGAAAACCTTATAAGACTTATGGGCAAAGAGCCGTATGTTGATATTGACATTGAGTTTACGGGTCTGCGTCCCGGAGAAAAGCTCTATGAGGAGCTGCTGATGTCGGAGGAAGGACTGGCTAAAACCGAAAATAAGAAGATATTTATCGGTAAGCAGATTGAAATAAATGCTGATGAATTTATTAAAAACGTAAAGAGGATAAAGGAAATTGCCGAAACCAACGATTCCGAACAGGTTGTAGAATACCTGCATAAAATGGTTCCGACATTCCACGCTCCGACAGCATACTGAGGAATATAAATTTAATACCGGCCGTTCCAAACGGGAGCAGCCGGTATTTTTAATATACGCAAAAAGGGGCCGACGTTATCGCCGGTCCCCAAAATACTTTCCGCAATGCTTAATCTGTTTTTATAATTCCGGAGGAATGCGATGCTCCTCCCTCGTGCATGCCGCTGTTATTTTCATTTTCGCTTGCGCTTGTGTTCTCGGAAGAACCATTCTCCTCATTTTCGGAGGATGGCAGAGAGCCCGAAGCTGCCGGCTCTGCTCCGTAGCCGCCCGAACCGGCAGTCCTTATTCCTGCGCTGCTGCCTCCGTCACCGCCCTCTTCATACCCGGTCCTTATCCAGCCGGACATGAAATATCTTTCTGAAAGCTTCTCGTTAAGCTCGCTCATAATAGATGATACCTTCTTCCGCATCTGAGACGTATATTCGTTATACTCCTCGTATTCCGCGAGTCCTCTTACAAGAAATCCGTATTCTATCGGCGTGCCACTTAAATATTGGGCAAGCGTAATATCCCTATGCTGTGCGGTCATAAGTCCCGGATTCAACATACCGATTATAAGCTCGGTGGTGTAGAGCCGGGTATCAAGCATATTGCATAAAACGATTGCAAGATTCAGCCGTGTAACGCCGTCAGTTGTCTGGAAGCTTTCGAGATTATCGGCAAAACCGAAGCTTATGGCCGTATTATTTGTCCCGTAAGGGTAGTTTCTATCAGACGGCATAGCGTAATAATCCATGCCGTAGCCCATCATAAGCACCACTGTTTTAAACAGCTCGTCATATGTGACCGCATCATTAGGTCTAAACGTACCGTCTCCGCTCCCCTCAAACACGCCTATTTTTCCAAACGCATTTATATCACCGGCTGCCCAGAAGTCCTCGGGTACGTCCGTAAACAGACTGCTGTCCGCATTCTCAAGCTTAAACGCCCTGCTCATAACCGCCGCCATTTCCGCGCGCGTAACTATCCTGTCAGGCGAAAATTCATTATCTCCGGTACCGTTCATAATACCCATATCGGCAAGACAATTTATATATGGCGCATATTCGTCCGATACATCGTCATATATGCTTTTTGCGCCCGCATATGCCGCAAGGCTGTCGGTAACTTCTTCTTTGTCATAAACTCCGCTGCCTTCCTCCGTTTCATATCTGAGTTCCGGAAGAACAGCTCTCATTTTTTCATTTGCTTCCTTAAACCACTGCTTTTTTAGTACATTATTTTCTTCTTCATAGCTTTTGTATGCGTTTTCCTCTGCAAGGAGCGTCCTGTCATCTATATTTATAAATCCCTCGGCAGGCTTTGCCTTTGTGGTATCCTCGCTTCTGAAAAGTATATAGCTGCCGCTGTCGGTTTGGAATTTTAAATGCAGCTGCTCCATGTACACGTCCTTTACCGTCCCGTCAAGGTTAGCGTTTACCGCCTCCGCCGCCTTATCGAACCACTCGTCATTATTGAACCAATACGGCACAAAATCAGAGAAATCGCTGATGTCAACTATCTTCATCCCTCCGTTTTCGTCTCTGTTAAGTATTATGTCGTAATACACATCGCTGTCATTCTTATCCGCACACAGCCAGACCGCATAATCCCAGTCCTCTTCTTTGTTTATTCCATCGTAAATTGATTTTGAAGGGTCAATCAGGTCTCCCAATTTTATGGTCTCCCCGTTTAGATCGCTTTCATCGCTGTATTCGAGTGCAAGTATCTCCTCACAGTCCTCTTCCTTGTCGAGCGTATGCGACCATGCCATTTCCTTTATATCCTCGCCCGTTACCGGTATATCCGCTTCCGCAAATCCTACCGCCGGCAAAGCCCCAAAAGCCATGACCGCCGCAGTTACAGCCGCCGCAAATTTTTTATACATTACATTCCCCGCCTTTCGTTATTTATCTATACGAGTAGATATATACCTTAGCGTCCGCGCCGCTTTCCCCGAACATCTCCAGAATATACCTCTCGCCCTGCTTTACATTGAGAGAAAGTCCGCCATATTGTTCACCGCTCTCTCCCAAGACCTCCATTGTGTCCGCTCTTAAAATTTTCAGATTTACATCGGTATTTCCCCGTGTTATCCTGAGCCTTGCATCCGATTCGGCTGTTATTTCGACCATATCAGCGCCATTCTCAAAATCCGGCGAGAGTATATATCCCGATTCCTCCGATATTTTCACTTCTTTTATTTGTGTTTCTTCCTCCGGAAGCTCCGCGTTTTCCTCCGGTGCGCTTATGTATTCTTCGTTTTCAAAGCTGTAGCTTTGCGGCTCTTCCTCCGGTACAGCGGCTTCAGGTATAATTTCCTCCTCCGGTACGGCCTCCGCGCTCTGTTCCGTATATTCCGTCTCGTCCGTATCCGGAATAATTTCATATTCCCGCGATATCTCGGGAGCTTCTGTTTCCGCAGCCGGAGTCTGCAATACCGCAGGCTGAGTAGCCGGAGTCTCTTCCGATTCGGCAGCAGGCAATATTTCGGGCGTACTTTCAGGCTTGGGAGTCACGGTAGGCTCAAGTATCCTTGCCACATTCTCCGGAACAAGCTCCGCCGCCTGAGTAAATCCGAATGCCGTAACGCTGCATACTGCCATTGATACAGCCGTAAGTATTCCTATCGCTTTTATCATATTGGTAGCCTCCTTGAATTGAGCTATTTTAGTAAGTCTTGATTTTATATGCTTTTTGGAGGATGCCATTGAGGTGGAATATGCGCCGAGCGTTTCGGAACCGCCCTCCATTACCGAAAGCAGCAGCCTGCCGTAATCCTTTTTGTCGGACGGCTCCAAAAGCCGCAGCACCGACTCATCGCAGCAAAGCTCGCATGCTCTGTTTACCGCTCCCGACAAAAAATATGCCGCAGGATTAAACCAATGTACGCATCTCACCGCAAGCGCCGCAAGCTTTATATAAATATCCCTGTGACGGTAATGCGTAAGCTCATGCGCAAAAATCATTTCTATTTCATCATAGCAAAACTCTCTTTCCGGCATTATAAGAAGCGGCTTTATTACTCCGAAAAGCATTGGTGTACTTATATCCTTGCAGCTTACCAGCCTTGCACGCGGGCGTATGCGCATAAGAGCGCACACATCCTCATAAGCGCTTATTATCTCATCATCCCTTATATCCCTGCATATCCGCCTTATACGGCGGTCCGCTTTTACATAGCATATGATATTTTTTATAATGAGCGCCGCGCATACCGCCGCCCAAGCTGCAAAAATTATAATTGAAATGTCCAGTCCATCCCTTTCGCTCTGCTGTGCATGGGGAAGTGCTGCTCCGTAAAGCACCTCCATAGCGACAGTATCCGCCGGAATCTCCACACTCATAGCCTTTGGGATATTCGGTCCGCCCGAAAGAGGAACGAGAAACAGCAAAACAGCTGTAACAAGCGTCGCATAATACCATTTTTCCATGCTTTTTCCCCGCATGAGCCGCCTTGCCGGGATACTCAGTATAAGCATGAGAGTGCCTGAGACAGTACACAGCAAAATATCATGCAGTATCTGATTTACCATATTCACACCTCCTCTTCAAACCATTTTTTAAGCTCGTCCATTTCCGCCTTGTCCGGCTTCTTTCCGCCGTAAAGAGCGGTCAGAAAATTTTTTACCGAGCCTGAATGTACCTCCTTCAAAAAGCCCCTTGTCTGACGTGTTTTATATTCATCCTCGCTTATAAGCGGTGTGTAGTAGTTTGTCTTACCCTCTTTCCTGAGCGATAAGATTCCCTTGTCAACAAGGCGTCTGAGAAAAGTAAGAACGGTTGTCTGCTTCCAGTCGGTGTCAATCTCCTCCAGAAGCTGCGCTGCGCTGACCGCCTCGTTCTTCTTCCATATAATACGCATGATTTCCATTTCCGAATCGGATATTTTCATTTTAAATTCATTCCTTCCCTTTTATGATAACCGGTTATCTGTCCCACATATCTTCTATGTTTTGTAGAACAATTATATTGTACACTATGTAGAATGTTTTGTCAAGGGGATTTTGGGAAATTTTTATTGAATATTTAAATTTTATCCTAAAAAATTTGTTGAAATATATATTTTTATGTGATATAATTAAAAAAGTTCCCGACAGGGAACGAATAAAAGTGCAGTAACCGTTCCATAAACCCACAATAAGGAACGGTTACTTACTGTTTTCTATTAGCGGCTGACCGTACTGTTATGCTCACCTATACGGTCTGCCTTTTTCTGATTATATTATAGCATTCCCGTATTGTTTTGTCAAGCAGCATTCGTATTATCATTTTGAAAAATACAAAATCTTAATAAAATCTTAATAAAAAAATAAACAAATTCATAATAAATTCATGCTACAATATAATTGCAGCGAAGGAAGGGGAGAAACAGCATGAAAATCAACATACTCATTGCTGATGATGACCGCGAGATCGTCGACAGCACCGCAATATTTCTTAAAGCCGAGGGCTACGGAATATATAAGGCATACAACGGGCTTGAGGCATTGGATATCTGCTTAAGCCATGACATACAGCTCATACTTCTTGACATCATGATGCCGGAGCTTGACGGGCTTGAAACTCTTATGCGCGTAAGAGAAAAGAAAAATATACCTATAATACTGGTAAGCGCCAAATCGCAGGACTGCGATAAAATACTGGGGCTTACCGCCGGAGCTGACGATTATATCACAAAGCCGTTCAATCCATCGGAGCTTGTCGCAAGGGTTAAATCACAGCTTCGGCGCTATACCCAGCTCGGAGCCATGGAGCCGGTCAAAAGCAGCTGTATTGCCATAAACGGACTTGTCATAGACACAGATGCAAAATCAGTTACAGTTGACGGCGAGGAGGTCAGGCTCACTCCGATAGAGTATAAAATACTTGAGCTTTTATGCCGCAATCCCAACCGCGTATTCTCAAGCGAGCAGATATATCAAAACGTATGGAACTATGACAATCCGGTAAATGACAACACAATCGCCGTACATATACGGCATATACGCGAAAAAATAGAGATAAATCCCAAGGAACCGCGATACCTTAAGGTAGTTTGGGGAATCGGATACAAAATACAGGGTTAGGAGGTAGCTATAATGAAAAAAATATTTTATTCCGCATGGGCAAAGCTCATTGTATTTATAATATGTATCGCTTCCTTTACCGGCTGCGCATACATAACGATATCGTCCTTTATCGGCAATAATATGATATATATGTTTGAGGATTCGTATTTATCGAGCTATGCTCTTGCGCGTCCGCTTGAAAATGCATTTATGGAGCTGAGAGGTATATTATACACCAACCTTACTCCCGAGCAGATGAATATTGATTTAAGCGAATGGGATTATTATGTAAACAAAAATGGCACGGTATATACAAATGTTGAAAATGCTTCATATGATTTATTCTCGCAAAGCGATGCTGCTATGGGAATCAGGTATGACGGCAGAAATGCCGACGGTTTTTCAAATTCCGCCGCTCATTTGGCGAATTATCTTTACTCACCGTATATCAATTCATATGACAGCGATGACATTTCCGAAAATGGTCAAAATGCACTGCCTTTCGAGATATGCGTAAAAATGAATGATAGTGCATTGAAACAGCATACCAATGAATGGAACGCGCTTAGGGACAATGCGGTAAATAAATTCGGCGGAATATGCGCGCTTATAATTCTATCTGCGGCGGCATTCGTATTTTTGCTGTTCGTGACCGGACGTAAATATGACGAGGACGAAATTCAGACCGTTACGATAGACCGTATGTTTGTGGAAATCAACCTTTCCGTTATAGCCTGCGCCGGAATAGGCGGAGTAATTTTGGCGGCATGGGTCGTAAACCTTATTTTTGAGGAGCACATGACATTACTGGACACATCAATAATTCCTTTGGCGGCGGTATGGTCGTCCGTTATACTTGCGCTTGTACTGTCGCTTGTACGAAATATAAAGAATAAGACCTTTCTGGAACGCTCCGCTGCGGTACGCATTGTAAAATTCCTATGGAAAATCGCGTTGAAGATAATACGCTTTCTGTTCGGAATACTTAGGAAAATAATCTCCCGTATACGCACCGGCTGGCATAATATATTGCGCTGTCTTGAAAAGGACTTCTCGCAGAGAAAGGCCGCCGCGGCATTTCTGGCGTACTCTGTTATATTGATGATATTATCGTTATCCATGCTCACGGTAATTATGATACCTGTTGCGCTGATATTTATCGGAGCGGCGGTGATATATGTATTCAGGCGTCTTGAAGGGTTCGACAAGATAATTGACGGTGTTGAGAAAATGCGGGGCGGCGATATAAACCATAAAATAGATGGCTGTCCGGATGGAATAATGTCCGATCTCGCAGATAATCTTAATTCAATAGGCGATGGACTGAAGCAGTCCTTAGACCGCGAGATCAAGGCGGAACGCATGAAATCGGAGCTTATAACAAATGTATCGCACGATTTGAAAACCCCTCTCACATCAATAATAAGCTATGCGGACCTGCTGTGCGCCGAAACTCTGTCTCCTCCCGAGGCTAACGACTATGTAAAGATAATAAAGCAAAAGAGCGAGCGACTTCGCACTCTCACCGAGGATCTGTTCGAGGTCTCAAAGGCTCAGAGCGGGAACAGCGAATTCAATATAGAGGAAATTGACATATGTCTGCTGATAAATCAAACACTTGCCGAGCTTAACGAAAGCATAACAAAATCCGGACTTGAATTTGTATCGGACTTAAAGGAAAATGAGATGTTTGTTTTGGGCGACGGTAAAAAGCTGTCGCGCGTGTTTGAAAATCTTATAGGAAACTGTCTTAAATACAGCATGAAGGGTACGAGAGTATATATAAATGTACGCCGTGACGGCGATATGATACGCGCGGAAATAAAAAATATCGCCGGATACCGCATGGAGTTTGACTCGGAGGAAATCACGGAGCGTTTTGTGCGCGGTGACAAATCGCGCAGCTCCGAAGGCAGCGGTCTGGGTCTTGCGATCGTGAAAAGCTATGTAGAGGGCTGCTCCGGACAATTCAAGGCAATTGCCGACGGAGATTTATTCAAGGCTGTCGTCCTGCTGAGACCTGTTTCGGAAAATACGAATCCTTCTTAAATTACTGCCTTTAATTTTATGGATGTTATAATAAAATGATAAAAATCATGCAATTGCTGTTTCTAAACAGTTCTCATCCCTCGGGACTGTCGCATTAAAAATTGCATAGGGCTGTCGCTTTTAGCGCAGAGCGTTTAAAGCGACAGCCCCTTATTTATATAATATTTTTACGCTATGTTACTTAAATATTGCCAATCTTTGATTGCTCATGTTGACTTTACAAAATTTTTATGGTATAATTTTCTATAATGATAAACTGCTATAATACCTGCATAGCAGATTTGTCAGCCATATATCTTATATATGGACAGCGGCCGGGGACTGTATAAATACCCGGAAAAATATTTTGAAAGTATAGAGAAAAGGAGTGGATAATCGAATGAAATCGAAAGAAACACATAAGTTTACGGCTTTCTGCGTAAGCATGTGTATGGGAGTTTCTATGTTCTCCGGTTTCGCTGTATCTGCAGAGGGACCTGACACAACTCCAAACGCATCGGCCTCCACAGTATGGAAGGTTTCAGCTGACACAGCTACGGCAGGAAATTCAACGTATGTTGACGATGATAACCTTACTGTTAAGTCTACACAGGACGGTACACAAGTCAAGTCTACGGAAGCTACGATCGGCGGCGTGAATTATACCCACTATTTGCAGGTAAGATTACAGAATAATCCATGGGATAGCTGGGCAACATATGGTGACGGCGCTACAGCTACATCATTGCTGATAACACCTAAAACAGACGGAACCCTTACAGTTGCTTACAGACGTCAGAGCACAGATAATACGGCTACAGGTTATGCTTCAGCTGACGGAAAAGATATTAAATTAAACAAAGCGAATGCTGAAGGTACATACACCAGCACACTTGAGACATCTACAGCTTTTAATTACGCTGTATTAAGTGCAGAGCAGGTAAATTACGCATATGCTACACAGTCGTTTGACCTCGATGCAAATACAACATATCAGCTTTGGGCAAAAGGCACGACCATACAGTTCTATGGCTTGACATATTCTATAGAGTCTCCGGCTGAATCTTCCGCACCGGAAGAATCTTCTATGCCTGAGGAATCCTCCATGCCGGAAGAGTCTTCTATGCCTGAGGAATCATCCATACCGGAAGAGTCTTCTATACCCGAGGAATCTTCCATGCCGGAAGAATCTTCTATGCCGGAAGAATCTTCTATGCCGGAAGAGTCTTCTATGCCTGAGGAATCCTCCATGCCGGAAGAGTCTTCTA
>CAJMRL010000028.1 GCA_905215805.1 uncultured bacterium | reverse complement strand
GCAATCGTCCTCATTTTTCTTGTTATTTGGCTGCTATTTTGTCACAGCCCCTTTGCACATTTTCTCCCCTGCCATCATATTATATTAAGAGGTGATCTTTATGCTGTATAACAGAGCAGCGGCTGTCGCTTATGCACACAAGTGGGCGTTTAGCCGTAACCCCGCATTTTATGACTTTTCTGATATCGGAGGTAATTGTACAAATTTTGCATCACAGTGCCTTTATGCCGGAAGCGGCGTTATGAATTTTACTCCTGTTTTCGGGTGGTATTATATAAACGTTAATGACCGCGCCCCCGCATGGACAGGAGTAAATGAGCTTTACCGCTTCTTAGTAGGAAATACAGGTCCGGGGCCGCAGGCTGTCGAAACCGGACTTGACGAGGTGGATAACGGAGATATCATACAGCTGCGCTTTAATACGGGAGAAAGCTTTGACCACTCCCCTGTCGTTGTCAACCGCGGCAGACGCACCCCAAATACCATATTGCTTGCGGCAAACTCATGTGACAGCGACTATAGGCCGCTTTCAACATATAATTATTATGAATACAGAGTCCTTCATATAGTCAATGTCGGAGAAAGTTCTCTTATGTCATATAATTTATAAAAAATTATTGCAAAACACTATATTCCATGTTATAATATACATATTAAGTGATGAGGAGGTCAGGGAGATGCCTATAATTGATTTACATAATCATACAACATTTAGCTATGACGGCAAAAATACGCCAGAAGCAATAATTCAAAACGCTATAGCTCATAATGTTGACGTTATAGGTATTACAGACCATCAATTTACAATCCGGCAAGATCTTGAGTACTATATAAGTTATCTTAAATACTGCAAAAAAAAATACAGCGGACAAATACAGGTTCTTTTAGGGCTTGAAATCGGGACTCGTCCCGCCCCGTCCGACCTCTTGGCGTCATCTTGCGCGCAATTGGATTACGTACTCTTTGAATGTCTTGACGATTCACAGGATCGTGCAATGGATCTTTTTGAATTTCTTGAATGGAGTCGTATGTTTCAATGCCGCAAGGGGCTTGCGCATACTGATATATTCGCTCTCGGCGAAAAATACGGTCTTGATATGATAAAAACCATGCGTAAATATAATCTGTTTTGGGAGCTTAATACTTCCGGAAATTATACATATTATTATGATTTCCTTACCAGTCAAAAAAAACGCGAAGCAGTACAAAGAAGCGGTTTGCAGATGAGCATAGGCTCTGATACTCATTCCATAGACGAATACCGCTTTAAACAGCTTAAACGCGCTAACGAGCTTTTATCTGAGCTTAAAATCCCGCTTCCATAATAAAACGCATTCCACGGGCGCATCAGCGCCCTATATTTTTAAACATATTTGTTAAAAATATGTCATTTTACACTCATACTGATATATTATTAAAAAATCAAGAAAAATTGTGCAATAATTATAAAAAATATCTTGCAAAAATAAGTGCTTTGTGTTAGAATATTAATATGTAATGCTGTATTATTGTGTACTGATTACTTTACTAAAATTTAACACAAGAAAATACTTAAAAATACTTTACTTTTCGATGAAAAAGTTGTATAATGGATTTGGAAATCAAAAATAAAACCAAATAAAACAAAGAAAAGAGGAAAGAAAATGTACAAGTCTGATTATGAAATCAAAAAAGAACTGTGCGAAATCGGTAGAAGAATCTACAATGACGGTTTTGTTGCCGCAAACGACGGTAATTTCTCCGTAAAAATTGATGATGATACCTTCTACGTAACTCCTACAGGTGTTTCAAAGGGCTTTATGACTCCGGAAATGATCTGTAAGGTAGACGGCAAGGGAAACCTCAAAGAGGCAAACGGTCCCTGGAGACCTTCCTCGGAATTCAAAATGCACCTTAAGGTTTATCAGCAGAGACCGGATGTTAATTCCGTTGTTCATGCTCATCCCCCGATCGCTACAGCATTTGCGATTGCCGGCATAGCTCTTGACAAGCTTATCATGCCTGAGGCTGTTATATTCCTCGGCGCTGTTCCGATCGCTCAATACGGTACTCCGTCAACAATGGAGATCCCGGAATCGATCGAGCCGTATCTTCAGGACTATGACGCAATACTTCTTGCTAACCACGGCGCTTTGTCATTCGGATGCGATTTGAACACTGCATTCTTCAGAATGGAGTCAACAGAGTTCTATGCAAAGCTTCTTATGTATGCTCGTCTTCTCGGCGGAGAAAAGGAAATTCCTTGCGGCGAAGTAAAGAAGCTTGTTGAGCTCAGAAAAACATTCGGCGTTCCGGGTAAGCACCCAATGGAGAAGCTTTGTCCGGGCTGCTATGCAGGTGACGACACATGCGCTATGTCGCCTACAGAGGCAAATGAAAAGTACGGCATGGAATCAAGCGCTGCATATCATGGCTTCCAGCCTCTCCCCTCTCAGGTATGCCCAACACCGGCATCAAAGAATGAGGACAAGGATCTTGAAACTCTCGTTGCAGAGGTTACAAAAAGAGTTCTTGAGCAGTATAACAAATAATTATACATAAATATTGGGAGGAAATTATGACGATAGATGAAATGCTTGATAAGGTGGCACAGAATCTGAATATTTCCTCAGAATCCGTTCCGGCTCCGCTGCCGGAGTCTCCAAAAAATCAGGATAATACATGTGCAGACAACAGTAAATGCCAATGCACCAAAAACGGCGGCAAATGCTCATGCGGTAAGAAAGACTTATCCGCCAAACCGCCGATTATGTACAGAACACACAAACAGCTTGACCTGACGGTCGCAAAGCTTATTGCTGAGGGAGTAGAGAAAGCAGCATTAAAAATCGGTGTTAAAATAGTTACGGCTATTTATAATGAAGGTGCAAATCTCATTTTGCTGCATGCCATGGATGATTCCTATATTGCAAGCATACAGGCGTCTCAGGACAAAGCATATACAGCTGTCGCTCTCAAGATGCCGACGCATATTGCACTTGAAGAATCAAGAGGAGGCTCGCTTGACGGATATACTAACGGAAACGGCATACTTATGCTTGGCGGAGGATATCCTCTTGAAAAGAATGGTATTATTTTCGGCGGCATAGGTATAAGCGGAGGCACAAAGGAGCAGGACACTTTACTTGCACAGGTAGGTGCGGAATTATTCCGTGCTTTCACAGGTTAAGAGCTTTCATATGAAAGCTACAGGAGGTTTTAATATGGTTGATGAAGCCAAAGTAAGCCGCATTGTAAAAGACGTGCTTTCCGGCATGGATCTTTCGGGCTACAATCTTGCCCCCAAGAGAAAGCAGCTCGGCGTCTTTGATACAATGGAAGAAGCCATAGCTGCATGTAACAAGGCTTACGTGACATTCAGACATTACAATAAGGCTCAAAGAGAAGCCATTATTAATGAAATAAGACGTCTTACCCATGAAGAAGCTGAAACAATGGCAAAGCTTGCCGTTGAAGATACAGGCATGGGTAACGTATATCATAAAATTCTTAAGCATCATCTTGTTGCTGATAAAACGCTTGGTACTTCCGATTTGGAAACAAGAGCGTTCAGCGGAGATGGCGGTCTTACACTCGTAGAAATGGGACCATACGGAATTATCGGCGCTATTACGCCGTCAACAAATCCAAGCTGCACAATTATATGCAACAGTATTTGTATGCTTGCAGGCGGCAACGGTGTATTATTCAATCCGCATCCTCATGCAAAGAGAATTTCGGCATATGCGGTTGATCTGGTAAACCGCGCGGTTCTCGCAGCAGGCGGTCCTGAAAATATCGTTGCAACAGTTGCTAACCCGACTATGGAAACATCAAATAAGATGGTAAATGATCCGTCGGTAAGAATGCTTGTTGCAACAGGCGGCCCGGGCGTTGTAAAAATGCTTCTTTCTTCAGGAAAGAAAGCGATCGGCGCAGGCGCAGGAAATCCTCCGGTCGTGGTTGACGAAACGGCTGATATCCAAAAGGCTGCAAAGGATATAATCGACGGCTGTACATTTGACAACAATCTGCCGTGTATTGCAGAAAAAGAGGTCTTTGCGTTAAGACCTATCGCTGATGAGCTTATCCACTATATGCTTAAAAACGGCGCATACTTGATTAATGAAGATCAGGTAAAGCAGCTTGAGGATGTCGTTTTGGTATGGTCAAAGCCCAAAAAAGAAGGTCAAAAGCCAAAGCGCGTTATCAATAAGGACTGGGTTGGACGCGATGCAAAGAAGATTCTTGCTCAGATAGGCGTACATGTATCCGATGACATAAGATGTATTATATGTGAAACAGATTTTTCACAGGCATTTGTTCAGACAGAGCTTATGATGCCTATTCTTCCGATAGTAAGAGTTGATACATTTGATGAAGCCGTAGAAATGGCGGTAAAGGCAGAACATGGAAACAGACATACTGCTCACCTCCATTCAAAGAATGTTGATCATATGACACAGTACGCTAAAGCTATTGAAACTACAATATTTGTAAAGAATGCTCCGAGCTACGCCGGTATAGGCTTTAACGCTGAAGGCTGGACAACCTTTACGATTGCCGGTCCTACAGGCGAGGGAATTACTTCCCCAAGAAGCTTTACGCGTTCAAGAAGATGCGTATTATCAGACGCGTTGTATATAATTTAAAACTGGCAGTTGCCTAATAATGTAATAGAAAAGGAGATGTTGACCTTGGCTATAGATGAAAAGAAGGTTGCTGATCTGGTTGCTCAGGTACTTGCAGAAATGACAGGTCAGGCTCCGGCGTCACAGTCGCCGGCACAGAGCCGCCCATCCGCTACCCAGGCAAATACAGCGGCAATCCCTAAGACTGCAAGGGTCGCAGTTCTTACAGATCTTAAAAAGTTTGAAGTAAAGGAATATCCTATCCCCGAAGTCGGCGATGATGATATTCTTATAAAGGTTGAAGGCTGCGGAGTATGCGGCACAGACGCTCATGAATTCAAAAATGACCCGTTCTCGCTTATCCCTGTTGCTCTCGGTCATGAGGGTACCGGAGAAATCGTAAAAATGGGTAAAAACGTTAAGGCTGACAGCGCCGGAAAGCCGCTTAAGATCGGAGATAAGGTAGTTACCTGTATGATCTTCAAGGATAATCCGGATATAACAATGTTTGACCTTAACAAGCAGAATGTAGGCGGCGCAGACGTTTACGGACTTCTTCCGGACGATGATATTCATCTTAACGGATGGTTCAGCGATTACATATTTGTCAGAGGCGGCTCAACAATATTTAATGTAAGCGATCTTGATCTCGACTCAAGAATCCTTATAGAGCCATGTGCGGTTCTCGTTCATGCAGTTGAAAGAGCAAAGACAACAGGTATACTCAGATTCAACTCAAGAGTTGTTGTTCAGGGCTGCGGACCTATAGGTCTTATATGTATAGCGGTTCTTCGCACAATGGGTATTGAAAATATAGTAGCAGTTGACGGAAACGATCAGAGACTTGAATTTGCTAAGAGAATGGGCGCAAACGCTACCGTAAACTTTATGAATCATAAAGGTATTGAAGCTCTTGCAGACGCTGTAAAGGATGCGTTCGGCGGATACCTTTCAGATTTTGCTTTCCAGTGCACAGGTTCTCCTGTAGCTCACAGCAATATCTATAAGTTTATCAGAAACGGCGGAGGTCTCTGTGAGCTTGGCTTCTTTATAAACGGCGGCGACGCTACGATCAATCCTCATTTCGATTTGTGCTCAAAGGAAATCACTCTCGTCGGCTCATGGGTATATACGCTCAGAGATTATGCCACGACCTTTGACTTCCTCAAGAGAGCAAATGCTATAGGCTTGCCTATGAAAGAGCTTATCACTCACAGATTCGGACTTGACGAAATGAACGAGGCTCTTGAAACCAATCTTGCACAAAAGGGTCTTAAGATTGCATATATCAATAAGAATTTCTAAAATTTCCATGCCGGTATGCCGGTGAGGAAATATCGGTATATGCGGTTTTGAAAATTTATGAGAAAGGGAGTTTCTTATTATGCATGAAGCAATAGGTATAGTCGAGATGTTCGGATTTGTCACCGCCATAAGCGCGGCTGATGCGGCGGCAAAAGCAGCCGATGTCCGTATAATAGCAATCGACTCCAATAAGCCCGCGGATCCTACCGTTGATGTGCCTCTTATCATGGCGATAAAAATGCAGGGCAGCGTAAGCGCTGTAAAAGCAGGCGTTGAAGCTGCGGCGGCTGAAGCGGATAGACTGTCGGGATTGATAAACAAGCACATAATCGCAAGTCCAACAGATGATACACAGAAAATGGCCGAACGAATAAGCGTAGGACGCGACAAGGTCGGACACATTCCGATGAATGCTTAAGGAGGGATTACATATGCAAGCTTTGGGATTTATAGAAACACGAAGCCTTACAGGTGCGATCGACTCCACAGACGCTATGACAAAAGCTGCGGCAGTTGAGCTTGTCGGAACAGTGAAAATCGGTTCGGGACTTGTAAATGTGGTGGTAAAGGGTGATGTTGACGCTGTCAAAGCGGCAGTTGCCGCCGGAAAAGCAGCGGCTGAAGAATGCGGCGAGGTATATGCTGCTCATGTTATTCCTCGTCCTCATGACGACATCGCAAAGATACTGCCCTCATTCTATTGATAAGGAGGGCGGATATATGGATTTTTCACTTGGTTTAATTGAGGTCAGCGCGTTGGGCAATGCTATAAGAATGCTTGATGAAATGCTTAAAGCGGCAGATGTTGAATTTGTCGCAACGGAAAGAAAGCTCGGAGGACGCCTTGTAACAATAGTTGTAAAGGGAGAGCTTTCATCAGTAAAGGCATCGGTTGACGCCGGGATAGAGACCGCTAAGAAATATGAATGCTACAAAGCATCAAATGTTATAGCAAGACCTCATGAGGAAATATTAAAATTCCTGCATCTTGACGAAGAGCACGCTAAGCCGGTCAATTCGGAAAGCGCTGCAACTCATGTAGGTGCGGTAAACCTCCCCGATCATGTGGAGGAAAAAAAGTCCGTTTCTGAAAACGAGGCTAAGGCTCAGCCGGAAACGGCACAGGAAAAGCCTGCAAGAAAGGCTCCCGCCAGACGCGGCAGACGCCCTAAGGCAAATCCTGAAGGAAATAAGTAATTAACGCATGCGCGTTAATATATAAAAATGTATGTTGGGAGCACTGCTCCAATAAGATTTTAGGAGGAAAATAAAATGGCTGTAGAAGCATTAGGTATGGTTGAAACAAGAGGTTTGGTAGCTGCAATTGAGGCTGCCGATGCAATGGTAAAGGCTGCTAACGTAACACTTATCGGAACAGAGAGAATCGGTTCAGGTCTTGTTACAGTTATGGTAAGAGGCGATGTAGGCGCTGTTCAGGCTGCTACAGATGCAGGTTCTGCTGCAGGCTCAAGACTCGGTGAGCTCGTTTCTGTACATGTTATCCCGAGACCGCACAGCGACGTAGAAAAGATTTTGCCGTCCTTGGACTAATTTTTTAAAGACTGCTGTTCGTCCCCTTCTTAATCGAAGGGGACGGTAATGCAGGCTCACAATACCGCAGGAGGAAATGAACAGATGGAAAAATTAGAAGATGTTATCGCCCGTTCAGTCATAGAAATCCTCAAAAAGAAAGAGCAAAGTGAAGGAATAAAAGTCGGCGTAAGCGCAAGACACGTACATCTTTCACAAAAAGACCTTGATACATTATTCGGCAAGGGCTATAAGCTCACAGTAAAGAAAATGCTTATGGGCGGTCAGTATGCCGCTGAGGAATGCGTAACACTCGTAAGTCCGCAGCTGCGCACAATAGAAAAAGTCAGAGTACTCGGTCCTGTAAGAAGTCAGAGCCAGATAGAAATTTCAAGAACGGATACATTTACTCTTAAAGTCAGCCCTCCGGTTCGTCCCTCGGGAGAATTAAAGGGTTCCGCTCCCATGGCTCTTGTAGGTCCTAAAGGAAGCGTATTTCTTAATGAAGGCTGTATTATAGCTAACAGACATATCCATATGCCGCCGTCAGAGGCTGAAAAATACGGCATAAAGGATAATGATATTGTAGATGTTGAAATAGAAAATTCAAAGCCTACGCGTTTTTATAACGTACAGGTAAGGGTGAGAGAGGATTTTACTCCCGAAATGCACATTGATACGGATGACGCAAATGCTTGCGCTATAAAAACAGGCGATTACGTTAAAATTATCAATGTAAATAAATAGAAAATTACCGTCTGTACCCTTACGGTGCAGAAAGGATGATAACATGATATTAGGCAGAGTATACGGAAGCGTTGTATCAACGCATAAGCTTGAATCACTCGTCGGTTCAAAATTTATGCTGGTGCAATGTATAGAACATAATCAGCTTGTTGATAAATATCTGGTAGCCGTTGACGGCGTCGGAGCCGGCATCGGCGAGGATGTTATAATCGTACAAGGCTCGGGCGCAAGAATGGGTATGAGAAATCCAAATGCTCCGGTAGACGCGCTTATAGTCGGCATTCTCGATGAAAAGCAAGGCTGATTATTGTAATACTACTTGGAAGGAATGAAGCACAATGACTCTGGAAGAGCTTCAAAAAATAGTTTATGAGGCAGGTATAGTCGGCGCGGGCGGCGCGGGCTTTCCTACCCATAGAAAATTTTCCGATAAAGTAAAGCAGATTGTTGTAAACGCCGCTGAATGTGAACCGCTTATGATGGTAGACCATCATATCCTGGAAAAACATTTGCAGGCTCTTGTTGATACCTTAAAGGTGCTCATTGAGGCTATGAATGCCGAAGAAGCTATAATAGGCATAAAGGGCAAAAATTTGCATTTACTCGATCAGAAAATTCTCAGCTCGCTTGAAGGCACAAACATAAAGGTCAAAACAATACCGGACATATATCCGGCAGGCGATGAAGTTGTCCTTACATATGAAACAACAGGCAAGATCATTCCTGAAGGCGCAATTCCCGTAATGGTTGGGGTCATGGTCATAAATGTCGAAACCGTATATAATATACATAAGGCTCTTACAAAAAATGTGCCTGTAACGGAAAAATATATAACCATCGGCGGTGACGTCAGTGCCGATATGACCGTAAAAGCTCCGGTCGGCATGAAAATTTCAGAGCTGCTTTCGGCTGCCGGATATAATGACCTCAAGGATAAAGAGGTCATAAACGGCGGTCCTATGATGGGTAAGCTTGTTGATCTTGAAAATGACGTTGTAACAAAAACTACAAAGGGGCTTTTAATATTCCCTAAATACCATTCTATCGTACAGCGCAAGAAAATGAGCGTATCGACCGCTATAAAGCAGGCGTCGGCTGCTTGCTGCAATTGTACGATGTGTTCTGATATGTGTCCGAGAAATCTTTTGGGATATGATTTGTATGTTCACAAAACACTCAGGGCAGCATCACACAGCGAGGTAAATAATACGGAATCATTTTTACAATCGGCACTTTGCTGCGGATGTGGAGTCTGCACTGTAATTGCCTGTCAGCAGATGCTTGATCCTCAGAAAATTTCAATGGAAATAAAGGGTTCTCTCGGCAAGCATGGTTTAAGACGCCAGAATAACAAAGCGCCGGAAAAAGTTCGAGATGTAAGACCATCAAGACTTGTTTCTTCACAGACTCTTATCGACAGACTTGGAATAAGAAAGTATGTCAAGGCGTCCGTTCCGAAGAGCGATATGGTATTCACACCCGATACAATCTATATTCAGCTTTCACAGCATGTCGGCAAGCCGGCATCCGCAACGGTAAAACCGGGCGATAAGGTCAATGCAGGCGATGTAGTTGCGCAGACCGCTTATGAGGATCTCGGCACAACAATGCATTCAAGCATAGACGGTACTGTAAAGGCTGTAACAGACAGATTTGTAGTTATCGGAAGATAATTGGGAAGGTTGGTGAATATAAATGAATTCTATCGGATTGGTTGAAGTAAAGAACGTTTCAAAGGGTATCGTTGTAACAGATGAAATGTTAAAAAGCGCAGCAATTTCGCTAATAAGCTCCGGCTCAGTATGTCCGGGAAAATTTGTAACGATTGTCGGCGGTGAGCTTTCGGCTATAACTGCCGCTGTTGACAGGGCAAAGATCATAGCTGATGACGCTTTGATTGATACATTTGTAATAGGAAATCTCGGTACAAATGTTTATGAGGCTGTATGCGGAACAGCTACTGTTACGCAAAAGCGCGCATTCGGTATTATTGAAACATTTACAGCTGCAAGCGCAATTGAGGCTGCTGATGCCGCTGTAAAGAGCGGTGATATAGAGCTTATAGAGGTTCGTGTCGCAAGAGGTATGGGCGGCAAATGTTTTGCCACAATGACCGGCGATGTTGCCGATGTAAGAGCCGCTGTTGAGGCGGGAGCTGCTATTGCCGCAGAAGCAGGAGTTCTTATCGGAACTGAAGTTATTGCAAATCCGCATCCCGAGCTTTGGGAAGCAGTTCTTTAAAAAAAGAGGTATATCACATTTAACTGCGATATACCTCTTTTTTAATTCATATAAAGATCTCTCATTATCCTCTTTCCGGACTCTGTTTTAAAGATCTTTTCATATATATCTTTTACAGTCTCCGGCTTTACTTCGTCCTCATACACGTTTACGATAAAGTCCGCCTCTATAAGTATCTGGCAATCCATTCCGTCTATATTATTATATCTATGATGTCTTGAAATAAGATATTTTACTCTTTCAATAAACTCATCATCATATCCTAACGGCTTAAGCAGCTTATGAGCTTCTGCCGGGCCTTCGACCTGCTGATAATATCCGGAAGAGCTGTTGTATTTCTCCTCACTTATCTTTATGCCTATATCATGAGTGTACGCTGTTACCTCAAGAATATCGAGAGTTCTTTCGTCAAGCCCCTCGCTCTTCCCTATCGCCATCGCAAATCCATGTACTTTGATAAAATGATTTATTCTTTTAATATCACCTGCAAAATAATCAGTCATAGCAAGCATAACCGAACTGTTGTCCATGTGTAATTCCTCCAAAATAGGAGCTGTCAAGGAAGGACAGCTCCATAAAATTTTATTTTTCAAATCTTCCGTAATACCCGTCAGCGCCGCGCCATGTCCATCCATACTTTTCAAAGATTTTCACAACATCTGACTCCTCGCTTATAAACGCCCACTTTTCCGTGGAATTTAGCTTTGACGTATCCCTATCCTTATAATCAAGAGCATTTCTCGGCATCGTTCCATCTTCCGTAACCTCGGGATTCAATTTCGGATTTAAATCTATCGCCTGTCCGTATGCTGCTTTATCAAATTCATCCGAACGTTTTCTATACATAAGAGATGTCGTATTATTGCTTCCCATGCTTGCCGCTTCAAGACTGTCTAAAACCGCATTCTTATTTTGATTAAAGTTCTCTGCTATATCTATGCTTTCGATAGGATATTGATTTATACAAAGCTCTTCAAATATATCAAGAATTTCATCCGCCAGTTTCCTCGCCGCAATCATATGTCCTTCTGCGATTTGTCCGTCAAAATTGTAGTACGGAATCGTCAAATACGCCAATTCATCTGCTTCTACAGGAGAATCCTCCATGAGAGTATTGCCTTCAATTTGATCAAGCACCTCCTGCGGAATATCCGTCCATGAGCCTCTGTAAGAAACAGAGTCAGAATTCTGCATATTTTCAAGCATCTTCGTGAGCTGCTGATTTACTGAAATCTGAGTCTCATTCTCATTTTTGAGTTTTTGCAAGTCCAGCCAAAGTTTTATCTCCCCCGCCGCCATCGCCGCGAGTAAAACACAAATTATTATTTTAAAAATTATATTTCCTCTTTTACCATTCTCACTCACAAAAAACCCTCCGACTTTTATTCAAATGGTCTTATGCGGTACGTTACCCCCAAACGCTCGCATATCTGCGCACACTCTCGCTCTTCATCTTCGCTTAAGGTAGTCGATACGGTAGTAAGCACAACATTCTTTACATAATGCTTTACATTTTCAGCAAATTTAAGCATTGCATCAAACGAATCTATACCGAATTTACTGCGTGTCAACTCATAGTAACGCTCCTTATTCGGTGTGTTAAGGCTTATTGAAACAGTATCGATCTTATCCTTAAACATCGGAGCAGTATCTTTATTGTAAATGAGGTCCGAAAGACCGTTTGTATTTATTCTTGTGGGCAATCCATACTCCTCTTTTACAAAAGCCGCTACTTCAAGAACATCCTCCAATCGCTCGGTAGGCTCTCCGAAGCCGCAGAAAACGACCTCCTTATACTTTGACATGTCAAAATTTTCAAATTCAGCCTTTACCTCATCAACAGACGGTTCCCTTTCAAGCCAAAGACTACCGGAATGATTCATTTCATCCTTTTCCTGTCTGAGACAGAATGTACAGGCGCATGGACATTTATTTGTCATATTTACATACAAGCCTGTATGAACCTCATAAAGTATTACCATTACCACTAACTCCAATCCTTAACAAAAATTTTCCTTATATGCCGCTATACAACGTATAATCGTTTCTTTAGCCTCGTCCGGACCAAGCACCTCGTGAACCACCGTCTCCTTGCCCTCAAGCGATTTATACACTCTGAAAAAATGTTTTATCTCTTCAAATGTATGTGACGGCAGCTGAGCTATATCTGTATATGATGAATATGACGGGTCATTGCAGGGTATTGCTATGATTTTCTCATCAAGACTATCATTATCTATCATTTTCATAACTCCTATAGGGAAACATTCTACAAGAGTCATAGGTACGATTTCTTCCTGACATAATACCAATACATCCAATGGATCTCCGTCATCTGCATAGGTACGCGGAATAAATCCATAATTTGCCGGATAATGAGTTGAAGTATAAAGAACTCTGTCAAGCATAAGAAGCCCTGTTTCTTTATCCATTTCATATTTATTCTTACAGCCCTTAGGTATTTCTATTACAGAAAGAAACCTTTCTGACGATATCCTTTTAGGACTTACATCATGCCATACATTAGACATTGTTACTCCCTCCTAAATATATTTCAGGCGCTTTTGCTCCAGCTCCTGTTTAGTATATATTAATTATACCACATTGTTCTCTTGTACACAATATGCAAAATATAAATTTTTTAAAAAAAATGTATTGCAATATAGGATTTATTTTGATATAATGTAATATAGGCGTATTTGCTTTGCAAAATACCTGCCATTATTTTTAAAGACAGAAGGGATTTTTAGCATGATTATTATAATGAAGGATTCGGCTTCGGCAAAAGAAATCGAAGCCGTTGAATCGAGACTTGCTGAATTCGGTTTTCAGACTCATCCCATTTACGGAGAAAAGAAAACTGTTATAGGCGCGATCGGTGACAAGCGTCTTCTCAGCATGAACGAAGTTCTTCTTATGAAGGGCGTTGAAAATGTTGTCCCGATCATGAAGCCTTATAAGCTTGCTTCTAAGGAGCTTCAAAAGGAGCAAAGTATCATAGACGTTGGTTTCGGCGTAAAAGTCGGAGGAAAAAAGCTTGCTGTATTTGCCGGTCCGTGCGCTATTGAGGGCGAGGAGCAGTTTATATCTGTAGCTCGCCAGGTAAAGGAATCCGGAGCAAATATATTGAGAGGCGGAGCGTTTAAGCCGCGTTCATCACCTTATTCCTTCCAGGGTCTTGAGGGCGATGGACTTAAAATCATGGCAAAGGCCGGAAAAGAGCTTGATATGCCTATATGTACAGAAGTACTCGACACACGCGATGTTGATCTTGTCGCATCATATGCTGATATATTACAAATAGGCGCAAGAAATATGCAGAACTTTAAGCTCCTGCGTGAAGTTGGAAAACTCAAAAAACCAATTTTACTTAAGCGAGGACTTGCTTCTACTATGGAAGAATGGCTTATGGCTGCTGAATACATCATGTCGGAAGGTAACGAGAAGGTCATTCTCTGCGAAAGAGGAATAAGAACATACGAGACATCTACAAGAAATACATTTGACGTAAGCGCTATTCCGGTATCAAAGCAGCTTTCACATCTCCCAATAATCGCAGACCCGAGTCATGCTACAGGCTCATATATCTATGTGCCGGCTGTTGCAAAGGCAGCTGTTGCTGCAGGAGCAGACGGTCTTATGATAGAAGTCCACGGATGCCCGGAAAAAGCTTCATCAGACGGTCCACAGTCGCTAAAACCGGAAAAATTCGATAAGCTTATGCACGAGCTTGACCCAATAGCAAAGGCTGTAGGTAAAATATTACTCTAAAAAATCTATACATTTACTCTTGAGACTGCCGGCATTATGCCGGCAGTCAATATAAGAGATTAAATACATAAATGATCAGAATATGAAAGGAAGACTCTTAATGCTTGGTTATTTAGGACCATCAGGTACATTTTCTCATCAAGCAGCTCTTGAGTGGCTTGATACATCCGGTTCAAGTGATGAAATAAAACAGTATCCCACAATATTTTCCGCTATAAAGGCGGTTGACGATGGTCAGATAGACCGATGTATTGTCCCTATAGAAAACTCTATCGAGGGAAGTATAAATACAACTCTTGATATGCTTGCATTTGATGTAGATCTTTATATAACGGGTGAATATGTTCTTAAGGTCAGCGAAAACCTCATGGTAAAGCGTGGATCAAAAAAGGAAGATATTAAAGTTATAACCTCTCATCCCCAGCCAATAGGTCAATGCGCCCGACTTATCAGCAGCGAATTCCCCAATGCTGTAATAGAATATGCCGATTCCACGTCCGCAGCTGCAAAAAGAGTAAGCGAATGCGATGGAACAATTGCCTGTATAGGATCCCCGAATTCTGCTGATATTTATGGTTTAGACATACTATACGAGAACTGCGGAGATGATAAAAATAATTCAACACGTTTTGTAATTCTCGAGAAAAATCCTTGTATGCGTGTTTCAGGACATGACAAAACATCGATTGCCTTTACGCTTGAAGACAGACCCGGCATACTTTATACCGCGCTTGAATTATTTGCAGCAGCAAATATTAATTTAAAAAAAATCGAATCCAGACCTATGAAAAATGAATTGGGAAAATATATGTTTTTTATTGATATTGACGGCAATATTGATAATGCCACAATATATTTTGCATTGGATAAGCTCAAAACAAATACATTATTTTATAAATTTTTAGGCTCATACCACTATGACAAATAATTAAGAGTTATTTAACATAATTAAAGAATTTTTATGGAGGATAAAATGAAAAATTTGTTTAAAGCAATTGTCTCGCTTTCTTTTGCTGCAGTTATTTTTACTTGTATGTCTTTGGTTTCATATGCGGATGAAGGCGATTATATTGTTATGTTTGAAGACGAGCCTGTTATACTTTATGATTCGTCCATGAAAAAACTTGCGGATAAACTTTATTTGGTAGATTCCGCGGATAAAGCAGCAGAATTTTCAGAGTCTGAGGATGTAGCCTTCGTTATACCTGATGAAGTTATAGAAATACCGGAAGAAGAGCTTATATTTGAAGAAATAGAAAGCACTTCCTCCTCTGAATCCGTTTCGCTTCTTAGTATTTTTGATGAAAACTATCCTTATCCTTTTGGAGCTAATGATACTTTATATGATTCACAATGGCATCTAAAGGCTATCAACGCACCATACGCATGGCAAAAGGGCTATAACGGCGAAGGTATCACTGTCGCTGTTATTGACAGCGGCTTGAATATAGACCATCTTGATTTGCAATCCGAAAATATTATAGATACTATCAACGTCATGAGCGGTCAATCTCCTTCTGATGTTACAGATACGAAAGCTCATGGTACCTTTGTCACCGGACTTATTGCGGCATCAGTCAACAATAGCTTATGTGCGTCGGGAATTACGGAAAATGTCAATCTTATACCTATAAAAGTCACAGATACGTCCAAATTTAATATATCCACGCTGTTTGCGGGACTGCAGCAAGCTATAAATAAAAAATGTGATATTATAAATATGAGCATGGGATTTGCACCGGAAAATACCGCTTCTATCGAAGCTCTCAAATATTTGATCGATAAGGCGTATGATGCAAATATTATCGTTGTAGCCGCAGCAGGAAACAACGGGGATACTTCTGCCGGTTCAGAATACCATTATCCTGCTTCATTTGACAATGTGGTAAGCGTTGGCAGCCTTGGTCGTCCTTATACAGAACAAGATGAGCAAAACGGGATTGAAATGTTTTCAAAGATTTTTTATAATGGCAGCACCGCTATAGATATAGCTCCATATGAGCCCTCTTTATTCACTCAGCATAATGATAAAATATTATGTTCTGCCCCAGGATATTATATGTACAGTCTTGGTACAAGCTCAAAGACAGGCATGGCAAGGCAAGACGGAGGAACATCATTCGCTGTTCCCCAGGTAACGGCAGCAGCAGCTATAGCCCGTCAAATTAATCCTTATTTAACAGTTGATGAATTTATTCAAGCGTTAAAGGATACTGTTAAGGATGTTTATACCGAAGGATACGATGAATATACGGGTTATGGAATGCTTGATATAAAAGCTCTTATCGATTATATCGAAGATTCGATAAAAGTAAAGGACCTTAATATCACTTCAAATCAGTCAGAGAACGGTACTTCTTTATCTGCTTCGTTTGATCCGCTTCATATCCCTACAAAGTTTGTTGTAGCCGTATATGATAACGGAAGACTTACCGGTACAAGTTCCACCGTTGCCGACATCGGCAGCTCAGAAATTACTATTAATTTAGATTGCACAGGAACTGAAGCTGCAATATTTGCATGGAAAGATGATAACAGCATGTTCCCGCTATGTGATTCGGTAAAAATCCAGCTTACATAAAAGCAGCTGAAAATCCGCATTAAAGCATATGATACACAGAAAGTTATAACAAGAAGCAGCTATATTACGCTATTATAAATAACAGCTTAATATAGCTGCTTTAAATTAAACTCTACTACATCAAAACCTAATTTGCTATCATTGATATATTATACAATATTTATTTGTGTAATTATTTTAAAAATTTTAACTAAATCTTTATTTAATTGTTGCTTTAGAATAAATTTATTTTTTTTAGGATTTTTACTTGACTTTTATGTAAAATTGTTGTATACTATATAAGTACTTTCAAAGGGGTGTAGCTCAGTTGGTAGAGCAGCGGTCTCCAAAACCGCGTGCCCAAGGTTCGAGTCCTTGTACCCCTGCCAAATATAGTCCCGGAAATGGTTTAAACATACCATTTCCGGGATTTTTTTGTTTAGGATAGACTTTTGTACTTTGTTTGATACAGACGATCCAATACTTCGCGGTTTGTTGCAATTGCTGTATATTTAAAATAATGTTTGGTCGGTATGCGAATGGAATTTTGGGGAATTTTGTGATAAAATAAACAATTATATCATAAATTAAATTTTTAATTTGAAAGGATGGACTTTTATGGCAAAGGAAAATGCTTTTTTTGAAGAAAACGAAAGAATAAGTGAAGATTCATATGAGTCCTTTGATTTGGATGAATTAGAAGAAAAATTTCAGAATGAATTTGAAGAGAAGCTTGATGATCTGGAATTTTTAAAAGAGGAAAAAGAGAAAATAGGAAACCCGGACAACCTCGGAAAGGTAATTATGGATGTTGTTTGGGACCAGTTTTTGAACCAGGTTGCTGTTACGGCAGGTGAAGATTTCATAAAGGAGAATAATGGACTTCGTCTTGATTTGCGTAACGATGCACACATTCAAACAACAGAGAATTTTGCAAAAGGTAAAATAGCGACGCACAATAAAGAAATAGATTACCAAAAACGCTATGATGATTGGCAGAATAATTTTCAGCGTAATAATGATGGAACAATTAGAACAAAAATAGATAATAGAACGGGAGAAGAAATGGCTATTTTGAGGGTTCAAAATAAGAAAAAAGATCCCAATGGTGAAAATTATAATACAAATTACAATGCCAGAAAATATATAGATAAAGGCAGACCACAAGGTAGCAAAACGGTAAATAAAGACCATACGATTTCTGCAGCTGAAATTATTAGAGATGCAGAGGCAAATGCACATATGACCAGAGAAGAACAGGCATCATTTGCAAATAGTGATAAAAATTTAATTGACCTTGATTCCAGAGCGAATGAGTCTAAACAAGACAGCAAAATGAGCGATTGGTTGGATTCGGAAAGAAATGGAGAAAAACCTGCAGATAGATTTCCGATCAATGAAGATGAATTGAGAAAACGGGATAAAGAAGCAAGAGACGAGTATGAAAAACAAAAAGCCGAAGCTGAGCAACGTTCTATTAAATCAGGGAAAAAATCTCAAAAAGAAGAAGCATTCCGTATTGGCGGAAAAGCACTTAGAGCGGTTATCATGCAGTTACTCGCCGAATTAATTCGTGAGATCATTGCCAAACTGGTTAAGTGGTTTAAGTCTGCAAAAAAAGCGATGGATACCTTGTTGAATAGTCTAAGAGAAGCCATTCATTCATTTATTGGGAATCTGAAAACGCACTTGATTAATGCTGGCAATACATTGTTTTCTACTGTAGCCACAGCTATTATAGGACCCGTTTTCGGAACAATTAAAAAGGTCTGGATGATGTTAAAGCAGGGATGGCAGTCCCTTAGGGCTGCTGTTAGCTACATAAGAAAACCTGAAAATAAAGGAAAGTCTATTTCGAGATTGATTCTTGAAACAGGTAAAATTGTTATTGCAGGACTAACGGGAGTCGGAGCCATCGCGCTTGGAGAGGTCATTGAAAAAGGATTAATGTCGATACCTATATTTGCCTTTGAAATACCTTTACTCGGCAGTCTTGCAAACCTATTAGGCATTTTCTTTGGTGCCGTGGTCGCGGGTATTATAGGCGCGATTGCGATAAATCTTATTGAAAAAAAGATCGAAAAGAGCCAGAAAGCAGAAAACGTTGGAGCGC
Organism: uncultured bacterium; assembly: GCA_905215805.1. Lineage (GTDB taxonomy): Bacteria > Bacillota > Clostridia > UBA1381 > UBA1381 > UMGS1958. The sequence goes on along the minus strand of CAJMRL010000028.1, from coordinate 8,766 downwards.
AGATCGAAAAAAGAAATGATATTTTAAATACACAGCATAAGCTTCGTACAGTAAATGAGAAAATTCTTGATCGGGATAAGTCGAATGCCAAATGTGCCATACGTGAACGACATGCGGAGGCTGCTGATATTATGAGAGCGTCGTTGAAGAATATAGGGGCACATTGTGAGAATGATAAATCTATAGATGCTGATTTTGAGAACATGAATAGAATATTGGATGGTTTGGAGGGTTGGAAATTATGAAAAAAGTATTAGGAATAATTGGAGTAGGGGTGATTGCCGGGGCGGTTGCTTATATAATATTGAATAAAACGAATGAATTAACAGCGGGGACAGTTACCAAATTTGAAAAGGACTCTGAAGATACTTCCACGGATAGTTATAGCACAACAATAATCAAAGGTGATGTACATAACGATGATACAGAATATAGCGATATAAAAGAAAACTTTGTTGATACTGTTTCCGAACGACATAAACAAGCATCAAAGATCATAAAGGATGCAGTAGAAACCATTTATACAAGAAGCGAGGTCTATGAAGATGACAGTCGTGAATTGGAACGAATATCTGATGAGTTGGATGAATTATTAAAGGAGAATCAAACATGAATGAATTAGTTATAAACACCCATGATTTTGAAGAAGCCAAAAATGGCTTAAAAAATTTTTCAGAACAAGCGACACCGGATTTAAATTTAAAAAAAGTAGCCGAATCCAAAAGTCTTGGTGAATGGTTTAGTAAGTGGCTAAAAGGAGAAGGTATTGGCACTGATCATAATGTGACAGGTGCTGAACTCAATGACTTGACCAGTCAAATCCAAAGGTGTTTGATAGATATTAATAATGTGCATATAGGTCTCATAAAGGAATTTGGACAGGTATACAGTGCTTTAGAATCACTTGATAAAGATTATATTCAGGCTATATTGATATCCATAAAAGCGACAGAAAAAACAAGTAAGGCGATTGCTGACACACAAGATAAAATACATAACACGGTTAAAATCCAAGGTAAAACACTTAAACTGTTAGAAAATTTTCAGAAAGAATTAAACAGGTACGAGCATTTAAAAGATGTGGATCTACTGTGGAATGATTTTCAAGAGCTGCACCAAAATACAACTAAGCTATCAGATGGAGTTAATGGTATAACAGCTAAAATTCAGGAAAACGAAAAATCTATTGTTGATGTTAAAGAAGACTTAGAAATTATAGATAGCATTGTTACAGATTTGGGAAATGATTTGAATAATCAGATTGAAAAGTTCAATACGGTTTTTGAATTTACAGAAGAGATAAGAAAAATAGTTCATCTAAAGAACATAGATGAAATGTGGGAGTCTTTAGTTGACACTCGAATTTCATTGAATAAAGTTCATGGTGATTTGGGTACTGTCAGAAATGATGTACAATCTCTTTTAGATTTTAAGGCAGAGATGGCAGGCTATGAGCATTTGAATGATATAGATGATATTTGGGATAAGACAGAGAAACATTCAGACGAGATAAAAAGTTTAGATGCGAAATACGATGATACCGATAAACGCTTGAGTGACGCTCAAAACCATATCGATTCATTAGAGAAGTACATACAGAAACTCCGTAATATTGCGCATTTGAACGACGTGGACAAACTCTGGGAGTCAAATAATATGCATTCAGGTCAAATATCGGAACTGCATAGGCAGGGTGAAGAAATGAGTGCGCTCATTTATAGCAACAAGGAACTTGTCGACTCATATATTGCGAAAATAGAAGAAAAAAATGAATCGGTCATGCAGACTTTGACGAAAAAAATCAAGTATTCTTATTTGATTGCCGGTAGTGCCGTGTGTCTTGCTGTAATTGAATTGATCATTATACTTTTAAGGTGATATGATGGACAAATATAAAAATGCATTAATAAACAGTGCTTCAAAACTGGATGCAGTCACAGATTCGTGCGGGGAGATCACAAAACTCGCAGGTTCAATAATTGAGAATGAGAGTAAAGCAGATACAATATTGCTTCTGAAAAAAATATCTGAGGTTGTGGATAGCCCAAATTATAAAATTGAAATAAAACGAATGGCTCGCTTGGTTAATTCAAGCTTGATTGAATACTATGGCTATGTAGCCTTGCAAAATATTTGTAAACCCGCATCAGAATCGATAGAAGACACGAGAACGTTGGAAGAATTGTTGAATGAACTGAATGCCCTCGTGGGTTTGAAAACCGTTAAGTCAAAGGTCAACGATTTGATTATTTATCAAAAGGTTCAAAAATTACGTCGGGAAAACGGACTTCATTCTTCAAAGAACACTATGCATATGGCGTTTACCGGCAATCCGGGTACCGGAAAGACTACGGTAGCTCGGATCGTTGGACGCATATATAAACAGATCGGGTTATTGTCAAAAGGACACTTTATTGAGGTTTCCAGAACAGATCTGATAGCCGGTTATCAGGGACAAACAGCGCTAAAAGTAAAGAATGTAATTGAAAAAGCAAGAGGAGGCGTTTTGTTTATTGATGAAGCCTACAGTATTACAGAGAATGACCATAGTGATTCATACGGCAGAGAATGTCTCACTGAATTAACAAAGGCATTAGAAGATTATCGTGAAGATCTGGTTGTTATAGTTGCAGGTTATACAGAACCGATGAATAATTTTTTTGACTCTAATCCAGGTTTGAAATCAAGATTTAATACATTTATCGAATTCCCTGACTATGATGCAGATGAACTGGATAAAATTCTTGTTTCAATGTGTGAGAATAATGATTATGTCCTTACCGAAGATGCGCATAAACTTGTACATAGTTTCTTGGAAGAGCGTGTGGCAAAAAAAGAAGAGAATTTTTCTAACGGAAGATTAGTTCGAAATCTTTATGATGATCTGATCATGAATCATGCCAGAAGAGTCATAAACATAATTGATCCATCGAAAAACGATTTGTCATTGATCACAAGCGACGATTTTAAGACAGATTTATAAATATGAACTGAAGATGAGTTATTTTGTAAATGAAATAATGTTAAAACGGCATTAAAATATAAAACATCAGAGAATACGTCACAGAAAATCTGTCCTTTATTAGTCCTTTAAAGTTATGAAAACATAGCGTAATCGGCGTCAAGTTACAAGGACCTGTTTCTATGAAAACGCCACAACAGAGCCGTTTTCGCAAGGCTGCGCCATACGGTGAAAACCACGGCGCACAATTCGAGTCCTTGTACCCCTGCCAAAACAAAAAGCCCGTTGTTATCGAGAAAATCGCATAACAACGGGCTTTTTTCCTGTTTTTAAAACTGCATAAAAATACATAAAAACTGTGGTCAAAAATTAGTCAGAAAAAGAACGGGCTGGACAGCTTCAGTTATATTCCTACAAAACATATTAACATGAGACGTATCAGATTTGATGCGTCTTTTTTATTGAAAAAAGAACTGTACTTTATGGTTAGCAATATTTTTTGTTTTTGTATCGATTGTGTTGTGTAAGGCTGTATTGTATGAATTCATTACGCATGTAAAAAATGCTTCTGAAGCATTAAATGAAATGTAACATAAGCATTGGACATTGTGGAAGGCTCATGATAAAATATAGTCATAAATAAGGCTGAGAGAGCACAGAGAACGGAGGTATTTATGACTATAAAAGAAGCAAGCGAACGATACTGCATTCCAATAAAAATCTTAGATGAATACGAAAGCATGGAATTGTGCGGAACAGTAAAGCGTGTGATGGGAGCATGGCAGTATGATGATCAGGATATTGAAAGGCTCAGCATGATAATGACGCTGCATGATATAGGCTTTTCCAAGGAGGATATAGACGAATATATGCAACTCATGCTTTCGGGAAAGAATGATGAGGAATGTATAGCAATGCTCAATAAGCGAAGAAAGCTTACGCTCGACAAAATACATGTTATGGAGAAACAGATAGATAATATAGATTATCTGCGACACGAGATACAAAGAGCTAAAGAAACAGGAGGCGAAAGACGATGAAGCACGTGCCGACAGTATTGTACGCATTATATTTAGGCGGATACGGAGGACAGACAACAGAGCGTACGCTCTGGAGTATCTGTATGAGCGACTCCATAGATTCACATCCGGGTACGGAGACAGGTACGCTGCACAAAGGATTATGCTTTAAATCTTGAACAACGCGTGAGGATTATAAAAATGAAACCTAAAATGATTTTAAAACTTGTCGTTGATATTTCAATGACGATAATTATGCTGTTGCTTATGGCATATGTTTTTACAGGTTACAGACCGCATATGTGGCTGGGAATAGCTGAATTTGTACTATACATAATTCACAATGTATTTAATCGTAAATGGTATCCAGGACTTTTTAAGGGTAAATACAATATGATAAGAACTGTGCATGCACTCATAAACATTGCTGTGTTTGCCTCGATGATAGGTTTAATGATAAGCGGGATAATACTCTCAAATACCTTCGGACTTATAAGAATACATGCGGGGAGGGCTTTCGCAAGGCGGCTGCATATGCTGTCCTCGTACTGGGGTTTTACGCTTATGTCTCTGCATCTGGGGCTTCACTGGGGCATGATCATGGGAATGCTGAGAAAGCGAATAAAGCCGCTCTCGAAAACACAGACAATCGTTGTCAGGATCGCTGCTTGTATGATCGCACTGTTCGGAATATACGCGTTTATAAATAACGAGATCATATCTTATATTCTGCTGAAGCGCGAATTCGCGGGGTTTGATATGACCAAGGGAATGCTTGGATTTATAGCCGAATATATCGCAATGATGGGAACCTGTATTTTTGCGGCGCATTACATAATGACGCTCTTAAAAAAACAAAAGTTTAAAAAAGGAGGAACAAGGAAATGAACATTTTGGTGATCGAGGGAAGTCCGCATAAAATGGGTTCGTCAAATTTATTGGCGGAGCATTTTATACGTGGAGCAGAGGAGGCAGGACATAATATAAGCGTATTCGATGCCGCTCACGCTAACATCGGAGCGTGTCAGGGCTGCGACTACTGCGGCATGAACGGTCCGTGCTGCCTTAAAGACGATATGGACGAACTTCGCGATAAACTACTAAAAACGGATATGGCTGTGTTTGTCACGCCGCTCTACTATTTCGGTTTTTCGGCGCAGATTAAGGCGGTTATAGACCGTTTCTACAGCTTCACCGGCAGGCTGTCGGGAAAACATATCAAGACCGCGCTTATAGCCGCGGCATGGAACAACGACAGCTGGACAATGAAAGATCTGAAGGCGCATTACGAGACCTTGTGCAAATATATGCACTTTAAGGATCAGGGTCAGATACTTGGAACGGGGTGCGGCACGCCGTCAATGACGGCTCATACGGCTTTCCCAAAGATGGCATATGAGCTTGGACGTAAATTGTAAAAGAGAAAGCGGAGGTATGAGAAGATGAAAAAAGAGTTAGTTGTACTTCTTTCTGTCAGCAGCTTATTCACGCTCTGCGGCATTACCGGCTGTGCCGCGGACGAGGGGACAGTTCAGACCGCACCGGAAAGCACAGAGATCGTGCTCACAATAGGCGATCCGATGATGATGGTGAACGGAGAGGAAAAGGAGATAGATCCGGAGCTGGGCACGACTCCGGTAATAATAAATGATCGCACGCTGCTCCCGGTAAGAGCCATTGTAGAGGAGCTCGGCGGCACGGTCGGATGGAACGGCGACACACGAGAGGTCCGCTCGGATATAGCGACAGCGAGATCGTGCTCACGATAGACAGCACGTCGGCCGCTTTAAACGGTACAGCACAGACGCTCGACACAGCACCGACTATCATAAATGACAGAACGATGCTGCCTATACGCTTTATAGCGGAAGGTTTCGGGCTGGGTGTGGAGTGGAACGGTGACACGCAAGAGATCACGATAACTACGCACAGTGAAAACGGCGCGGAGGTCGTTTCGGATATGATGCTTATAGAGGGCGGCACCTTCACAATGGGCAGTCCCTCAGACGAGCCGGAGCGCTATAACGATGAGGTACAGCACACTGTGACCGTTGGCAGCTTCTATATGGCGCCGACCGAGGTATCGCAGGCGGAGTACACGGCGGTCACAGGAGAAAATCCGAGTGAAAATCAAGGCGACGAGCTTCCTGTCGAGAGTATAACCTGGTATGACGCGATAGAGTACTGCAACGCTTTAAGCGAAGCAGAGGGACTCACACCATGCTATACAATATCGGGCACAACAGTCACATGGGACAGGAGTGCAAACGGCTACCGTCTGCCAACCGAAGCGGAGTGGGAGTACGCGTGCCGCGCTAATACGGAGACGCCGTTCAGCTTCGGTGACTATGTAAACGACAGCGACGCCAACTGCTATAATGCTTACGGCTACAACAACGACGCAGGCGGCAGCTGGGTAAACGGATACCTTGAGCATACGGTGAGCGTCAATGAATACAACGCAAACGCATACGGACTGTACAACATGCATGGCAATGCCGCCGAATGGGTATGGGACTGGTACGGTGATTACAGAACAGAAGAATCGACAGACCCGACAGGCCCGGAGAGCGGCAATTACAAGATCGCGCGCGGAGGCGGCTGGAACGATATGCCCAAGCACATCCGCTCGGCATACCGGATGGCGCATCCGGCAGACGTGCCGTTATACAGCATAGGCATGCGGCTTGTGCGAAATGCTGACAGCGGTACGGAAACGGTAACGAGCACAAATAACGCAACGGCAGAGCCTTCGGGCAATACGCTTATCGTCTACTTTTCGCAGACCGGCAACACACAGGGCTTTGCCGAGATAATACAGGAGATGACCGGCGCGGACGTATTCCGCATAGAACGTGCTGAGCCATATTCGGCAACGCATAATTCACAGGGTTTGTACGCCGAGGCTCTCGACGAGTACAGGTCAAACGCGTCGCCCGAGCTTGCGGCATACCTTGAGGATGCCGGACTTGATATAAATAATTACGACACGATAATTCTTGGCTGCAGCAACTGGTGGGCGTCAATACCGGCGCCGGTGCGCACCTTCCTTCAGCACTACGATCTTTCCGATAAAACGATAATACCGTTCTGCAGTATGGGCGGCGGTCGTTTCGGACAGATAATAAGCGCGATGGCTAAGCTTGCGCCGGACAGCACGATAAAAGAGGGACTGAGCGTGACATATTCGTCATATGACCGAGACGAGATAGAAGAGTGGCTCACAAACAACTCTGTTTGATCCGTCTCCCGGCACCGTTACGATGTACGTGACGTGGGGCAATATCGCGATATTTTATAAGGATTGGAGTGCGCCGGACGATGTTATAGGAAAATGTTTAAAGCTTGACAAGGAGGAAAGCGGATGAAATAATGCCTTAAAAGCATTATAAAAAATATGATATAAGCATTAGACATTTCGTAATTATTGTGATAAAATATCGATGTAAAGCATAATACAGATACTTGAAGGAGCGCGGGCTTCGTATTGCAAGCTTTAGTATCTTGAAGGGTGTCTGAAAAAATATAAAAAGCAAAAGGAGGCTTTTACAATGAAAAAATTAGTATCCATTCTGGTTACTGCCGCAATGACGGTAGGGATCGCGGCAAGCGCGTTTGTAGTGAGCGATGATGTTTTCTCATCAGACATGCAGACTGTCGCGGCGCCGCTGGCTGAGGTTCCTGCAGAAACTGAGAACAAGATCGTTATCACGATGCAGATAGGCGAGCCAAACATGACGGTAAACGGCGAAGCGCAAGAGATCGATCCCGGTATGGGAACAGTTCCGGTGATAGTAAATGACAGAACACTTCTGCCGGTGAGAGCAGTAGTTGAAACTCTTGGCGGAGAGGTGAGCTGGAACGGAGATACAAGAACAGCGACGCTTTCATACGGCGGAAACACTATAGAGCTCACTATAGACAGCACAACGGCATATCTGAACGGAGAAGCGCATACGCTTGACACCACGCCTGTTATAATAAACGACAGAACAATGCTGCCTATACGCTTTATAGCGGAGGGTTTCGGCTTTGATGTTGAGTGGGAGCAGACTACTCAGACAGTCACGCTCTCAGGCTCAGTTACAGAAGACTCTCAGACCGAGCCGACTGCAACACCCGCGGTAAGCACGACCGCAGCACCCACAGCAAGCGCGACCGCAACACCCGCGGCAAGCGCGACCGCGGAGCCTTCAACAGGTTCACAGACGGGCGAGCAGGAAGAAAGCAGAATGCTCGTAGTATACTTTTCGGCAACAGGAAACACCGAATCTCTCGCGCAGACGATAGCCGAGGTTACTGGCGCTGACATATACGAGATAGTGCCGGAGGATCCGTACACGAGCGAGGACCTCAACTATTCTGATGACAATTGCCGCGCAAATCAGGAGATGAACGATCCCGACGCACGTCCGGCGATAGCGGGAAGCGTAGAAAATATGGACGAATACGACACGATCCTTTTGGGCTACCCTATCTGGTGGGGAACGATGCCGAGGATCATAAATACTTTCCTTGACAGCTACGATATGTCCGGAAAGACTATAATGCCGTTCTGCACGAGCGGAGGTACAGGCATCACCACATCGGTCTCGGACATCAGGGACATCTGCACCGATTCGGAGGTGACCGACGGTCTCAAAGGCTCTGCCTCCACCGGTCAGGCAGACATAGAGAAGTGGCTTGAAGGAAAAGTCTGAAATTGATTTTGTGTCAATTAAAATATATAATGAAGGGGCTGTGACAAAATAGCAGCCAAATAACAAGAAAAATGAGGACGATTGC
>CAJMRL010000027.1 GCA_905215805.1 uncultured bacterium | reverse complement strand
CAATCGTCCTCATTTTTCTTGTTATTTGGCTGCTATTTTGTCACAGCCCCTTTTCGTGCTTATAGTATTATTATATATGCAGTAAGTGTTAATTGTAAAACAAATTTTTTATTAATTTTTTTGGAGGAGGACTTGATATGAAAAAATCATTAGTTGCATTAGGGATAAGTCTATTGTTATTCACGCCAACGGTTATGGCAGCAAACTTAGAAATACGGACTTATGATGACGGAGGGGATATTTGTTTTCCAATAACAATTTCAAATGTTGCATGGGATAGTATTGAAAAAATCCCAAACAACGCACAAGATATTGTAGAATTTTTTAATGCAGAAGATATTGGTCAGGGGTGGATAAACATTTTGAATTTTGGCAACGAAACGTATTTTGGCGATATTAGTAACGTTTGTAAATTTAGATGGACAAGCAATAACGATTCCAGAATATGGATCGGAGCGGCAGCTCCCTGTACAGTAAAATTTGATACTCAAGGAGAATTTAATATAGAAAAAATATATGAACTAAATGATGATGAAATAGACAAATATGATTCTGAAAATAAAACTCAAATTGGAAACAAATGTTATAGAACAGAGCCTATTGATTGTAGCGATGAAATGATTTTATCTGAGGGATTATATCGTGTTCATAATTATAACCCTGAAGCATTAAATGCAGGAGGATATGTATATTGGGTAGATGATTATATCCTTAATGTAATAAATCCAAACAAAATCACAAATGCAGATGCATATGTAAAACTTATAGAAAAATCTATGTCATACAAATCAGAAGAAGATTATAGAAATAAAACAAACGGAATCGAAAGAGAACAACAATATCTTATTACCTTTAAAAATCAAGTACCTGTAATAATTGATGATAGAACTCTTGTACCAATGCGTGATATTTTTGAAGCTCTCGATTGTGAAGTAACATGGGATGATAGTACAAAAACAGTAACGGCCACTAATAAACATGGTACAACTATTACTTTAGTTATAGGAGAGAATAAAATGCTCAAAAACGATATTGTGATAGATCTTGATGTTGCCCCTCAAATAATTAACGACAGTACAATGATACCTGTAAGAGCTGTTTCAGAAGCTTTAGATTTAGTTGTAGAGTGGGATGATGATGAGAAAATTGTATCAATAATCCAAGATGAAACAAAATAATTATAAGGAGTTACAGCAATGAAAAAAATAATAACTTTTCTTATTACATTGTCAATAATTTTAAGTTGTGCAATTATTCCGGCACATGCAAGCGATAATATAACCGTAGAATTGAACGGTAGGGAAATCTATTTCGACCAGCCACCTATAATTCAGGACGATCGGACACTTGTTCCCATGAGAGCTATTTTTGAAGCTATGGGCTGTGAAGTTGAATGGTATGACGGTGTTATTGAAGTCTATCAAGATAATGAATGCATTATGATATTATGGATTGATGATACTGAAATGTGGACACTTGAAAGAGAATTTTTCACTATCGATGTACCACCTCAGATTTTTAATGACAGAACTCTTGTACCTGTAAGAGTAATAAGCGAGAGTATGGGAGCAGATGTTGAGTGGAACGGTTACACACAAACCGTAAGTATCACTTATCAAACTAACGATACGAATAATTCAAATTGTAATCATACCAACACTTATGAGGTTTGTATGATAGATTTGAGAACATTTGAACAGGCTACAGATACATATCATCAGTTAATAGATGTAATGCACGTAATATGTGAAGATTGCGGCGAAACAATTGAGGTATATGACTATGTACGTGACCAAGAGCATATTTTTGAAAATGGAGTATGCACGGCGTGCGGATATATGAAAAATAACAATAACACGGAAATTTCGGATAATTCTCATGAAAATATATCATCAGATGAGATAACGACAACGTCAGACGGTACTTTTATGTATATAACTATTCCTAAAGGAAAATCAATAAAAGTGCCTAATACGGCTAACAGCTCACTCCCAATAGGTTTAGATGGCATATTTAATATTATGCAAAAAGAGAGTGATGGTGGTATCGATGTAAAAAAGTATGAATCCACCATGAAATCATATAAAATTTCAAAAGATGCAGAGGCTGTTATTGAAAGTATGGAAGATGGACTTGTAGTCAGCATTCCATTAGAAAACGCCCAGTTTCAGGAAACCTCTGAAAAGGTATATAATACAGTTTATTTAAGCTCCGGCGAAAGTATAAAATTAACGCCTAACAACAACCAACAGGTCAATGTGTATTTTAGCAGCCGCAATTTTGAATATATAGAGTATGACGATAAAGGCTTGCATATGTCCGGGTTGGATAATAATAGCTATAGCAGAAGTTTAATGAAAAGCAAAGAGCTTGTCATAACGGCGAACGAGAGCATGGAAGTTTATTATTGTCCTGCAACTACAGATTATGCATATAGTGATAGTGCGTTTTCTACTCTATCACTTGGAGCAGGAGAAAAAGTACGTATATATTCAAATGATACAAGCCAAACAGCTGTATACACTGACAAGGAGCATGAATATGTTTATGCGACTTACACCACAGACGGTAAGGTGAGAAATACATCAAATAAGCCAAGTAAAACGGAAAAAAGAACAATTTACAAGGATTGTTATATGGATTTGACAAATGCTTCAAATGAAACAATGACGGTTAAAGTTTCAAATATGTATAGCAGAGTTGAAAGATAGCTAAACAACAATTAACCAATTTAATAGGATTGAAAATAAAAAAGAGTTCATATGCTTTTGTGTCATCATAAGTACATCCGATAATGTGCATTCTGTGATATAGTATTAGTATATACGATATAAGTGAGATTGTAAAATAAACTTTTTGTAAATTTTTTAGAGGTTAAATTATGCGGAAATTAACAATATTTATTATAATGGTATTTATTATTGTAACCAGTGCGTGTAATAATATCGGGGAACCAAAAGATGTTATTTATCTGAATTATTTTAAACAAACACATACTTATAAAGATTATTTAAAAATAAAAGATAAAGTAAGTGGATTTGATAAATATTATACATATTCGGATGGTATTATGTGGGTAAGAAAAGATAATAAAGATTTTGATGTGAATGAAGAACTTTATGGAGCAATTAACATGAATGGAGATTTAGTTGTTCCATTAAATAGTACATGGACTTCCGTACATAATTTTAGTGATGGAATAGCATTTGTACACTTTAAATCGAATGAAAAGTTAGGAGATAACACTGCAATCATCGATACTAATGGGAATGTTATTCAGACATTTAATGTGAAGCAAAATAGTAAAGATATGCACAACTCATTTAGTGAGGGATATGCAATATACGAAAAAGATATTGGAGCAAATGGAGGCTCATGTTGTTATATTATAGATAAATTAGGTAATACAAAACAAATAACACCCAAAGTATCATTTTCAAAAGATGCAAGTAAAATTAGTAATTTTAAAGAGGGACTTTGTCGTATATATTCAGATACAGCAAAAGCCAGCTGTACTTTTATAAATACAAACGGTGAAATTCAATTTACAATGAATGATTATTGGGTAAAAAGTTCTTCTGATTTTGAAAACGGACAATCTACATTAACTATAAAGGGGGAAGATAAATCTGATTATAAAGTCATTGTCGATAGAAATGGTAATATCATAAGTACAGAAAAAAAGTAAATTTTATTATGCTAAGATAAGGAGAAAAGCCAATGAAGCAAAAAAAATCTATAATAGGAATATTGTTAATAATAATTGGTATTATTGTTACCATTATTGGAGTCGTTGCATTATGCAATTTGCCAGGGGCAAACAGTGTTCGAGGAGATGCGGTAATGCGGAGTATACGTTCAAAAGCGATATTTGAACAACAAGTGATATATTTTTTTGTTTTATTTATAGGAATTATATTATTTATATCTGGTATAGTTTTAAGTAAAATGAGCAATAAAACAAATAATACTATGTTGCAATGCAAAAAATGTGGAATGATACAAGATATATCAAATACTTTTTGCAATAAATGCGGAGAAAAGTTAAAATGATTGAAGAAGAAGTCACAGCAATGTGGCTTCTTTTTATACTCAAAATTAACAAATAATTGCTTCTTTGCATATCATATATTATTGTTGCTTTTTAGTTTGTAGTAATTAGTACAAGCAATAAATTCATAGCCTATATCAAGGGGCGATAATATGAATGAGAATAAAACAAAAAATCCACCGACAGTCATTAATAAATACAAAAATAACGGCGAGGATTTTCAAGTAATTTTACAGCGTACTCTACAAAACAAGAAGATAAACAATTATAGAATAATTGCAAAGGAGCGAATTGACAATGAACAAAATTTATAATGTCGGGATATATTTAAGGCTCTCACAGGAAGACCAAAACGTGGGACAGTCCGAGAGCATAATAAATCAGCGTGACTACATTGCGCGGTATGTGAAAGAGCAGAATTGGAATATCGTTGATGTGTATATCGATGATGGGTGGAGTGGATTAAATTTTGAAAGACCGAATTTTAAAAGGATGATTTCAGATATAGAAAAGAAAAAAATTGATTTAGTTATTACTAAAGATTTATCAAGACTTGGTCGTGATTATATTCAGACAGGTTATTATATCGAGAAATATTTTCCCGAAAAGAACGTTCGTTATATTGCATTATCCGACGGGATAGATACAGGGGATAGATACAATTCAAATAACGATATGAGTCCGTTTAAGGCAATTTTAAATGACATGTATGCTAAGGATATATCAAAAAAAGTACGGACTACTTTTAATACTAAGCGTGCGAACGGGCAATTCATAGGGGCTTTCGCTCCTTACGGATATTTAAAAGATACTAAGAATAAAAACATGCTGGTTATAGATGATGAAACCGCTCCCGTAGTAAGGCGTATTTTTACGCAGTATATTGAGGGTGTAAGCATGGGGGAAATAAAACGGCGGTTGAATGAGGATAATATAAAATGTCCTTGCGCATATAAGCTCAATACATGTAATTATAAAAATGTCAATGTTTATCGCTATGTATGGACACAGGAAACCGTTAAGCGGATATTAACTAACCCCACTTATGCGGGGCATATGGCACAGCATAGACAGGAAAAAATCAATTATAAAAGCGATAAATTCCGTAAGTATAAAAAAGATGATTGGATAATTGTAGAGAATACACATGAACCGATAATTAATCAAGAAGATTTTAACACAGTACAAAAGTTAATACAGCAGAAAGCAAACCATTACGCAAACAGTAAGCACGATAAAACGGAGCATTTGCTAAATGGTTTGCTTTTTTGTTACGACTGTCACGCAAAAATGACTTACCGCAGAAATTCAAGTAAAAAGATGGTTGCTCAATGTATGACATATAGCAAATTTGGCAAGTCATTATGCAGCAGTCACAGAATACAAGAACAAGTCTTGATAAATACGGTAATAAGTGAATTGCGGACTATTGCCCGAAATGTATTGAATGATGAGTTTTACAGTCAATTTGAGCTTGTAAAAAACGATGAAGATAATACACAAAAAGAAATAGATACAATAGAAAAAAGACTTGTACAGATACAAACAATAATTAAATCTTTATACGTCGATAAGCTGAAGGGTATTATTGATGAAGAGATTTTTATTGAAATGTCCAAAGAATACAGTACTGAAAAATCAATGATAACAGAACGAAAAGAGGAGCTTATCAAAAAAATAGAGGACAGTAACTCACAAAATACAGATTTTACAGAGGACTTACGCAAAATCATAGAGTTTGAAACCATTGATAAAACAACGCTTTTCAATCTCATTGAAAAGATAGAAGTTACAGCAGACAGGCAAATTATAATACACTACAAGTTTAAAAATCCATATACATAAGATAAAATTTGTACATACTGTAAATTAAAGTCCGACTTTGGACCGCCATACTGAGTTATAACGATATTAGCGAGGCGAGGATTTTTATTTCTTACCTTAACGGGATATTCCAAAAATTTATTATAAGAAAACAAAATCATTCACCTCCCTTTTCCGACAAGCAAGGGCATATAGTTTGACTATCGGCTGATTTAGAGCACGAATCTTGAGAAGCTGAAGGCGGATTCGCTCCGTATTCCCATGGCCACGGTCCCTGAAGCCAGTTAAATGACTCTTGTGATGCGGTGGAATACGGAGTAAGAGGTCCGTAATCAGCCTCATAATTCTTTTTCAGGGATTTGGTTTTTTCCACAAGCCTGCGGAAGATTTCGAACGCCTTTTTGTCATCGCAGTGCGTATCGAGGTAAAGCAGCATATCGTATGCCGCAAAATTAGCCTTTTGGATCTCTTTAAGGCGCGTGAGCTGTGTATTATTCATCACATATACCTCCGGTTTCTTTGCATATATTTCCGTAGCAGTCAATAGGCAGATTTAAACCCGGGAAAATAGTTCCTACATTAAGCGCGGTGCACTCATCATAAAGCTCTCCCAAAGACTGCATCGGTACATATGAGTAGCCTATACATAAATTGCACAGCTGTCCATCACACGGTTTTTCACACGGCTTTTCATACGGTTTATCGCATAACATGTTGTTTTCCATTCACATCTTTCCTTTCTTTAAAATCAGGCTGCCTGTATAACATAGTATGCCGAAGTCTGTTCTAATGTGAAGAGCCGTTTAGTATGATATAGGATCAACGTATCAGTAAAAAGACCGAAGGAGTTTTATATGAAATATAATGCTTATGTTTATGTGATAAATAAAATAAGTCCTTTTTTATAATATTTTACGTTAGCATTTTTATGCAAATACCTTGAAAAATCGGGAAAAATATGATATAATACAGAAATTAAGTCAGATAATAAAAAAGGAGTATATTAATAAATGGATTTCAAAGCATATATTGTTGAAAAACTTACCGAATATACGGGACTTGAGTATGAAGCGGTTGAAAAAGCAATAGAAATTCCGCCGGATGAGAAGATGGGTGATCTTGCTTTTCCATGTTTTCCACTGGCTCGAGTTCTACGTAAGGCGCCTCCGCTTATAGCTAAGGATATGGCAGAAAAATTTGCCGATGATCCTGTGCTGGATAAGTGTGAAGCAGCAGGGGGATATTTGAATTTCTTCCTTGACCGCGCAGAATTTATAAAGGGAACAGTTACAGGAGTAAGAAACGCAGGAGAGAATTGGGGAAAATCTCAGGAGGGAGAAGGCAAGACGGTGCTTGTTGAGTATTCATCGCCCAATATTGCAAAACCGTTCCATATAGGACATTTGTTTTCTACCGCTGTAGGAAATTCTCTTGCAAGAATATATAAGCATCTCGGATATCATGTTGAGTCGCTTAATCACCTTGGCGACTGGGGAACACAGTTCGGAAAGCTGATCTCAGCATATAAGAGATGGGGAGATCCGGAGGCAATAGAGAAGGATCCTATAAATGAGCTGCTTAAAATATACGTTCGTTTTCATCAGGAAGCGGAAAAGAATCCGGAGCTTGAGGATGAGGCAAGAGAATATTTCAAAAAGCTTGAGGACGGAGATGAAGAAACGACAAAGCTTTGGTCATATTTCAGAGAGCTTAGCCTTGTTGAATTCAAGCGTGTATATGATATGCTTGGAGTATCCTTTGATTCGTATAACGGTGAGGCTTTTTATTCTGATAAAATGGATGAGGTCGTAGATATACTCAGAGATAAGGGGCTTTTGGTTGAATCACAGGGCGCACAGGTAGTAGACTTGTCAGATGTAAATATGCCGCCGTGTATTATACTTAAATCAGACGGAGCAACTATTTACGCAACGCGTGATATTGCTGCGGCATTATACCGTCACAGAACGTATGATTTCTATAAAAATATATATGTTGTGGGTATTCCTCAGAGCTTACATTTTAAACAGATTTTCGAGGTCATGAAGCGCGCCGGATGGGAATGGAGCAAGGGCTGTGAGCATGTGGGATTTGGTCTTGTAAAGCTTCCCGGAAAAAATATGTCTACAAGAAACGGTGATGTAGTATTTCTTGAGGATGTGCTTAATGAATCTATAGAAAAGACAAAGGCTATTATCGAAGCGAATAACCACGGTATAGAGGATGTGGATGGAGTTGCCAAAAAGATAGGTATAGGCGCTATTTTATATACTTTCCTTAAAAATTCCCGTGAGAAGGATATTATCTTCTCTTGGGAGTCGATGCTTGATTTTGAAGGAGAGAGCGCTCCGTATTGCCAGTACGGTTATGCAAGAGGACGCAGTATTTTAAGACGTGCCGAGGGCATAGATTACAGCGATGCTGATTTTTCGCTCAATACATCTGATGACGCTTACAGACTGGCAAAGCAGCTTGATTCGTTTGGTGCAGCGGTAGAGCTTGCGGCTCAGAAAAACGAGCCGTTTTATATAAACAGATATGTGACGGAGCTTGTAAAGGATTTTAATAAATTTTATAATACAAATCCGATTATGAAGGATGACGTCGATATGGAAACCAAAAAAGCAAGGCTTGCAATGGTTGACGCGTCATGTACAGTTATAAAGGCAGCTTTGGGACTTCTTGGAATAGAAACAGTCGAAAGTATGTAATTTAGTATATACAATAAAAGCAAATGTGGCTATCGCGTTAAGTGCTATGCGCTAAAAGCGATAGCCATATTTTTAATTTGTAAATTCCTGTGCCCAGTAAATACCGTAGTCACCGTTTCTTGAAATACCTACTCCCATTTTTCTCAGAAGAGGATTAAGAATATTTTCCCTATGTTCTTCAGAGTTCATCCACGCATCAACAACAGACTTGGGATCGATTTGGCCGGCGGCAATATTTTCGGCAGCGGCATAATACGATATTCCGGCTCGGTTTAAGCGGTCAAACGGAGTTGAGCCGTCAGGAGAGTTGTGGTCAAAATATCCTTGTGCCGCCATATCCATACAATGTTCTCTTCCGACTTTTGCAAGATTATCGTCCCATGTAAATTCTGGCAAACCATACTGTCGGCGGATTTCATTTGTAAGATCAAGCACCTCATACGGCCAGTTAGAAGTGTCAACAGCCATAGATGAGTTTATGTATACATATTTATTATCGCCGTCCCAGTAAACATCTCCGTTTACCGATTCAATAAGAGCTCTTAACGGGATAAGCATCCGTGAATTTTCTATAATCGGTCCATACTCTATCGGTAGCCCGATTCCATTTATAAATATATAATCATAGTTCATTAAAAAAGAAATATTGTATTCATGATTAAATGCCGTGGCACGCTGCTGGCTGTTGTCCCACTGTACAACCATGCCCATGGCTTCAAATATTGCGCGAAACGGCACAAATGTTAGATCGTTATATATAATTGGCGGCTGATCAAATTCAATTTCACGGTCGTTTAAAAACACGCGTATATAATCGTCAGCATAGGCTGAGCAGGGCATAATAAGAGAAACAATAAGAAAAAGTGCGGTAAAAATTTTTTTCAATTCAATCTACCTTTCATTAATTTTTTATAAAAGTTTGTAAAAAATATAAACATTTCGCTTATATCCGAATATATATAGTTTAACTCAAAATGAAAAAAATTTCAAGTGTATTTTTTACAAGTGTATATTTGTAAGAATGATATATAAGAAGTGTGTTAAGCTCATTATAATGTGAAAATAATGTTAAGTTTTTATTACAAAAAGAATTCATATGTTGTAATTACTGCGGAACATATGTTATAATATAAAAGAGTTATTTTATCTACAGGGAGGAGTTATATATGTCAACTTCGAGAGAATTTAGGCAGAGAGCAAGAGAGAGTTTATCCGGAAGCTATATGTACAGTGTGGTTGTAGTGCTGATTTATGCAATAGTGTCATCTCTTATATCACTGTTAACTATCAATACCAGCTCAGAATTACTGTCTCTGGCTTATGCGATTTTGTCAATACTATATTCTATAATAATAGTATCGCCTTTGTGTGTTGGTGTTAACAGGTATTTTATTAAGCAAGCTGAGGCAAAAGTTGATATAGCTAATCTGTCGTATCCATTTAGAAATAATTTGACTAATGTGGTAAAAATCTTGTTTTTTAAGGATCTTAAAACATTTTTATGGGGGCTGCTGTTTATAATTCCAGGCATCATAAAATCGTATGAGTATGCGATGATCCCATATATGCTTGCGGAAAATCCGAATCTGGATTACGGAAGAGCGTTTGAAATAACGAGAAATATGATGCGCGGGAATAAATGGAGGTATTTTATTTTAGCTCTTTCGTTTATAGGATGGATGATACTTTCGTTGATAACAGCGGGCATAGGCTTGATTTTCCTTGCTCCTTATATAGAGGCGGCTTCAGTACAGTTTTATATGGAAATGAAATCCGATGCGTTTCGTAACGGATGGATTCGCCCGGGCGAGCTTCCGTATGTTAACAGCCGATATGACAGAAGTGATTTCGGAGATACGTTCGGAATATAGAATTATGGAAAAGATACAAAGAATGACCCAGTCGCAGCGTTATGAAGTGCTTGATTTATGGCTAAGATCCACTACTTGCGATAACTCTTTCCTTGAGGCGAATTTCTGGGAAAAACATTATGAAAAGATAAAAAATGATTATTTGACTACTCCGGATACCTTTGTATATATTGTTGATGGGGTCATAGCGGGATTTATATGTATAACAAATGATAATTTTATTAAAGGCTTATTTGTTGATCCTAAATACAGGGGACAGGGGATAGGCACAAAGCTCATATCCTTTGCAAAGGAAAGCTTCTCTATTCTCCATGTAAATGTTTATACAAAAAATCGCGCTATGATCGATTTTGCAACACATATGGGATTTATTATAGACGGAGCGCGGCTGCATTCCAGTACCGGCGAGATACAGTATCGTATGATATGGAATGAAAACAATATGTAATTTTAGAGAGCATATGGCAATAGCTGTATGCTCTTTTTTTTGATTTTGATAGATGCTTTTTCGTCTTGGTTGACAAAAATACAAGGTAATGGGTATAAAAATTTTGTTTTCTTTTATATAGATATTGCAAATTGTTTGGTTTTGTGGTATTATATTAACAGATAGTCATAAATTGAGAATATTTCTGTAATATTCTTTATTTTTAAGGAGGTAGATTCAAATGATTAAGAAAGAACAGGTTTTGACGCAGCTTATGGACTGTGGTCTTGTGGCTGTTGTAAGAGCCAATAATGCAGAAGAAGCTATCAAGATCAGTGATGCTTGCCTTGCAGGCGGATGTACAGGTATTGAGCTTACATTTACAGTACCGGGTGCTGACAAGGTTATTGCAGCTTTGGCAGAGAAGTATAAAAACGGTGAGATGATGCTCGGCGCAGGTACAGTTCTTGACCCTGAAACAGCAAGAGCTGCTATTCTTGCAGGTGCAAACTTTATTGTATCACCGGCTTTTAATGCTGAGACAGCTAAGCTTTGTAACCGTTACAGAGTACCGTATATGCCGGGCTGCGCTACAATTACAGAGGTTATCACAGCTATGGAAGCAGGCGCTGATATAGTTAAGATATTCCCGGCAGACCTTTACGGACCGAAGATCATAAAGGATATCAAGGGACCGCTTCCGCAGGCTCAGATGATGCCTACAGGCGGTGTTGATAAGGATAATGTAGGCGAGTGGATCAAGGCTGGTGTTGTTGCTGTAGGCGCTGGTTCATCACTCACAAAGGGTGCAAAGACAGGCGACTATAACGCTATCACAGAAACAGCTAAGGAGTTTATTGCAAACATCAAGGCTGCACGTGCAGAGTTGTAATTGATTTTTAGATTAAGTTTTATAATAAAATTACATAAAAAGGAGAAATAATTCCAATGGCAAAAGTTGTTACAATGGGTGAAATCATGCTCAGATTATCAACCCCTAATAATGAAAAATACATTCAGGCTGACGAGTTTGATATTAACTACGGCGGCGGTGAGGCTAACGTTGCGGTATCACTTGCAAACTATGGACATGATGCAGAGTTTGTTACAAAGGTTCCGGATAACCCGATCGGTGCATGCGCAATTGCTGCTTTGAGAAAATATGGTGTTGAAACAAAGCATATTGCAAAAGGCGGAGAAAGATTGGGTATATACTTCCTTGAAACAGGCGCTTCAATGAGACCGTCAAATGTTACATATGACCGTGCTCATTCTTCGATCTCGACAGCTACTGCTGATGATTTCAATTTTGATGAGATATTTGAGGGTGCTGACTGGTTCCACTTTACAGGTATTACTCCGGCTGTATCGGATGCTGCTGCTGAGCTTACAGAGCTTGCTTGTAAGGCTGCAAAGGCTCATGGCGTTACAGTTTCATGTGACCTTAACTTCAGAAAGAAGCTTTGGTCATCAGAGAAGGCTCAGAAGGTTATGTCAAACCTTATGCAGTATGTTGATGTTTGCATCGGTAACGAAGAGGATGCAGACAAGGTTCTCGGATTTAAGCCTGAAAATACAGACGTAACAAGCGGCGAGCTTAATCTTGCAGGTTATGAAAGCATATTTAAGCAGATGGTTGCAAAGTTTGGATTTAAGTATGTTATTTCATCACTCAGAGTTTCAAAGTCAGCTTCGGACAATGGTTGGTCAGCTTGCATTTACTCAAGCGCTGACGATGAGTTCTATCATTCAAAGGAATATAGAATTCACCCGATCGTTGACCGTGTAGGCGGCGGCGACAGCTTTGCGGGCGGCACAATCTGTGGTTTTGTTGATGGTAAGAACTTTAAGGATGCCCTTGAGTTCGGTGTTGCTGCTTCAGCTCTTAAGCACACGATTCCTGGTGACTTCAACCTCGTTACAAGAGAGGAAGTTGAAACTCTCGCAGGCGGCGACGGCTCGGGTCGTGTACAGAGATAAGTTTTGCGTTAAAACCAAGGCATATGCCTGAAATAATAAAAGGCTATGGCATGCTCCGGTAAGGATCGCCATAGCCTTTTTCTTTCACATAAAAATGAGGTTGTCGCATTAAGAAGCTCATAGAACTGCTGGGGGCTCGATTTTAGATGCAGAACGAACAGAACTCACCCGAAGATGTACTTTGTGTACATCGAGAGGTGAGTTCTGTTCGTAGTTTAAAGGCTTTTACAGCCTTTAAACGCTCTACGCTAAAAGCGACAGCCTCTATTTTTACATTTCGGCAACTGCCTCTTTAAGCTTATCCACCATATCGGTCTTTTCCCATGAAACGCCTAAATCCTCTCGTCCCATATGTCCGTATGCGGCGAGCTTTTTATATATAGGCTTTCTCAGCTCCAATCTGTTTATTATAGCATATGGTCTGAGGTCAAAAACCTTTTCAATAGCTTTTTCGATTTTATCTTCGTCAATTGTATTTGTTCCGAATGTATCTACCATTATTGAAACAGGATGCGCAACACCGATTGCATATGCAAGCTGAACTTCACATTTTTTTGCAAAACCTGCAGCTACAACATTTTTCGCAACCCAGCGTGAAGCATATGCAGCACTTCTGTCAACCTTTGTCGGATCCTTTCCGGAAAAAGCTCCGCCGCCATGACGCGCATAACCGCCGTATGTATCCACAATAAGCTTTCTTCCCGTAAGTCCGCTGTCACCACTCGGTCCTCCGACAACAAAACGGCCCGTAGGATTAATATAGATCTTTGTGTTTTCATCTATAAGGTGCTTGGGGATAGTAGTAAGGATGACCTCGCGCTTTATGTCCTCACGCAGCTTTTCTATTGAGATATGGTCGCTGTGCTGGCTTGAAACAACAACAGTATCTACTCTTACAGGTTTATCATCATCGTATTCAACGGTGATCTGGGTTTTTCCGTCTGGACGGAGATAATCAAGAATACCGTCTTTACGAACTTGGGTGAGCTTCATAGCCATCTTATGCGCTATTGAGATAGGCATTGGCATAAGCTCAGGAGTCTCATCGCAGGCATAACCGAACATCATACCCTGATCTCCGGCGCCTGTAGAATTGGCGTCCTCATTACCGCCCTGCTCTCTGTTTTCATATCCCGAGTTGACGCCTTGAGCAATATCAGGCGATTGCTCATCTATAGCCGTTACAACGGCGCATGTCGTACCGTCAAAGCCGTATTTTGCTCTGTCATAACCAATTTCCAGTACTGTTTGACGCGCTATTTTTGGAAAGTCAACATAGCAGCTTGTTGTTATTTCTCCCATGATAGAAATTATGCCTGTAGTACAAGTGGTTTCACAGGCAACACGAGCCATAGGATCTTTTTCAAGAATCGCGTCCAGTATAGCATCCGAAATCTGGTCACAGATTTTATCGGGATGTCCCTCTGTAACTGATTCGGAGGTAAAAAATCTTTTACGTCCCATAATTTATCATACTCCTTTTGCAGTCATTCTATTCGATTATATTGCAATGCGTATATATTGTAGCACAAACTTACAGCAAATGCAATATAAAGCTTAAAAAATTTACATTTTTCTAAAAACTCCGACCACTTTACCGAGGATGGAAACTTCTTTTACTATAATAGGCTCCATTTCATCATTTTCCGGTTGAAGGCGAAAATGTCCTTTTTCCATATAGAAAGTTTTAACCGTTGCTTCACCGCCGTTTATCATTGCTGCTACAATATCACCGTTAGAGGCCGTGGGCTGTCTGCGAACGATTATGTAGTCTCCGTCAAGTATGGCGGCATTGATCATCGAATCGCCGGATACGCGGAGCATAAACAGATCCTTGTTTTTTGCAAAATCCATTGGCAAAGGAAAGGTATCGAAGTCCGTTTCCTGTACGGCAGTTATAGGAGTTCCGGCGGTAATCTTGCCGTAGATCGGAATTTCAAGGTATTTTTGATTATAATTTTCGTCAAGGTTTTTCAGCACATTTTCACCGCGCGGAGAATAATTTACAAGGCGCATGGAACGGTTCTTTGAAGATTCTTTTATTATATAACCCATGCTTTCAAGTTTCTTTAACCTTGAGTGAACAGTGGCGGTCGATGTGAATCCGACAGCTTCACATATTTCGCGCACAGTCGGAGGAAAACCTTTTATTTCGGTTTGCTCATATATGAAATTCATTATTTGATAATCTTTGTCTGTAAGCTTTGCCATCTCTGATAGTCCTTTCATTATTATAATACTAATGGTATATCTTTACTAATATAGTATATCACAAACAAACATAAAAGTCAAACAAATGTTTCTAATTTAAGCTTATTTATGAAAGAAATTTAAAATTAAGAGAATTTATATTGATTTTTCTTTCAATTCGGTATATACTATAACTATGATTATAGAAAGGGAAGCTGATAAAGCATGAATAAAAAAATTAAAATTTTGCGTAATCTTGCCCTTGTGGGAGGAACGCTTTGCGCTGTAAAAGGGTTGGATACAAGGCTGGAGGTTACGCATTATAAGATGAGATCGCCAAAAATTCCAAAAGAGTTTGACGGTTTCCGCATAGTACAGGTTTCCGATTATCATTGTGATACCATTCCTGCGCTCTTAAGCGAAATACAGAATGAGGATCCTAATATAATTGTTACAACAGGAGATATGGCTGATGATGAAGGCAGCTATACACCGGCGGTAAGATTGGGAAAAAACTTGGTCAATATTGCTCCGACATATGCCGTAAACGGTAATCATGAGCTTTGGAGAAGTGATTACAGTAAGTTTGAAGCGGCGCTTAGAGACGCCGGAGTCCATACCATGAGCAATATAAGTATTCCTATATCACGGGGAAACGCAAAAATTATATTGTCAGGCATTGATGATCCTTTTACCCGCGATGGCTTTAAAATGGTGAATCGTGTGGAGGAGGAGCTTTCTCAGATTCATGTGGATAGAAATTTCTATAATATTTTGCTTTTCCACCGTGCCAATATGCTTGATATATTTAAGGATAAGGGCTTTGACTTGATTTTAGCGGGACATATGCACGGAGGACAATTCCGTCTGCCGAACGGCCGGGGTATTATTGCGCCGCGTTCGGGATGGGGCTCAAATTCGCCGATTTTGTTCCCCAAATACTTCGCCGGACATTATGAGCATTCCGACGGAACGCAGATGATCGTCAACCGAGGGTTGGGAAATCCTATGATCATTCCAAGATTGTTTAATAGGCCGGAGATAACGGTTATAATACTAAAGCACGAAAAAGGAGAGAAGAAATAATGTCAAGAAAATTAAAAACCATTTATACATGCTTTCCGGAGGGAAAGCATAAGGTTCTCACAATGAGCTATGATGATGGAAAGGCGGCTGACCGCCGTTTGGTGGAGATATTTAATAAAAACGGAATAAAGGGAACATTTCATTTGAATTCCGGAATTATGGAGGAAGATTCGGAAAGAATACCTCTAAATGAAGTAAAGGAGCTGTATAAAGGACATGAGGTTAGCTGTCATACCTATACGCATCCTACAATTTCACGCAGTCCGCTGTCGGAGGTTGTCAAGCAGGTCATGCTTGACCGAGAGATACTTGAGGAAGCGTGCGGATACCCTATAAGGGGTATGAGCTATCCTAACGGCTCATACAACGAGGATATAAAAAAGCTTCTTCCCGCCTGCGGAATAGAGTATTCGAGGGTTGTCGGAAATACGGATGATTTTGCTATGCCGCAGGATTTCCTGGAGTGGAAATCCACATGTCATCACGGACATAATCTTATGGACAACGCAAAGCGCTTTGCGGAGCTTTTTAAAACTCAGTATTTATATATGATGTATGTATGGGGGCACAGCTATGAGTTTGACCGTGACGATTCATGGGGGCTTATAGAGGAGTTTTGCGAATACATAGGCGGCAGAGACGATATATGGTATGCGACGAATATTGAAATTGTCGATTATATGAATGCGGCTAAGAATCTTCGTTTTTCAGCAAAGGGCGATAAGGTATATAATCCGTCGGCAATTACGGTTTGTATATCGTTAAACGGAAAAATATACAATATTGCCGCCGGTGAAACTTGTGAAATATGAAAGCGAGCTTTTTGAGCCTGTAAAGCGGCTTTTTGAAAATCAGGGCTACATAGTTAATGCCGAGGTAAAAGATTGTGATGTTACGGCAGTAAACGATGAGGAGCTTGTAATAATAGAGCTTAAGCGCAGCCTGTCGGTTGCGCTTTTGGCTCAGGGATTAAAACGCCAGAAAACCGGTGCGGCGGTGTATGTTGCGGTTCCGAAGCCTAAAAATTATAGCCCGAAAGCCTTTCGGGATACGCTGTATGTATTGAAAAAGCTGGAGCTGGGTTTGATATTTGTGACTTTGAGAGACGGCGTCTCATTTGCCGAAATAATACATGATCCGGTGAAATTCAAGCCTGTAAAAATTAATTATTCAAAAAGGCGCAAAATCATAAAGGAGATCGACGGTCGAACGGTTGACGTTAATAAGGGCGGTGTGACAGGAACAAAAATAGCAACGGCATATACGGAGAAATGTATCAATATAGCATGTATTTTGGATATGTACGGCGCAATGTCACCGGCGAAGGTGCGGTCATACGGCGGAGATGAAAACTGTGGAAATATTATGCGTCACAATGTATACGGTTGGTTTGAACATATAGACAGGGGTGTATATGGGATAACGAAACGCGGAAGACAAGGGATAATGGAATATCCTGAGCTTGAAAGGTATTATACGGAACGGCTGCGAAGCCGAAAAAAGTAGCGGCTGCCTCAAAATCGGCAGCCGCTATGAGTTTCTTAATGCAACTTGAATTTGCGCAAATATTCGGATATATCACCGCAGCGCATAAATCCACTCATTACGCATACTCCGTCAGCTCCTGCCTCAATTACGGAAGCTGCATTTTCCGGCGAAATTCCTCCTATGGCATATACCGGAACTGAGGCATAAGCCTTGATTTTGCGTATAAAATTCAGTCCGCGTCCGGGCAGACCATCTTTGCATGCGGTTTCAAATACATGACCGGCAGTTACGGCACACGCGCCTAATGCTTCAGCTACTTTTAGCTGTTTAAGTGAATGAATTGATACGCTCACATCAAAATGATCAGTCAAAGACGGCTGCTCCGTAAGCTTTTGCAGCGGCATGTGTATGCGCTTGTATCCAAGCTCTGCTGCGGCGTCCGCAAAGCTGTGGGGGATAATATGCTTTATTCCCACCTCTTTAAGCAAAGCCTTATATGAATTTTCATCCATATCCTTTGCACGGAGAATGACGTCAATCCCGCATTCGGCAATATTTTTTATTCGTCCGGCAAAATCATCGATGCAGAGCGCACGGTCTGTAACAGCGATAAGCTTATACATATATGTAATCACTCATTACAGGCTGCAATCCGCCTTCAACAATCGCGTCATAAACCTCTTTGACACTTCTGCCATCGGAAATTTCAAACTGCTCATCTCCGCGTTTTTCGTCTTCTTCGGCTCTTCCGCCTATTCCGACCGATACTCCGCCTGAAATCTTTGTTGCGGCGATCTTTATGATATTATCTCTGAATCTCTCGCATTCACGAGTTGAAATTGTTATGCTTGCAAACGGCATAAACAGCCTGTACGCACATATTACCTGAAGAAGCTGAGCCTCATGAACATCCTTTGGATTGATTTTGTCGTTGTTTATTATTGGTCTTAATCTTGGGCATGAGAAGGCTATTTCAGCATGAGGATATTTTCTCTGTAAAAGGTATGCGTGCATACCGGTTGCAAATGCGTCTTTTCTGAAATCGGAAAGTCCTAAAAGCGCCGCAAAGCCAACTCCTCTCATACCTCCCTTTATAGCGCGTTCCTGAGCATAGAAGCGGTAGGGGAATATGCGCTTATGTCCGGCAAGATGGAGCGTTTCGTATTTATCGCTGTTGTATGTTTCTTGAAATACGGTTACATAATCCACGCCGCATTCATGGAGATAGGCGTATTCATCACTGTTCATAGGATATACCTCTATACCTATAACCTTAAAATATTTTTTTGCGATTTTGCAGGCTTCTCCTATATATTTAACATCTGACATTTTCTTGCTTTCGCCAGTGAGGATAAGAACTTCCTGCAAGCCTGTCTCGGCAATGGCTCTCATTTCGTTCTCTATTTCCTCCATTGTAAGCTTTGCGCGGTTGATTTTGTTATGACAGTTAAAGCCGCAGTATATGCAGTAGTTTTCGCAATAATTCGCTATGTACAAAGGTGTGAACATCATGATAGAATTTCCGAAATGCTTTCTTGTTTCTTCCTGTGCCTTTTGAGCTATTTCTTCAAGAAACGGAAGTGCAGCGGGAGAAAGCAGCGCCGCAAAATCCTCTGGAGTGCGCGAGTCATGATTTAAAGCGGAAAGCACGTCCTGTTCGGTATACTTATCATAATCATAAGCATCCATAGCGGCTATAACCTTATCAAGCATGTCCGAGTCGATTACCTCCATATCAGGAAGGTATTTCATATGGTCTATTCTGTTTTTGGGGTCAAGTTCTTTTATTTCCATTTTCGATACTCCTTACTTCTCAAGAAATCCTGTAAGCGGTGACGATGCGGAAGCGCCTTTGTCAATTACACGTCCCATGCCGCTTAGATATGCTGTACGTCCTGCCTCGATTGCCTTTTTGAATGCTCCTGCCATAGCAGCTACATCTCCGGCGGTTGCGATGGCGGTGTTAGCCATAACAGCGGCCGCGCCCATTTCCATAGCTTCGCATGCCTGTGACGGCTTGCCTATGCCGGCGTCAACGATTATCGGAAGGTCGATTTCATCTATAAGGATTTTTATGAATTCCTTAGTGCATATACCCTTATTTGAACCTATAGGCGCTCCGAGCGGCATTATGCAGGCAGCGCCGGCATTTGCCATATCACGGGCAGCATTAAGGTCAGGATACATATACGGCATTACGACATATCCTTCTTTTGCCAGGATTTCGGTTGCCTTTGCTGTTTCATAGTTGTCAGGCAAAAGATATTTTGAATCTCTTATACATTCTATTTTGATAAAATCCCCGCAGCCAAGCTCTCTTGCAAGATGAGCTATGCGAACAGCCTCCTCGGCGTTTCTTGCGCCTGAGGTATTCGGCAGTAAGGTTACTCCCTCCGGAATATAATCCAAAATATTTGCCACATCGCCTGTAGCGGCACGGCGAAGCGCAAGAGTTATGATCTGTGCGCCGGCATTCTCAACTGCGGCCTTTATAAGCTCAAGAGAATACTTTCCCGAACCGAGAATAAATCTCGATGTAAATTCGTGTCCGTTTAATATAAGTTTATCTTCCATTATGTTAGCCTCCTAAATATCTGTTTCTCCTAAAATAATTCTTAAAATCATATTTGCCTGATGAGCGGCGCATATTGAGACCCGCGGCGCCATAAGACCGTTGACATCCGCTGAGTCAGTGACACCGTCGCCGCATATATAAAACGCATCTGTGATTTTTCGTGTTTTTATTGTATTAGAGCTTAGGTATCCTGCTATGCCGGAACCCGATATAACGGTTTTGTTCTCGCAGAGCATTGAATTCACGAGCATTGCTTTGTTTTCGGCGCGGTCAAATGCTTCGCAGATAATATTATAATCCTTAAATATTTCCGCTGCATTTTCTTCGTTGACGAGTATGTTCTTTGTCTCTATTTCCACATATGGATTTATTTCCGAAAGCAGTTCCTTTGCTGCTTCTGTTTTTGGCATGCCTATATGACGAATATAGTAATTCTGTCTATTCAGATTGGTTATATCCACAGTATCAAAATCAACAAGCAAAAGCTTTCCTATACCGGCTCTGACAAGCAGCATGGCGATATTTGAGCCTAAGCCTCCCAGCCCGGCAATTGCAGCCTTTGCGTTTTGCAGCTTATAAAAAATATCTTGACCATGACGCTCTATAAGAGCCTGCTCAATTTCCGCGCGCCCTATATCAGCCCCCGCCGACAAAGCTTACCACCTCTAATTTATCTCCATCGCGGAGAATTGCCGTATCATAATCCTTTTTGGGAATGATTTTTCCATTGCATTCAACAGCCACAAAAACAGTCTTGAATCCACACTCCTTCAGCATTTCAGAAACAGTTTTTCCTTCAAGACCGGTCAGGCTTTCGCTGTTTACAGAAATCATATTTGTCAGACCTCCTTATTATAGAATAAAAAAACGGTCACGAAGAAAGCTACACCCGCGGTGGTGTACCCCTTCGTGACCGAATCACTCTGTATTGTATTATAGCATTATACAGCTATTTTGTCAAGAATTAATTTTGTGATTGTGCGGATTTATAAAAACCGATACATTACAGCTATATATATACTGACTCAATGCAGAGCTTCATTCTTTTTCTATAATATCATTATTTCTTGAAAATGGCTCGGATATATTGATGTCTCCAAATTTCGTTACTTTTTTTCCTTCCACAAGGAATTGCACGCTATTTATATTCTCCAGCTCTGTAAGAGAATTAACTATGGCGTATAGTGTTTTATACTCATCGTCGCCCGTATTTTTCTCAATAAAACCAGATCCGAAATTCACGAAACATATATTTTCCTCCGTATCTACCGATATAAGTTTTGTTTTTTTGTCTATAACCGAACTATATCCCTCATTAGGTCCTTTTATAAGCTCATTTATTATATACTGTGCAAGAGGCTTTTGGTCTGCGACCTTGATTACCCTTGTGGTTCTGAACAGCTTATCCGAATCCTTTTTGGAAAAATACAAAGCTACCTCATGCTTTTCATTCATTGACGTATCGGCAGACAGGTTGATATCATCAGATGTAAGATACCCTATAGTTCCGCCTCCGTCAACCGGTATACCTTCACCCTGAACCAAAACCTTTACACTTTTTACACCCTCTATACTGCAAAGAGATTTTACAACCGAATATGCCGCTTGCGTATTCTTCATATTGTCGCCGCTTAAAAACTCACTGCTGAAATCAGCTGTGATCCTGCCTTCACCCTCGTTTATCAGGTGCAGCAGCTTTGTTTTTCTGTCAATAAGCCGAGAATGTCTGGAATCCTCCGGGCCCTTGAGAAGCTGTATAATCACATTCTGCGGAAGCATTGACGTATCCGGATATTTAATCTCTCTAACTTCCGCTTCGATTGATGTTCCGGTATCATTAAGAAAATACAATTCACATTCCGCTGTTTGCATTCCTATATCCCGCTTTATAAGCATTCCGGTTACAACGCCTATAATTGCAAGCACTGCCGCAGCTGCCGCGCACATTATCGCCTGTTTTTTGTTCATGGATTTTCCTCCCCATTATTAAGCGGAAGTGTTATTCTGAAAATACTTCCCGTATCTGTTTTAGCCGGCATAACTACGATTTCTCCTCCGTGCATGATCACAGCTTCATGTGTTATTGCTAATCCCAGTCCGGTTCCGCCCGTATCCCTTGCTCTCGAATCATCCAGTCTATAAAAGCGCTCAAAAATCTTTTCTCTTTCATCTTCCGGAATTCCCGGACCGTTATCTTCAAAATCAATAAATACGTGATCCGCAAATTTGCGGATCTCTATATGAAGATATCCATTTTCGGGCGAATATTTTATAGCGTTATCCGCAATATTATACATAGCCTCATACATCTTATCATAATCCATAACTATCATAAGAGGCTCAATACCTTCATAATCCGTATATATTTTTATATTCTTTTTCTCTGCAACCGGAGTAAGATTTTTCACCACTGATCTGATAAGTCCCTTTATATCCGCAGGCTGCATCTCAATTTTCCCCGAATCCAAGCGAGAGAGTGTCAGGAGTTTTTCAACCAACCGTGAAAGTCTGTCAATCTCGTCTGAAATATCATCTATAAACTCATTTCTCATCTCAGGATCATCTATGCTTCTGAGACTGTCACACAAAAGCTTTATTCCTGTCATAGGAGTCCTTAGCTCATGCGATACATCAGAAACAAAATCCTTTCTTTTGTTTTCCATTTCCTCAAGCTCCTGAGCCATATAATTGAGAGTCTCTCCCATTTGTGCTATTTCATTTTTACCCTTGACCTTTACCCGAGCTTTAAAATCTCCTTTGGAAATTTTCCTTGCAGTCTCGCGGAACTCCGCCATAGGAGAGGTTATAACATAACTTATACCCAAACCAAGCATACCTATAAGAATAATTATCAAAACAGAAAACACAACTAAGCTTGTTCCTGCGGAACTCACCGTTGACGCTATATTATTAACTGATACCGCCAGATATACTCCGCCTACAATTTCTCCGTCCTTTTTTACCGGAACCGCAACTGCCATAAGCGATTCATCCGTTCCTTTTCCGGACGTCTCCTCTACCTGCTGGCCGTCTAACGCTTTTTTCAGAACATCACGTATAAATACCTTTCCGCTCATTTCCGATTCTCTGTTTGTATCATACAGAACAATATATGACTTATTTACTATAACGCCCCGTATATTAGTTCCCGCAAGACTCTGCTCTACGGGCCCGGAAAATTTGTCATTGGAAACCGTGATATCATTGTCCCAAACTCTGCTTACCGTTTGAGCGATAATATTTGCTTTTGCAAACATAGAAACATTCTCATTATGATAAAGATTATTATTCAAAAGCCCTATCGTATAAACGCACATAAGAATAAGCGTTGTTACTATAACCGCAAGATATGTTGCAATCATAGTAAAACGCATTGAGTTTGTTATTGTTCTTATTTTATTTGCCAGCTCAGTCTTTTTTATAATAATAACCCACACCCCATTTCGTCTTTATATACTTCGGTTCGGCGGGATTTTCCTCTATTTTTTCTCTGAGCCTTCTTACATGGACGTCCACCGTACGCACATCGCCCGGATAATCAAATCCCCATGCAATGTCGAGAAGGTTATCTCTTGTATACACCTTTCCCGGATTTTTCAAAAACAGCTCCAGCAAGTCAAACTCTTTTCCCGTAAGCTCCACCTTTTTATCTCTTACCTTTACAAGCCTGAAATTATAATCCAGAACAATATCCCCCGATATTATAACCCTTTCCTTATCTCCCTTAGGAGTAGGATTAACTCTTCTCATAATAGCCTTTATTCTTGCCGTCACTTCTCTGATATTAAACGGTTTTGTGACATAGTCGTCAGCTCCGTACTCCAAGCCGAGGATTTTATCTATGTCCTCAACCTTTGCCGTCAGCATGATTATAGGAACATTGGAAAAATCCCTGATCGCCCTGCACACAGTAAAGCCGTCCATCTTGGGAAGCATTATATCCAAAAGAATAATATCGATACTTTTGTCATGCGCAAGTCGCAGCGCCTCTTCACCGTCATAAGCTGTTTCGACCTGATATCCCTCCTGTTCAAGATTATACTTTAAGCCCTTTATTATGGGCTTCTCATCATCTACTATAAGCACCTTCATCTATATACCTACCGTCCTCTTAAAAATTGATTATATTTACAAAATATATTTTATCTTTATTTTATTCGCTTGTCAAGTAAAAAAACATTTTTATTGAAACAAAAAAATTTTAATGCGTTACTATTGATCACTTACCTCTTAAGCTTTTCAATTGTATATCAAAATATTCAAAAAATATCTCTGTATATGTATTTTTTGCTGATTTTACAGAAAAACTTTACAGATGTATTGACAGCTGTAAAGTTTTAGTGTATAATTAGCTTACAAAATATTGAAGAAAGGTAATTATATTATGATAGGTACAGAAGATTTAAAAAAAGAAATACAGCGTTTAAAAAAGGAAAAGAACGCTGTTATTATTGCACATTATTATGTTACTGACGAAGTTCAGGAAATTGCCGATTACATAGGGGATTCATATTATCTCGCTAAAATCGCAAAAGATTCCGATGCAGATATAATTCTTTTCGCCGGAGTTTCCTTCATGGGCGAAAGCGCGAAAATTTTAAATCCCGAAAAAACAGTACTTATGCCGGATCTTTCTGCCGACTGCGCAATGGCTCATATGGCAGACTCCAAAACAATCGAGGCTATGAGGGAAAAATATGAAGATCTCGCAGTAGTATGTTATATAAATTCAACAGCGGAATTAAAATGTCTTAGTGACGTATGCGTAACCTCTGCAAACGCTCTTAAAATAGTAGAGGCTCTGCCGAACAAGAATATATTCTTCATCCCTGACGGGAATCTCGGAAGATATGTAAAAGAAAAGGCATTGAATAAAAATGTTATCCTTAATGACGGCTACTGTCCTGTGCACAAGGCTTTCGATCCGGGACAGATAAAGGCTTTAAAGCAGGAGCATCCCGATGCTCCGGTTGCCGCTCATCCCGAGTGTACATCAGATGTTCTTTATTATGCCGATTACATAGGATCAACCTCCGGGATAATTGATTTTGTCTCAAAAAGCAATGCTGCGGAATTTATCATTTGTACCGAACAGGGCGTAGGGTATACTCTCAAAAAGAATAATCCAGATAAAAATTTCTATTTTGTCGGTGAAAAATGCGTCTGTCAGGATATGAAGCTAAACACTCTTAAATCTGTATACAATGCGCTTAATGAAGGTACTAATACCGTAGAGATAGATGAAGCCAAAAGAAAGCGGGCTCTTTTGCCTCTTGAAAGAATGCTTGAGCTTGCAAAATAAACGGAAGGATATAGTATGGATATAAAAACAGATATAGTAATAGCCGGAACAGGCGTCGGAGGATTGTTCTGTGCTCTGCATCTCCCGCGTGACAAGGAAATACTTCTTATTACCAAAGCGGATTTAGAGGACTGCGATTCATATCTTGCTCAAGGCGGAATATGCGTATTAAAAAACGAGGACGATTATGACAGCTATTTTGAGGATACTATGCGCGCGGGACATTATGAAAATAATAAAGAATCCGTTGATATAATGATACGAAGCTCGAGAGATATTATCAATGAGCTTATAGACTGCGGCGTGGATTTTGAACGCAATCCGGACGGAAGTCTTGCGTTTACAAAAGAGGGCGCTCATTCCACGCCAAGGATATTATTTCATGAGGATATAACAGGAAGAGAAATAACCTCTAAGCTTCTTGAAAAAGTAAAACGTCTGCCAAATGTAAAAATTATGGAACGCTTTACAATGGTGGACATTATAGAGGACAACGGCCGATGCGCAGGAATTATAGGAAAACACAGCAATGGCGCAATGACGGCAGTATACGCCGATTATACGGTATTTGCCACCGGAGGAATAGGCGGATTGTATAAACAGTCCACCAATTTCCCTCATTTGACAGGCGATGCTCTTGCAATATCAATAAAGCATGGTATAGAGCTTCTGCACATTGATTATATACAAATACATCCCACAACACTGTATTCAAAGAAAAAAGGACGCTGTTTCCTTATTTCCGAATCAGTCCGCGGGGAAGGAGCAATACTGCTTAATAAACATATGCAGCGATTCGTGGATGAGCTGCTTCCGAGAGACGTGGTCGCACAGGCTATACAAAAGCAGATGGAAGAAGATAATATGCCATATGTATGGCTGTCTATGCTGCCTATACCCAGGGAAGAAATAATGAATCATTTCCCTAATATATACGAGCACTGCAAAGAAGAAGGCTATGACGTTACAAAGGAGTGCATACCCGTCGTGCCCGCGCAGCATTATTTTATGGGAGGAATAAAGGTCGATAAAGATGCAAAAACCAATATGCCTCATTTATACGCCGTTGGAGAAACGGCCTGCAATGGTGTGCACGGCAAAAACAGACTTGCAAGCAATTCACTGCTTGAGAGTCTTGTATGGGCAAAAAATGCCGCCGCCGATATAAGCGGAAATTATGAAGCTCTTGAAAATATAAAAGAGGTCAACGCGGAAGATTATAGGGACTGTGACAAGAATTATGCCGAAATGGTTCTTAATGAGATAGAAAAGGAGAGAAACAGCCATGAATAGTATTTCAATGAAGCTTAACGCTGACGAGCTTATTAAGCTTGCGCTGCGTGAGGATATAACAAGTGAGGATATAACAACAAATTCAGTCATGCGTGAATACAAGCGCGGCGAAGTGGAGCTTATATGCAAGCAGGACGGTATAATAGCCGGGCTTGACGTATTCAAGCGTGTATTTGAACTTCTTGATGAAAAAACGGAGATCGAGTTTTTTGCAAAAGACGGAGACGCTGTAAAAAACGGAGAACTTATCGGCAGGGTTACAGGAGATATACGCATTCTTCTCTCGGGAGAAAGGGTAGCTTTGAATTATCTTCAGAGAATGAGCGGCATTGCAACCTACACAAATTCCATCGCAAAGCTGCTCGAGGGTTCAAAAACAAAGCTTTTGGACACAAGAAAGACTACACCCAATATGAGAATATTTGAAAAATACGCCGTAAAAATAGGCGGCGGTTATAACCACCGTTATAATCTGAGCGACGGCATTCTGTTAAAGGATAATCACATAGGCGCCGCGGGCGGAGTTAAGGAAGCAATCGCTATGGCTAAGGAGTATGCTCCTTTTGTAAGAAAGATAGAAATAGAAACAGAAAATCTTGATATGGTCAAAGAAGCGGTCGAAGCAGGCGCGGATATAATTATGCTTGACAATATGACTCCTGAAGAAATGAAGCAGGCGGTGGAGCTTATAGACGGCAGAGCTGAAACCGAATGCAGCGGCAATGTAACGAGAGAAAATATAGAAAGGGTTATAGGCATCGGAGTAGATTATATATCCAGCGGAGCTCTTACGCATTCTGCTCCAATACTTGATTTATCTCTTAAAAATCTTCATGCGATATAAGGGAGAGTGTTTGAATGAACAGTGTTGAAAGACGCAAGGAAATTCTAAATCTGCTGCGGAACAGCTCCGTTCCTCTTTCCGGCGGCTCACTGGCTAAAACAATGTCTGTATCCCGTCCTATTATAGTTCGAGATATAGCTCTCTTAAAAGAGGATGGAAATGAAATAATATCAACTAACCGAGGATATATTTTAAACCGCCCGCCCAGAGCAAAGCGCGTATTCAAAATGGTACACAATGATGAGGATGTATGCAAAGAGCTTTATACTATAATCGAGCTTGGCGGCGCCATAGAGGATGTATTCGTATGGCATAAAATATACGGGAGAATAACAGCTGAAATTCAGATCTATACTAAAAACGATGCCGATAAATATATAGAAAGCCTTGAAAACGGGCGTTCAAGTCCGCTGAAAAATGTAACCTCGCAATACCATTATCATACGGTTACCGCAGATACGGAAAAAATTCTTGATAAAATAGAGACCGCTATGGATGATTTGGGATTTCTTGTGCACGACGAAGAATAATCCGTATAATCAGCTTTTTTACAGAAAAGAAATTATTGACACTTAAATGGTTATGTTGTATAATACTGTTGTAGAATAATTTATGAAAGAGGGAGAGAATTATGAGCAAGGTGTATAAATTTTTGGCGTTTGACTTCGGTGCGTCATCCGGACGAGCTATGCTGGCAACGTTTGACGGAGAAAAGATAACGCTTGAGGAAAAGCATCGCTTTTCTAATGATCCTGTCAACATAAACGGAGATTTGCATTGGGATGTCTTGAGACTGTTTTTTGAAATAAAACAAGGAATTTTAAAATGTGCAAATTCGGGGGACAGGGATATTGATTGTATCGGAATAGATACATGGGCTGTTGATTACGGTTTGCTTGACAAGAATGATAAGCTGCTTGGAAATCCGTATCATTATCGTGATACAAGAACTGAGGGTATGTATGAAAAAGCATTTGCTATTGTTCCTAAAGAGGAAATCTTTAAGGAGACAGGAATAGCATTTAACTGGTTCAATACTTTATATCAGCTTTTGGCGGCAAAGCTTTCGGATGACTCTGCTCTCAAAGAGGCAAAGACTCTTTTGATGATGCCTGATCTGTTTAACTTCTTCCTTACCGGAGTGAAGAAAACGGAATACACAAACGCATCTACGACACAAATGTACAATTCAGAAAAATATGAGTGGTCATATGATATGCTTAAGAAATTTGATATTCCCACTGATATTCTTACAGAAGTCATACATCCTGGACAGGTTGTCGGTACGGTTAAGCCCGAGCTTGCTGAGGAACTTGGCATTGCGGAGGTGCCTGCGGTTGCTGTAGCATCACATGATACAGGCTCGGCGGTTGTATCGGTACCGGTTGTTGATAAGAAAGATTTTATTTACATAAGTTCGGGTACTTGGTCGCTTATGGGTGTTGAATTGGATAAGCCTAATATCAGTGATGAGGCGTTAAAGTATAATTTTACAAACGAGGGCGGTTTCGGAAAGACGATTCGTTTCCTTAAAAATATTATGGGATTGTGGCTTATACAGGAGTCCAGACGTCAGTGGGACAGAGAGGGAGAGCTGCTTTCATTTGATGAGCTTGAGCAGCAGGCAAGAGCTGCAGAACCATTTGCAAGTTTGATTGATCCGGATTATCCGGAATTCCAAACTCCGGGAAATATGCCTAAGCGTATAAGACAGTATTGCGAAAAAACCGGTCAGAAGATTCCTCAGACAAAGGGTGAGGTTATAAGATGTATTGCAGAATCGCTTGCATTTAAATACCGTCAGACAGTAGAAGGCATGGAGGCAGTTACCGGAAATAAGTACAATATTGTAAATATTGTCGGCGGCGGTATTAAAGACAAGATGATATGCCAGTTTACAGCTAATGCTACTAAGAGAGTTGTAAATGCCGGTCCGGTTGAGGCTACATCAATTGGAAATGTTGTGGTTCAGGCTATAGCTATGGGCGCTGTTAAGGATATAAATGAAGGAAGAAGGATAGTAAGGAACAGCTTCGATATAGCGGAGTATCAACCGCAGGATAATGAAGCGTGGGATGTTGCTTATGTAAAATGGCAGGATATAATAAGCAAGACAAATAAATAATTTAGATTAAGGTGGAAGAATAATGGCAATTAGAATAGGTATTTTAGGCTATGGTAATTTGGGTAGAGGTATTGAGTGCGCAGTAAAGCAAAATGATGATATGGAGCTTGCCGCTGTATTTACAAGACGTGATCCAAATGAAGTGAAAATTCAGACTGAGGGCGTTAAGGTTTACTCGGTTGAAGATGCTGTAAAGATGAAAGATGATATTGATGTTATGATCCTCTGTGGTGGAAGCGCTACTGATCTGCCTAAACAGACGCCGGAATATGTGAAGTATTTTAATATAATAGATAGTTTTGATACTCATGCTAAGATTCCGGAGCATTTTGCCAATGTGGATGCGGCTGCGAAGGAAAGCGGTAAGATTGGTATAATTTCGGTAGGTTGGGATCCGGGTATGTTCTCGCTTAACCGTCTTTATGCAAATGCTATATTGCCGGAAGGTAAGGACTATACTTTCTGGGGTAAGGGCGTAAGTCAAGGACATTCAGATGCTATAAGAAGAGTTGAAGGCGTTATAGATGCAAGACAATATACTGTTCCGGTTGAGTCGGCACTTGAGTCTGTCAGAAACGGCGAAAATCCAGATCTCACGACTCGTCAGAAGCATACTCGTGAGTGTTATGTGGTTGTAGAGGAAGGGGCAGATAAGGCTCGTATTGAAGAAGAAATAAAGACAATGCCTAACTATTTTGCCGATTATGATACTACAGTGCATTTTATAAGTGAGGATGAACTTAAAGCTAATCATAATGGAATACCTCACGGCGGATTTGTAATTAGATGTGGAAGCACAGGATGGAACGGTGAAAACAGTCATATCATAGAATATAGTCTGAAGCTTGATTCAAATCCTGAATTTACTTCGTCTGTATTGGTTGCTTATGCAAGAGCGGCTTACCGTCTTAATAAAGAAGGTATTAGCGGTGCTAAAACCGTGTTTGATATAGCTCCGGCTTATTTGTGCAAACAGAGCGGAGAAGAATTAAGAAAGAATTTACTTTAATTTTAGGTTTTGATTATATGCCGCCTGAGGATGTTTCTTGGGCGGTTTTATAATTTTACCAACAAAACCGCAAAAAAATCCAATTTATTTATACAATATTTCCGCATGA
>CAJMRL010000026.1 GCA_905215805.1 uncultured bacterium | reverse complement strand
ATAATCTGACGATTTTTTCAACAATTTTTTATGAATTTTTAGAGGTTACCATTATCAAAAGAGTTAAAAGCTTTGACGGCAGAATAATATTTACTCAGGATACGCATAATACAGGTTATCTTGATACTCAGGAAGGACGGATGCTGCCTGTGAAGCATTGTATAAAAAATACTGATGGCTGGCAGCTTATTGATGAATTAAAAAAGTTTCAGCAAGATACGGGAGCTGAGATATATCAAAAACATACATTTGGAAGCGTTGGATTAGCAAAAAGACTTGCAGGAGAATATGAAACAGATAATATTGAGTCGATTGAAATAATAGGCGTATGTACTGATATATGTGTGATAAGCAACGCGCTTATCATGAAGGCGTATATGCCTGAGCTGACCGTATTTGTCAATGCTGATTGCTGCGCCGGTGTTACTCCTGATAAGCATGAAAAGGCATTGGAGGTTATGGAAAGCTGCCAAGTTATAGTTTTGAGGAGGGAAGAAGTATGAAAGAAGCTTGTAAAAGAAATATAAGTATGATGATGGATCTTTATGAAATGACTATGGCAGGCGGATATTTTCATAACGAGGACGCAGAAAATAAGGTGATTTTTGATGTATTTTACAGAAAGAATCCTGATAACGGAGGATATGCAATTTTTGCGGGGCTTGAGCAGATATTGGATTTGGTTGAGAATATGAATTTTGAGAAAGAGGATATTGAATATTTTCGATCTCTCAATTTATTTGATGAAGAATTTTTGAATTATTTATCTAATTTTAAATTTAGAGGAGATATTTATGCTTTTTCAGAGGGAACGATCATGTACCCCAATGAACCCATCCTTACAGTAAAAGCTCCTTTAATTGAAGCGCAGCTAATAGAAACCGCAATACTGACTCAGATTAATCATCAGTCATTAATAGCGACAAAGGCAAGCAGAATAGTAAGAGCGGCAAAAGGGAGAAGTGTTTCGGATTTTGGTGCAAGGCGTGCCCATAATATTGATGCTGCTGTTTATGGAGCCCGGGCGGCATATATAGGAGGAATATCATCAACATCGAATGTTTTGGCAGGGCAAAAGTTTGGTATTCCGGTAAACGGAACTATGGCGCACAGCTGGATAATGTATTATAAGGATGAATATAAGGCATTTAAATGTTATGCTAAACAATATCCGGAAAACACAGTGTTTCTTGTCGATACCTATGATGTATTGAAGTCAGGGATACCAAATGCAATACGTGCGGCAAAGGAAGTTCTTGAACCTATGGGGAAGCGGCTTTACGGTGTAAGGCTGGATTCCGGCGATTTAGCATATCTCTCAAAGAAAGCAAGAAAAATGCTGGATAAAGCAGGACTATCAGATTGTAAGATTATTGTATCCAACAGTCTTGACGAATATACTATTTCATCTATTTTGTCTCAGGGAGGGGAAATAGATATATTCGGAGTAGGAGAGAGGTTAATTACAGCTAAGGGCGATCCGGTTTTCGGAGCGGTTTATAAGCTTGCTGCTGTTGAAGAGAACGGAAAATTTGAACCGCGCATAAAATTATCGGAAACAATAGAAAAGACAACGAACCCGGGAGTTAAACATATATATAGAATTTACAGCGATGAAAATCATGCTATTGCAGATCTGATAACAGGAGAAGAAGCGATTGATATGAGTAAACCTTATCGCTATGTTAATTATGAAAAGCCATGGAAAAATATGAGCTATGTTAATTGCAGAGCAAGAGAGCTTCAAAGCCTTGTTTTAAAAGACGGAAAAAGAGTCGTAGAGCCTAAAAAGCTTGATGATATAAGAGAATATGTAAAATCTCAGCTTGAGTCTGAAATATGGCAGGAGGAGCAAAGATTTGAAAATCCTCATAAGCATTATTTGGATATGAGCCCGGAGTATTACAAAATGAGAATAAACATGGAAAGAGAATTTATGCAGTTAAAATAGGACAGGCAAGTTTTTATAAATTTATTCTTGACAAGAAATTATTATATTGATATAATATAGGTTGAATATTTATATAGAGGAAGATAATGTATGATTACAAGTAAACAACGCGCATATCTGCGTAAGCTGGCGCATGGGTTGGAGCCGATATTTCAGATAGGCAAGGACGGAGTAACACAAAATCTTATAACAGGATTGGATATGGCTTTAGAAAAGCGTGAAATGGTAAAGGTCCATATTTTGGAGACAGCGCTTTTGGATACAAAACCTGCCTGCAATGAAATTGCAGCGGAATTGAATGCTGAACCGGTTCAGGCTATAGGAAGTAAATTTACCTTATATCGACGTTCAAGCGAAGAGAAAAACAGAAAAATAGAGCTTCCGAAAAAATGATAAAAACAGGGATAATGGGAGGAACATTTAATCCTATTCATAATGGTCATTTAATAATAGCTTTATATGCAAAGGAACAGTTTGATTTAGATGAAATATGGTTTATGGTGAGCGGAAATCCACCTCATAAACAAAAAAGTAATGTTTGTGATGCTCAGATACGATATAAGATGACAAATCTTGCGATTGAAGATAACAAAGATTTTGTGCCCTGTGATTATGAGATAAGGAAAAAAGGTCGTTCATATACAGTTGATACTCTAAAATATCTTAACAAAGCATATACCGACAGAAAGTTTTATTTTATTGTCGGACAGGACTCGCTCCATGATTTTCCGAAATGGTATAAGCCAGAGGAAATATTGTCTCTTGCTACAGTTCTGGTATTTCCGAGAAATTCTGCTTCGCTTGAAGATGAGGCAGAAAGAATAAGGAGGCTTTATGGAGGGGATATACAAATTATAAGTGCACCTCTCATAGGATTTTCATCAACGCAGATAAGACAGCGTGTGTCTGAGGGAAAA
Source organism: uncultured bacterium (assembly GCA_905215805.1). Taxonomy (GTDB): domain Bacteria; phylum Bacillota; class Clostridia; order UBA1381; family UBA1381; genus UMGS1958. Next base: position 30,969 of record CAJMRL010000026.1, on the reverse strand, counting down.
TCCATAAGATATATGGTCCCGGATATTGTGTGTGAGTATATTAAAAAGAATAATTTATATATAGATTAAAGAGGGTTACAGGGATGAAAGCAAAATTGGAAGCAAGTTTAAAACCGGATAGGTATCGTCACAGCTTAGGTGTGTGTGATGAGTCGGTAAAGCTTGCGAAGATATACGGTGTTGACGAAGAAAATGCGTATTTGGCAGGACTGTTGCATGACTGCGCAAAAGGTTTTTCTAAAAAGCAGCAGATACAAATGTGCAGAAAATTAAATATTGAGCTTGATGATATAACTCTCTCATGTCCGGCTGTTATTCATGCTCCATTGGGAGCGGAAATAGCAAGACTTGAATATGGCATTGATAATGAGGCGGTGCTTGAGGCCATACGCTGCCATACTGTCGGAAAGGCTGGAATGTCAAAGTTGGACAAGATAGTATATATAGCTGATATGATAGAGCCTATGCGTGATTTTGACGGAGTTGAAGAGCTCAGAGAACTGGCATATAAAGATTTGGATAAGGCGATGCTTGCGGCTCTTAAGGACAGCATTGATTTTAATTTGAAAAAGAAGTCTGTAATTCATCCTAAAACTATTGAAGCGTGGAATGATTTATTAATTAACAAGGAGGAGAACAATGGAATCCGAGAAAAAGGTTGAAATCATAAAAAATGCATTAGAAGATAAAAAAGCGTCTGATATTGAGGTATTAAACGTATCAGAGCAAACTTCGCTCGGCGATTATTTTGTGGTCGCGTCTTGTCAGTCGACCGTTCAAGTACGTGCCTGTGTTGACGAGGTTGAGGAGAAGATGCAGGACGCCGGAATTGTGGTTCTTCATAAAGAAGGATATCAGGGCGGCTCATGGATATTGATGGATTACGGTGATGTAATTGTTCATGTAATGCAGCAGGAAACAAGAGAGTTTTATGATATAGAGCGTTTGTGGGATAATGCGGGAACCGCAAGAAAAGAGCAGGCAGAATCAGAAGAATAATCACAATAAAGGAGCATATTTACCAATGGAAACCTATAATTATAAAAAAATTGAAAAAAAATGGCAGGATAAATGGGAAGAGGCAGGAATATATAATGCCAAGAGTAATTCAGATAAGCCTAAATTTTATGGACTTATTGAGTTTCCGTATCCGTCAGGTCAGGGGCTTCATGTAGGACATCCAAGAAGCTATACTGCCATGGATATAATTGCAAGAAAGCGTCGTATGGAAGGATATAACGTACTGTATCCTATAGGCTGGGATGCGTTTGGTCTTCCGGCTGAGAATTATGCCATAAAGAATAATGTACATCCAAGAATAATTACAGCTAAAAATATTGAAAACTTTAAAAGACAGCTTAAGATGCTTGGTTTTTCTTTTGATTGGTCAAGAGAAGTAAATACGACAGATCCGAAATATTATAAGTGGACACAGTGGATATTCATCCAGCTTTTTAAGCATGGGCTTGCATACAAAAAGGAGATGCCGATAAACTGGTGTACAGGCTGTAAGGTAGGACTGTCTAATGAAGAGGTAGTAAATGGCGTTTGCGAGCGATGCGGCAGCGAGGTCGTTCAAAAGAGAAAGAGCCAATGGATGCTGGCAATAACGAAATACGCTCAGCGTCTTATTGACGATCTTGACGATGTTGCATATCTTGAAAAGATAAAGACTCAGCAGAAAAACTGGATAGGACGTTCAGAGGGAGCGGAAGTAGAATTTAAACTTTCTACAGGCGATACAATGGTTGTATATACTACCCGCTGTGATACTCTGTTCGGAGCAACATATACAGTTATGTCGCCGGAGCATGAGCTTATAGAAAAGATCAAGGATTCAATTACAAACTATGACGAGGTTCAAGCTTATCAAAAAGAGGCGGCAAAAAAATCCGAGTTCGAGCGTACAGAGCTTATAAAGGAAAAGACAGGCGTTCAGCTTAAGGGAATATACGCTGTGAATCCGGCAAACGGGGAGCATCTTCCGGTGTTTATTTCGGATTATGTACTTGTAACATATGGAACAGGTGCTATTATGGCCGTTCCGGCACATGATACCCGTGACTGGGAATTTGCAAAGAAGTTTGGTCTTCCGATCATAGAGGTTGTTTCAGGAGGAAAGGACGTACAGGAAGAGGCTTATACCGATGTCTATAAAGGCAACTTGGTAAACTCCGGATTCCTTAACGGACTGCCTGTAAAGAAAGCTATTCCAACGATGATTGACTGGCTTGAAAAGCAGGGACTCGGAAAGAGAAAGGTAAATTACAAGCTGCGTGACTGGGTATTTTCACGTCAGCGTTATTGGGGTGAACCTATTCCGTTGGTCAAATGTGAAAAATGCGGATGGGTTCCGATTCCGGAAGATGAACTGCCTTTGGAGCTTCCGGAGCTGGAGAAATTTGAGCCGGGAGAAAACGGCGAATCACCTCTGGCAAAGGCGTATGATTGGATAAATACAACTTGTCCGTGCTGCGGAGGAAAAGCACAGAGAGAAACAGATACTATGCCTCAGTGGGCAGGATCGAGCTGGTATTTCCTCAGATATACAGATGCGCATAATGATAAAGCACTTGCATCAAAGGAGGCACTTGATTACTGGACTCCTGTTGACTGGTATAACGGCGGTATGGAGCATACTACGCTGCATTTGCTTTATTCGCGTTTTTGGCATAAATTCCTTTATGATATAGGTATAGTTCCTACAAAAGAGCCATACATGAAGAGAACATCTCATGGAATGATTCTCGGAGAGAATAACGAGAAAATGTCAAAATCAAGAGGAAATGTTGTAAATCCCGATGAGGTTGTAGATCAGTTCGGAGCAGACGCGTTCAGAACATATGAAATGTTTATAGGGGCTTTTGATCAAAGTACTCCGTGGTCACAGCAGGGACTGAAGGGCTGCTACAAATTTATAGAAAGAGTATGGAATTTACAGTCTATTGTAAATGACGAGGAAGGGTACAGCGATGATCTCGAAAAGAATGTTCACAAGACCATAAAGAAGGTCGGAGAAGATTTTGAGAGAATGAAATTCAATACCGCTATTGCTGCAATGATGAGCCTTGTAAATGACTTTACAAAGAAAGGTTCTGTAACAAAGGATGAGTATAAGACGCTTCTTACGCTTCTAAATCCGGTTGCGCCGCATATGACAGAAGAGCTTTGGAGCATATATGGCAATGGTGAGTTCCTTTCAATTCAGCCTTGGCCTAAATATGATGAAGCAAAAACAGTTGATGACGAGGTAGAAATTGCGGTACAGATAAACGGCAAGATACGTGACAGAATGATGGTAGGAGCCGACTGGGATAAGGATGCAGTTCTTGAAGCAGTGAAGGCGAGCGATAAGATAAAACCGTTTACAGACGGAAAAACAATCATTAAAGAGATAGTTGTGCCTAAAAAGCTGGTTAATATAGTCGTAAAGTAATTCATGGGCGAGAGATAAAACGATAGTCTTTTGTTCTTGATGCAGCAGTTAAAATCTTTAATATAACTGCTGCATTTTATATATTGTTAATAAAAAATTCATAATTATATATTATTTTTGTGCAACTTAATTATATTATATATTTAAAAATAAAACAATTAGGAATTTTGTAATAAAAAAAAATTTTTTTTAGATAAATACTTTGAAAAAAAGGGAAAATATGATATAATACATAGTAAGGTGAAATGAATTAAGCCTGTATCTTAAAATATTCGATTTAGGAGGAATATGTACCATGACAAACAATAAGACAGTTCTTGCATGGATCAAGGAAATGGCAGATATGTGTCAGCCTGACCAGCAGGTTTGGATTGACGGAAGCGAAGAGCAGCTTGAAGCACTGAGAGCAGAAGCTGTTGCTACCGGCGAATTGATAAAATTGAATGAAGAAAAACTTCCAGGCTGTTATTATCACAGAACAGCTGAAAATGATGTTGCTCGTGTAGAGGATAGAACATTTATTTGTACACCGACAGAGATTGAGGCAGGTCCGATAAACAACTGGATGGATCCTGCAGAAATGTACGCAAAGCTTAAGGGTCTTTATACAGGCGCTATGAAGGGTCGTACAATGTATATAATTCCTTATTCAATGGGTCCTATAGGATCACCGTTCTCAAAGATCGGTATTGAGCTTACAGACTCAATATACGTTGTATTGAATATGGCTATAATGACAAGAGTTGGTCAGAAGGTTATGGATCAGCTCGGCGATGCTGATGATGCTGAATTTGTAAAGTGTCTCCACGCTAAGAAGGATGTAAATCCGGAGGACAGATATATTGTTCAGTTCCCGCAGGACAACACAATCATGTCTGTAAACTCAGCATACGGCGGTAACGTTCTTCTCGGTAAGAAGTGCTTTGCTTTGAGAATTGCATCATATCTTGGTATGAAGCAGGGCTGGATGGCTGAGCATATGCTTATTCTCGGTCTTGAGAATCCGCAGGGAGAGGTTAAGTATATATGTGCTGCATTCCCGTCAGCTTGCGGTAAGACTAACTTGGCTATGCTTATTCCGCCGGAATATCTTAAGGAGCAGGGCTATAAAGTATGGACAGTCGGTGATGATATTGCTTGGCTTAATATCGGTCCGGACGGAAGACTTTATGCAATCAATCCTGAGGCAGGATTCTTTGGTGTTGCACCGGGAACATCGGTAAAGACAAACTTCAATGCTCTTGAATCGACAAAGAAGAACACGATCTTTACAAATGTTGCAATAAACAACGATGATATGACAGTTTGGTGGGAAGGTCTTGACAAGAATCCGCCGGTAAACGCTACTGAGTGGAAGGGTTCAAAGGTAAACGGACCGGAGTATATAGCAGCAGGTAATAAGCTTGCTCATCCGAACTCAAGATTTACAGCTCCGGCTATCAACTGCCCGTGCATTTCAAGCGAGTTCGAGAATCCACAGGGTGTACCTGTATCGGCTATCGTATTCGGCGGACGTCGTGCTAAGTGCGCTCCGTTGGTATATCAGTCAAGAAACTGGCAGCACGGAACTTTTGTTGGTGCAATTATGGCATCAGAAACAACAGCAGCAGCAGCAGGTGCTGTAGGTGTTGTACGTCGTGACCCGATGGCTATGAAGCCGTTCGTAGGATATAATATGGCATCATACTGGAATCATTGGCTTGAGATGGGTAAGAAGCTCGGAGACAAAGCTCCGAAGATCTTCCATGTCAACTGGTTTAGAAAAGATGACGATGGTAACTTCCTCTGGCCGGGATTCGGTGACAACATGCGTGTTCTTCTCTGGATTCTTGACAGATGTGAGGGCAAGGTTGATGCTGATGAGTGTGCAATCGGTTATATTCCTAAGGCTGATGATATTGATATAACAGGTCTTGATATGACTAAGGAACAGCTCCAGGATCTCCTTACTATTGATAACAATGAGTGGATCAAGGATGTTGAGGATCCTGATACAGGTATTAAGAAATATTTTGCTCAGTTCGGCGATATGCTCCCGCAGGAGATGGCTGATGAGCTTGCAACACTTGAGGCTAATCTTAAGAAATAATTTAAATTATTGCAGCAAAGCTGTCCATTGTGGGCAGCTTTGTTTTTTTAATAAAAAAATTCTTTGTAATTAATTAATACAAATTTTATAATATATTTATATTAAAGTACTTGAAAATATTCTGAAATAGTAGTATAATATTGCATATGAGTTTTATTAATAAGAAGGGTGTGTATTTATTATTATGAAGAAAAAATTATGCGTTCTCTTTGGCGGTCAATCGCCTGAGCATGAGATTTCAAGAAAATCGGTTACATCAATACTTAATAATCTTGATAAAAATAAATATGACATAGATGTAGTAGGAATAACCAAATCAGGGGAATGGTTTTTATATACAGGTGATTATGGACAGATTGAGGATGGAAGCTGGGAAAAAGATATAGAAAATAAGAGAAAAGCCATAATTTCTCCGGATGCTAAAGATAAGGCTTTGTTCATATGGGAAGGAACAAAAGTTGAAAGTCATCATCCCGATGTGATTTTTCCGGTTTTACATGGAGAGTATGGTGAAGACGGAACAGTTCAGGGACTTTTTGAGCTTTCGGGAATACCGTATGTGGGCATGGGAGTTCTTGCTTCGGCAAATGGAATGGATAAAACATATTCAAAAATTGTTTTTGCTGATGCCGGAATACCTCAGGCTGACTGGGTGACTTATATTTCGGGTGATGATATTGAAAAGAAGATGGATGAGGCTGAAGAGCATTTAGGATATCCATGCTTTGTAAAACCGGCGAGAACCGGTTCATCCGTCGGAGTAGGAAAGGCGCATAATCGAGAGGAGCTTAAGGAAGCAATTGAAAATGCAGAAAAATTTGATTGCAAGGTACTTATAGAAGAAAATATCGATGGACATGAGGTTGAATGCGCTGTTTTAGGAAATAAGGATCCTCAGGCTGCTGAGGTCGGTGAGATAAGACCGACTGTGGAATTTTATGATTTTGATGCAAAGTATAATGATGATTCTACAGAGCTTCAGATACCGGCGAATATTCCGGAGGAAACAAGAAACAAGATACGTGAATACGCTGTAAGAGCATTCAAAGCGCTTGACGGACAGGGGTTGTCGAGAGTAGATTTTTTTGTTAAAAATTCAGATGGCTCGATAATTCTTAATGAAGTGAATACTCTTCCGGGATTTACTAATATCAGTATGTATCCTAAGCTATGGGAAGCTAAAGGATTGAGTTATTCAGAATTGCTTGACAAGTTGATAGAGCTTGCACAAGAGAGAGTGAAATAAGCGTTTGATAAGTTGGGCGCGATAAATTAGTTAAAAGAGAAAGTGACAGATAGGTGAAAAAAGATTGATATCGAAAAATACCGATGTATTTACGTTTTATATAAAAAATCGTCAAATGGCAGATAATGAAACTGAAATTATTGAAGAAAAAGGTTTAGGGAGCTGCCGTATAAAAAATAATAAGATTTATCTTATATATAAAACCGAATATGATGAAGAGATGCAGACTACTACAGTTATTACAGATATGGATAGTGTGCATATAAAAAGAAGCGGAAGCGTAAAGTCTGATATAAGATATGTTTTAGGTAAAAAAACTTTTTCTAAATATTACATGCCGTATGGTATTCTTGATATGGAGGTTAAAACCGAAAGAATCTTAAATGAGCTTTCTGAAGACGGAGGCAGATTAAGAATAGTATACACTCTTGAAATGCAGGGCGTAAGCTATTTAAATGATATTGAAATTTTTGTGAAAAAGCTATGATATAAGGAATGATGAAATTGAAAAAAGTAAAGAATATAATTTCTGTGATTTTATGTACGGCAATACTTGCTGCTCCTATAGGTGTATTGGCGGAAAATGATTCGGAGCAGGGAAAATATGCAAGACAAGCATTGAACAGTGATATAGATTTAAATCTTAATGATGCTCCTGTTATTGATTTTCCGATGATAAGTGCATCTCCTGAGGCAATTCAATATGCTGAAAATTCGGAAACAGTAGCCGCTGTGACAGCTTCGCCTCAGGCATCTCCTGAAGCATCACCTCAATCTTCACCCGAGGCAAGCAGCGAAGAAACTAATGAGGATGATTTAGATTTAAGCAATAACTATCAATCCTTTGAAAAGGTAGCAAATTATATCTCTGAATTATACATAGATGATACAATTACTGCAGATGACGCAATGCTTATGGGTGTTTCTAAGCTTTTGGACGGAAATGATGAAATGCTGTGGGCACTTTTAAAATCAATGTTTAGGAGCCTGGATCCGTGGTCTGATTTTTATACTGCTGAGGAATATCAGGAATTTGTAAACAGTGTAAATAAAACGTTTTTTGGTATAGGTGTTATTATAGCTCAAAATGGTGAATATGTAGAAATAGAAGGATTCAGTGAAGAAAACAGCCTCGCAGAACAGTCGGGGTTTAAAGTTGGGGATAAAATTGCAGCGGTTAATGGAGTGGACTGTGTCGGTAAAAGCTTAGCTGAAGTAAGAGATCTTATAGTGGGAGAGCTTGGAACTACAGTTGATATAGTTGTTTTAAGAGACGGAGAAGAAATTTCACTTGTGGGAACTCGTACAGAAGTAAAAACGGCTACTGCTACAAGTGCCATTCTTGACGGTAATATAGGCTATATTAAGATAATATCATTCGGAAATGAAACAGCATATGATGTTGGAACTATGCTTGATACATTCCATCAAGAAGGAATCAAGAACGTTATTTTTGACTTACGAGATAATGGAGGAGGCGTTCTTACTTCTGCTATAACAATAGCAAAAATGATAGTACCGGAGGGTAAAATTATAGATGTGGTATCTCGTGACAATACCACAACATATAATTCGGAGCAGAAAAATCCTGAATTTGACATTATTGCACTTGTAAATGAAAATACAGCAAGCTCAGCAGAGGTGCTTGCAAGTGCAATACAGGATTCAGGCGTAGGAAAGCTTGTAGGAGAAACTACATATGGAAAGGCTGTATTTCAGACGGCATATCCGCTTAAAAACGGTACTTATTTTAAGCTGACGGTAGGAAAGTATATAACAAGAAATGATAGAGATATAAATTATGTAGGGCTTGAACCGGATGAGTATGTAAAAAATACAACTCAAAGTATTGATTCTACACAGTTTACGCCATTTGATTTTACAACACAAAATTCAATTGGCGATACAGGAAAAAACATTATTGCGGCAAAGGAAAAGCTTGCACTTTTAAGTATGTATACAGGTTCAACCGATGATGATGTATTTACGTCAGATTTACAAAGCGCAGTTATATATTTTCAGTCACAGAATAATTTATGTGCGAATGGAGTACTTGATATTCCTACTCAGGTCAAGATAGAGGATAGATTTGAAGAATTAAAGACAACGGTTGACAGACAGTTGATAAAAGCATATGAGATGTTTGGAGGTAACGCAGAAAATTTAGGCGTGTAAAAAAGATGTTATATCTTGTCTTGAGGAATATAACAAATAAATAGATACAGTTTCATAAAAGAATTGGGACATAGCATAAGTCCCCCGATCATGCATAAGGATTATAGGCAGCATGATCGGGGGCTTTGCGCTGAACTATTAAGGCGGGGTATTTATGAAGTCAGAAATGTCAAAGGACATTATTAAAGATGATTTAGCGATGTATATAGAACACAAATGGGTAGATAATTATACCATTCCGGCAAATAGAAATTTTATTCTTATCTCATATATAGCATATGGACAAGGGATTGTTAAAATCGGAAATCAGGAATTTAATTCACAACCTAAGGATATTTTTGTTGTAAATCCCGGTATAGGTGCGGAGTTTAAATCACAAAACATCAATGCAGAAAATTATAATTTTGAAATCCATTATATACTTTTTGAAAAGGAATTTTTGCGCGGTGAATGGGAAAATTATGCGGAAGAGTTTATGGGTCTCGCATCTTTTTTTAATAACAGCGGACGGGATTATATAAAGGTGACTGACAATGATATGTGTGAAATACGTAATTATATTGTCAGAATGATAAATGAATATTATGAGAATGCTCCGGCGAGAAAAAGCGCTCTTTTAGGACATATGCTTTCTATGCTGCCTGTTATTTTCAGACGGTATAGTATAAGTGAACAACATATCTTTAGCAAAAATATGTTGGTTGACCAAACAATACGTTATATAAGAAACAATATATATAGAAATCCAAAGGTAAAAGAAATTGCAGGACGCCGATTTGTTACAGCAGACCATCTCGGCAGAATATTTAAAAGAGAGACAGGTATGACAATCATACAGTATATTAATAATCTTCGCGTTAATATTACAAAGGATATTTTGGAAAATACAGACAGACCGATTGAAAACATTCCAATACTTTTTAATATCACACTAAAATATTTACAGCAGACTTTTAAAAAATATACGGGCATGTCAATGCGCGAATATCGTTCAAAGCATCATTATCGTTAATATCGTTTTTGAGGCATATATATCGGAAAAGTGTCTTGTTAACTATCAAAGTATAGATTATAATTAATATAAGAGATAATTGTATATTAAACGATGTAAATAACAGGACGGAGGAGATTAATATGCTAAAAAAATCAGCGGCAGTAGTTTTAGCTTCGTTGTTAATGTTTTCGGCAATACCCGGAACGGCAGCTGAAGAATCTGAGACAGTTAATAATTCGGTATCTGGATATGTATCGACATCTAAAAACGACGGTTTTGTATTGGTGGATAAAAACAAAACACCTGTTATACATATTGATGCTGATGATTATGAAAGCGTGATACGCGCCGCAGGAGATTTGTCAACAGATATAAAATCTGTTACGGGAATAACCCCCGAAGTCAACAGTGATGATATAACTGCTCAGAGTGGTGAGGCAGCAGCAGGGATTTCTATAGATGGGGAAGCAATGTCGGTTTCGCTTAATTCACCAGTTCAGGATGATGCGCAGTGTTTTGTTGCTGTGTATCATAGAAATAAAGCACTTGCAGGAGTTGAAAAAGCTACAGATAAAAAACTTTCGGCAGATAATTATGTTACGGGTTTCAGCTTTGAAAAGGCTCTTACGATGCCTGACGGAGGTGAAATTAAGGCGTTTGTATGGTCGCAAAATATGGAGCCGCTGACAGACGTTTTAGGTATGGCAGCAGATAAAAATGTGAATTTGGATAGCGTTGATGTGGTTATTGGCACGCTGGGCATGAGCGAAACTATAGACGCACTTGCGATAGGCGGCGAATTAAACATAAGTGAGATAGAAAATAAGTGGGAAAGTTTCACAATCCAAAATATAAATAACACGCTTGTCATTGCAGGTTCAGATAAGCGCGGAACAATTTACGGAATTTATGATTTATGTGAAAAAATAGGTGTTTCACCATGGAAATGGTGGTCAGATGTTGATCCAACGCATGCAGACGAACTTTATATAAATCTGCCCGAGGATGGATATACAGAAGGAGAGCCTTCCGTAAAGTACAGAGGTATTTTTATAAATGACGAATATAATTTAAATCAGTGGTCAACAGCTCTCGGTAACGGAAAAGCAATGACTCATGAAACCTATGAAAAGGTGTTTGAGCTTTTATTAAGGCTCAAGGCAAATTACTTGTGGCCCGCAATGCATGAATATTCTCCTGCTTTCCACAATGATGAGGAAAATGCAAAACTTGCAGATAAATACGGTATTGTAATGGGCTCGTCACACTGTGAGCCGCTTCTGAGAAATAATCTTGGCGAGCTTGACGCATTTCAGGATAAATGGGAGGCGGCAAATCCGGATAAGCCGCTTTATAAAGCGATCAAAAATGAAAGCGGAAAGTCGGTAGCATATTACTGGACGGATCATGATAATAGCGGAAAGGCTGTTTATAACAGAGAATTTCTTGAAGACTATTGGCGTGAGAGTGTGAATAAATACGGAATATATGAAAATGTATATTCACTTGGTATGAGAGGAGTTCATGATGGATCATTCCAGACAAATATGGATTATGTTACAGCGCTGAATGAAATTATTACATGTCAGCGGAAAATCATTCAAGAGGAAATCTGCGTAAAAACAGGTAAAGATATAACTGAAATTCCTCAGGTATTCATTCCGTATAAGGATATTCTTAAGTATTATAATGCGGGTCAGCTTAAAATCCCCGAGGACGTTACTATTATGTGGACGGACGATAACTATGGATATGTGAGACAGAATGCGGATGATACTGAACGCGCAAATTCAGGACGTACAGGTATTTATTATCATGTTTCGTATTATGGCTGGCCCACAAGCTATCTGTGGCTCACAACAACACAGCCGGGACTTATACGTGAGGAAATGGGCAAGTCATATGACATGGGCGCGGATAAGATGTGGATTTTAAATGTCGGAGATTTAAAGCCTGCGGAAAATGATATTGAATATTTCTTAAAGCTTGCGCGTGATATAAACATAAGAAATGAGAATATAGACGATATATTTGCTGCGAAGGCAAAGCGTGACTTTAATTTGGGCGATATGGACGCGCGTAAGTATGCTGAAATAATGGATGAATACTATGAACTTGCTAATTCAAAGCGTCCTGAATTTATAAGAAGCGGTGAAATTTCGGTGACGGCATACGGAGATGAGGGAAAGCGTTATCTTGACCGTTGCAAGGATCTCACTGTTAAAGCAGAGCAAATGTATGCATCGTTAACCGAAGATAAAAAGGACTCCTTCTATGAGCTTGTACTGTATCCTATACGTTCTTTCACTAATATGATGACTGATTATATTCAGACTGACCGCGCAAATCTCTATGCAGAACAAGGCAGAGGAACAGCGCCGTATCAGTATGCAAATGAAGCAGCGAAAGCGGCAGAACAAATCGATACTGATACATTAACATTTAACTCGCTCCGTAACGGAAAGTGGAATAAAATTATGAATATTAATCCGTCAAAGCTGCAAAGCTGCGATGCTCATATAACGACGGACCTGAGCGTAAACACGCCGTCCTCTTTGGATTACACATCTCTTGAGATTGCGGTTGATTCTCAGACTTCGATTGATGAGGAAAAAGTTATAAATCTTTCAGTATATGATACATATAATAAATTTATTGATGTGATTAACCAAGGTTACGGCTCTTTGGATTACACTGTAACATCAGATGCTGAATATATTGATTTCAGTAAGACATCTGGTACGGTGAACGGAAGCGACAGAGTTTATGTAAGTCTTGATAAATCCGCGCAAATTCCTGTTGGTACTTCAAGCGCGGTTATAACAGTATCGCAGAAATTTGGTGACTGGACGGTTGCCACAAAGGATATTACCGTAAATATCTCCAATCCTGACGTTACACTTGGAGAAAAAACGTATGTTGAAGCAGGCGGAACTATTTCAATAGAAGTGGAGAACTATTCAAACGCGGTATCAAATGGTGATTATGAATGGAAAATAGAAAAGGATTTCGGCAGAAGCGGTGACAGCGTAAAAGCATATCCTGATTTAGCAGTAAATGTAGAAACTCCGAATACAACAAATTCTGCTTATCTTGAGTATGATATATATTTTGAAAACAGCGGTACATATACCCTTGATATTTACAGAATGCCAACACTTAATGAGCGCAATAATATGATATTTGCTGTAGGCATTGATGATAATGAGCCAACTTTATTAAAGGGTACAAGTACATATTCAGGAGAAGATAACAAGGCAGATGCGTGGGCAAGAGGGGTTCTTGACAATTCCCAGAAACTGAGAACCACCGTAAATGTTCCGGAAAGCGGAAGTCATACACTGAGATTATATAATGTATCACCGGGTGTTGTAATAGATAAGATGGTGCTTACGCGAGGCACAGAAGTGACAGAGTCATACTTCGGTGCACCTGAAAGCTACAACACTACCTATAATACAGCTATAGAAGAAATCCCTTCATATAATGATGAAGCTTCAACAGCAAGCATCAAAAAAATATATGATCCAGATCTTCTTGTAGGTACGATTGATAAGTCAGCTTCGCAAATCAACAGCATAAATCTTATTAAGCTGACAGATAAATATGAAAACGCTGTTGTTGCGATAACAGGCTATGACGCACAGGGAAATATGACTACAGTTAATTTTGCAAAAGTAGATTTATCAGGAACGGTTGTAAATGGTCAGTTAAATGTTCCGATAAGTGTGACATTGCCGTCACAAACAAATGCATATGCGGTGACAGTGTTTGACAGCTTTACGAATATGCATCTTTTAGCACCGTATAAGGAGTATGGAATGGTAGTTACGGAAGCGGAAAGCGACAGTATTGCCATTAAGACGGATTTAAGCGATTATATCGGTAAAAAATCAGTAACACTGATTGCTGACTGTGAGATTACAGAGGAGATTACGGCGGATAATATCAAATATATTCATGGAGAAGATGTTGCAGCGAATTCATACAAATATATTCCGTTCGAAAATAATGCGAAGGGTGTATATTATATGAGAACAGGTATTTACGGGGAAAAAGCGATTAATGAAGTAAAGAATACAATAGTGAATATTTACCCGGATAATAACGGCGTTGAAAAGATTAATAATACATGGAGCTTTGATGAAACACTGAATGATGATAGTGGTGTAAATCCATTTGTAACTACCGGAGGAGCATCTTTGACAGACGGTAAGATAAAGTTGAATAACGCGTCAACAGGAAGTGCCACGATGACTTATTCTAACCCAATATCAATCATGTCAGGTGAAAAGGTCAAAGCGGAATTTGACATTTATGTCGGAAAGCTTTCCGGTAAAAATACCTCTTATAGCATTACAGATAAAAATGGCAATGTTATTGCGGGAGTGAAATTGGGTATATACGACGGAAATTTCAGTGCCGAAATAGGCGGAAATTCGATTGATACGGATACGTCTGCATTTAACGAATTGTTCAGCGGTTCAAATAGCTTAGCACTTGCAAATGATCCGGCGCACTTTAAAAATGAAATAGATTTTACAGCGAGAAGGGTAACCATTACTGTTTCGAGAAGCGGTAGAGAAGATATTGTGCTTAAAGGAAAAATAGGAGATAATATATCGTCCGATATATCATCTATAGAATTTAAAACAAACTATGCAAACAATGACAGGGCTTGCTATGTTGATAATGTTAATCTTAAGGTCGTAACTGCTCCGCAATACGCAATAACAGTAAATGCAATAAATGCGTCGGATAAATCTGACATATCTTCAGCACAGATAACAGTGACCGATGCAATTACAAAAGCGGAAATATTACCGAATAGTGATGGAGTATATATGCTATGCGAGGGGGATTATATTATATCGGCGTCCGCAGACGGTTTCCGCGCAGCAGAGCAGATGCTTGAGCTTATTCCGGCATTGGAGTCGACAACAGTTAATATTGAAATGACATCTGATGCAGAGCTGACACCTGCAACGGTGACAATTAAATATGTTGACGAGTTGGGTGATTCTTTAAAGGATGATGACATTATTACAGATGATGTATATGTAGGTGACATTTATACTGTTCCTGATTCATACACTGTGGATTTCACTTCTAAAAATGATGATGGAAAAACAAATCTGTATAAGTTTAATGCATCAGCTTCACAGACAACAGTAAATCTTACGGCTAATACTGAAATTATACTAGTGTTTAATCTTGCAGGTCAATATGAATTTTATGAGGATTTTGAGAATTATGTTATAGACCAAAGTGCATGGCAGGGAACAGCGTCAGCGCTTAGTGTTGCTGAGGATAGCAACAGCAAGTATTTGAAATATGCATCAAACGGAGGTACAATAGGTGCATGTACTGAAATTGATCCGATCGACTGTGAAGGAAAGACTGTAAGAATTGAAGCGGATTTAAAATTTGCACCAAAAGGAACAGCCGGAAACAGCCAGTTTACTATAGGTGATACAGCTCCGACATTCAGTGACAATAACTATGACTGGGGTATTGTTTCAAATTCAAGCGGACATATTATAGCCTTTGAATATAATACAGGCAGTACGTTTAAAGTCAACGGTACAACGGTAAGCAGTAATTTAATAGATTCGTGGCTGCATATGACCGCTGATGTAGATTTTACAAACAAGAAAGTAAATATTAAGATTACCAATAGCGACGGTATATCAGAGGAGCTTACGGATTTGAATTTTTACAGCAGTAATGCCATAACTGAAATCGGCTCAATGTATATCCGCGCCGCAAAAGCTAACGGTACAGTAAGTGTTGATAATATAAAAATATCAATGACAGACGAGAATGCACAGCAGATTATAGGAGGATAAAAATGAATATAACTATTAAAAGGGACGGACTTAACTTGCGGGGAGATTTATTAAGACCAAACGCAGAAAAGTCGCCCGTAGCAATAATATTTCACGGACTTATGGCAAACAAAGACGGAAATAATAAGATTGCTGACGCTTTGCTTGAACGCGGAATTGCAATTATAAAGTTTGACTTTAACGGACACGGCGAAAGCGACGGAGATTTTTCTGATATGAATGTTTACAGCGAAATTCTTGACGCAGCAAAAATTATAGATTATGTTCGGGGATTGGATTTTGTTACGGATATTTATATAATCGGTCATTCACAGGGCGCGCTTGTCGGAGGTATGATTGCGGGATATTACAGAGAATATGTAAAAAAACTTGTAATGCTTGCGCCTGCCGCAACTATTAAGGACGACGCGCAAAAAGGCTCGTGCTTCGGAATACCGTATGACATACATAATATTCCCGAACACATTACAATGACTAATGTAGAAAAGGAAAAGTTTAATTTAGGCGGTTTGTATTTCAGAATTGCCCGAACACTTCCGATATATGAAACTACATCAATGTTTGAGGGTGAAACCCTTATCATACACGGCTCTAATGATGAAGCAGTAGGAGTTATAGGCTCAAAACGATATAAAGAATGTATGAAAAATGTCATTCTTGAAATCTTAGAGGGTGAAAATCACGGATTGAACGTGTTTGCGGAGAGTAATATTGAAAAAAAAGTAGCTGACTTCTTGGCATAAAACGGAACACCGTTTATCAGTCTTTAATCTGATAAACGGTGTTTTATATTATGAAAAATCGCGTCTGTACTGTAACGGTTTTTGTCCCGTATGTTTTTTAAAATGCGTTATAAAATTGCTTGTGTCAAGAAAACCGCATATTTCCGCAATCTCTGAAATAGTCTTATCGGTAGAACGAAGAAATTTTTTTGACATATTTATTCTGTAATTTGTCAGATAGCTGTACGGTGTAATTCCCATAGCCCGTTTAAATCTGCGTATAAAATGATACTTTGAAATATGAATATCCTTTATCATATCGTCCACTGTAATTTGATTAAAATAATTTTTCTCAATATATTTTATGACAGCGCGCACATCATCGGCGCTGTTATGCTTTATACTTACATTGTCTTTTTCAAGTGCGGCAAGGCATACCGCGTTAAAAATCGAGTGCATATGTGAGGAAATGTGAATATGAGCGGCAATATCGTTTTGTTTTACCTCATCTATAATATCATTTATTCTTTTGTCGAAATCCTCTGCATTTTCCATACAGACAGCACGGATAGAATTATTTGGATATGTAATATCAAATAAAGGAAAAATGCCGCTTCCGCCGAAATGTATCCACATAAATTCCCATTTATCTGATATACTATGATATTCGTGCGGTATATGGCAGTCAATAATTACCGCAAAATCAGACGGGAGCGAAAACTCAAAATCACCCGACCTGACGGAGCCTTCACCGTTAATAGTATAAAGCAATAAAAAGCTGTCGTGCATTTCACGCTGTACCATATAATCCTTTTCGGCGGTAAAGTGTCCCGCTTCTGTTATATAAAACGGAAGCGTTTTTGCAAATTCTGTAGGCGTTGCCGTTATCCAAATAGAATTATCTAAAATTTTTTCATCATATTTTCCCATTTGCTTCACCTCATTAACAGTGTAACATAACAAAACAATTATTTCAAGCAATAATTTCATATTTTGTCGCAATAATATCTAATGATTTTTTGTTATAGCAGTTGTATAATTAGTAAAGTGATAAAAATTCAAATAGCATTTTGCGAGATGATTAAATGTTCAATAATTTCATATGTCGGCTTGCGGATTAGATAAAAAAATAATTCCGAATTTTGCTAAAAAAACTAAAAGAACATAATTTTTATAGTATGGGTGAGAGAAAGAAACTCAATCCCGATGATATGGGAAAGATTTGTAAAATGTGTATGTAAAAAAGGAGTAGTGTATATGAATTTTAATAAGTTCAAAGATAAACTCACATCGGGAAGTTTTGACGAAATGCTTATATCTCTTTATGGTACGGACGCATTAGAGAAGCAAAAAGACAGATATTTATCGGCGGCAGAAAAATTTACACAGCTTTATCCCGAAAATAAAGATTTTTCGCTTTTTTCTGCGCCGGGCAGAACGGAAATAGGCGGAAATCATACCGACCATCAACACGGTTGCGTATTAGCTGCGGCGGTTGACCTTGATGTAATAGCTGTTGTCGGATTTAATAACGAGAATGTTATAAGAGTTAAATCCGAGGGATATTCTGAGGACATCGTGGAACTGTCGGATATGAATGTACATCAAGAGGAGTTTGGAAAATCCTCGGCGCTTATACGAGGCGTGGCGGCTCGGTTTATAGAAAAGGGTATAAATATCGGAGGTTTTAATGCTTATACAACCTCAAATGTCATAGGCGGCGCGGGGCTTTCATCATCAGCGGCATTTGAAGTGCTGATAGGTACAATTATAAATGAACAGTATAATGCAGGCAAAGCAAATAATGAGGAAATTGCGAAGATAGGCAAATATGCTGAAAATGTATATTTCGGAAAGCAATGCGGTCTTATGGACCAAATGGCTTGCGCTACGGGCGGCTTGGTATTTATTGACTTTGAGGATACTGAAAATCCCGTTGTAAAAAAACAGGTATATGATTTTTCAAAAGAAAACATACATATTTGTATAACAGATACTAAGGGCAGCCACGCGGATTTGACAGATGATTATGTCGCAGTCCCCGCAGACATGAAACAGATTGCAGAATATTTTAAAAAGCCCTATTTAAGAATAGTTAATGAGAAGATGTTTTATAAAGCAATTCCCGAACTACGAGAAAAATACAGCGACCGCGCTGTTATGAGAGCCGCACATTTCTTTGATGAAAACAAACGTGCGATAGATGAAGCAGCCGCACTTGAAAACAGAGATATTTTTGGTTTTCTTGCGATTGTAGAGGAATCGGGTATGTCATCAGCAAAGCTGCTACAAAATTTATACTCTCCGAAAAATCCGTTAAATCAAGAAATACCGCTTGCGATTATGGCAAGCGAGAAAATACTATGGGGCGAGGGAGTTGTAAGAGTCCACGGCGGCGGATTTGCAGGAACTATACAAGCATTTGTTCCCAGTTGCAAATTAAGCGAATACAAGGCGGAAATGGATAGGCTCTTTGGAGAAGAAAGCTGCCACGAAATTAAAATTCGTCCGTTGGGCGGAGTTAAAATAATATAATAAATGGAGGATAAAAAAATGAGCAAGGTTATTTTAAGGCAAGAAAAGGTAACAATACCCACATACGAGCTTTCGGAGTATGATAAAAACCCGATGTTTTTGGAAAAGCGTGTGTATCAGGGGTCAAGCGGACGCGTTTATCCCCACCCCGTATGCGAGGGCGTTAGCGATGTAAAGACAGACAAGGAATACAACGCAATATTTCTTGAAAATGATTACATACTCGTTATGATTTTACCTGAAATCGGCGGTAAAATTCAGCGTCTTTACGATAAAACAAACGGTTATGACGCGGTTTACTACAACGAGGTTATAAAACCCGCGCTTGTAGGACTTGCAGGCCCGTGGGTTAGCGGCGGTATTGAATTTAACTGGCCGCAGCACCACAGACCGTCTACATTTGACAATGTAGATTACACCATTGAGGAAAATTCGGACGGTTCTGTTACTGTATGGGTCGGAGAAACGGAAAAGATGTTCCATACAAAGGGTATGGCAGGCTTTACAGTTTATCCCGACAAGGCGTATCTTGAAATTAAAGGACAGGTATATAACCCGACCGACAGACCGCAGACATTTCTCTGGTGGGCGAACCCTGCCGTTGCGGTAAATGATTATACACAGTCGATTTTTCCGCCCGATGTTCACGCGGTTATGGATCACGGCAAACGCGCGGTGTCAAAATTCCCGATTGCGGACGGAGAATATTACAAAGTCAATTATGCGCCGGGTACAGATATTTCACGTTATAAAAATATTCCTGTTCCGACTTCGTATATGGCATATCACTCTGATTTTAATTTTATAGGCAATTATGATTATGAAAAGAAAGCGGGACTTCTGCATATTGCCGACCATCATATTTCACCGGGTAAAAAGCAGTGGACCTGGGGAAACGGCGATTTCGGAAAGGCTTGGGACAGGAACTTGACAGACGAAAACGGTCCGTATATTGAGCTTATGACAGGCGTATTTACTGATAATCAGCCTGATTTCACATTCTTGAAGCCGTATGAGGAAAAGACTTTTGTTCAATACTTTATGCCGTATAAGGCAGTAGGTGCGGTAAAAAATGCTTCGCTTGATGCGGCGATCAACATTGAACAGAGGGATACTAAAATTGCAGTAACTGTATATACTCCGTCAGAACTTGAAAATGCGGAAATAAAGTTATATAATAATGGCAGTGAATTTTACACCGCTACATTAAATATGAAGCCTGCTGATATATTTGAAACAGAAATTAATGCAGACGGCATATGCTTTGACGATATTACGGCTAATATAATCAAGGACACTAAAATTATTCTTACATATTCACCTGTGAAGAACAGCGAGCCTGTTCCGTCGCCGGCAGAGGAAATTCCTGAGCCTGAAAAGCTTGACACAAATGAAAAGCTTTTTCTTGCGGCTACACATTTAGAGCAATACCGTCATGCTACATATTCGCCCGAATTGTACTATCTTGAAGGATTAAAGCGTGATGCATCCGATATACGTATTAACAACGGCTATGGAAAGTATTTGTACAACAGGGGCAGATTTGAGGAAAGCGTAAAGTATTTTACCACAGCGGTTAAGTCATCAACATGGAAAAATCCAAATCCTTATGACTGTGAACCATATTATAATCTTGGCCTTGCGTTAAAAATGCTTGGCAATACAGAAAAGGCGTTTGACGCATTTTATAAGGCGGTATGGGACGGAAACATGCAGGATAAAGCGTTCTATCAGCTTGCATGTATTGCGGCAGGCAGAGGCGATTATGAAGAAGCACTTGAATATATTGAAAAATCTCTTGTAAAGGGACTTCACAATCTTAAAGCAAGAACCTTAAAATCCGTATTGCTACGTATTACAGGCAGAATAGAAGAGGCAATCGCCTTTGCAGAGGATACTCGGAAAATAGACTCACTTGATCATGGCTGCCGCTATGAGCTTTATAAGATAACAGGAAAAGGACTTGATGAGTTAAAGGCTGTTATGCGCGGTGACAATCACAATTATGTTGAGCTTGCGCTTTCATATATTGCAGCTGGACTTTACAGTGAGGCGGATGCAATTTTGGCTATCGCACCGAACGATAATGAGCCTATGGTGCATTACTACAGATATGCCTGCACGGGCGATAAATCAGAGCTTGAAAAGGCTGAACAAAGTAGCTCTCTTTATTGCTTTCCTAACCGCATAGAGGATATAGCAGTACTTAAACATGCGGTAAAGGACGGAGGAAGCTATGCGGCATATTATCTTGGCAATCTGTTCTATGATAAGGGACGCTGGGAGGAAAGCGTATCGTTATGGGAAAGCTGTGCAGATAAGATAAATCTTCCGACAGTATACAGAAATCTGTCTCTTGCATATTACAATAAACTCCATGACACGGACCGCGCCAAGGAAGCGATGGAAAAAGCGTTTAGTATGGATAAGTCTGACGCACGTGTATTCTTTGAACTTGACCAGCTTTATAAAATGCTCAATTATTCTTTGCAGGAGCGTCTTGACAATATGAATGCTAACCCTGAATTATTGGAACAGCGCGATGATTTATATACAGAGTATATTACACTTTTAAATATGAATGGTGAGTATGAAAATGCATACAATCGTATTATGAATCATAACTTCCACCCGTGGGAGGGCGGTGAAGGTAAAATTCCGGCTCAGTATAGAATTTCGCTGATAAATATGGCAAAGGCGCAAAACGACAAAACAAAGGCTATAGAGTTTCTGGAAAGTGCTCTTGTATATCCGCATAATCTGGGTGAGGGTAAATTAATAGGAAATCTTGACAACGACATCTATTATATGTTAGGATATCTATATGAAGATGAGGAGAAGCGGGAGCGCGCGTTTAAGCTTGCGGCAAGGGGTAAATTTGAGCTTACATCAGCCATGTACTACAATGACCAGCCGCCGGAAATGATGTACTATGCTGCAAAGGCTATTGAAGAATTAGGAGACAGAGATGAAGCGCAGAATCGATTTGATACATTCATTGATTATGCAAATATACATATGAATGATAATATTAAAATTGATTATTTCGCTGTATCACTTCCTGACTTCTTAATATTCGATGCCGATTTGAATAAGAAAAATAAGGTGCACTGCTTGTTTATGAAATCGCTCGGATATCTCGGCAAGGGAGACAAGGAAAAAGCAAAGAAGTATGCTTTAAAGGGTCTTGAGATTGACAAGTGCCATGCAGGACTTAAGGATATATTAAGAAAATAGGAGAATAAACGATGTGTTATAAATTCAAAGCTTATCACAAATCTGATATATTAAAAAACCACCTGAACATGGGTGGTACAAATACCAAAGGAGAGCGTATTGACGTTACAAGTCTGTATTTTACGCGCGAAGGCAAGCCATGGATAGGTGTTATGGGTGAATATCATTTTGTCCGCGATGCTCGCGAGAACTGGTATCGCGAGCTTTGCAAGATGAAAGCGGGCGGTATCACTGCTGTTGCTACATATTTGTTTTGGATTTATCACGAGGAAATAGAAGGTGAATTTGATTTTACAGGTGACCGTGATATACGCAAGTTTATTAAGGACGCCCAAAGAGCGGGACTTGATGTAATAATCCGCATAGGTCCATGGGCACACGGGGAATGCCGCAATGGCGGCTTCCCTGATTGGCTTTTGAAAAAAACGTTTAAGCTGCGCGATAATAATCCCGGATATATGGAAAAAGTAAGGATATGGTACGAAAAAATATATGAGCAGGTAAACGGTTTATTTTATGAAAATGGCGGAAATATCATAGGAATACAGATTGAAAATGAACTTGTTGACAATGCGGAGCATCTTCTTGAGTTAAAGAAGCTTGCGCTTGACATAGGTTTTAAGGCCCCGATATATACCGTTACGGGATGGAACAGCGCTTACGGTGCAAAAATTCCGGTTGACGAGTTTGTTCCTGTGTTCGGAGCATATCCGGAAGCACCGTGGACGGAGCATACAGGCAGGCTTCCGTTGTCAGCTCATTATGTGTTTAATAAAATAAGAAATGATGCAGCTATAGGAAAAGATCTTATTAGCGATGTTGATGAAGACGGTTGGCGGCTGCCGTATGAAAAATACCCATTCGCGACCTGTGAGTTAGGCGGCGGAATACAAGTTACGCATCACAGACGACCGCTTATCAGCGATATGGACATTTATGCACTGTCTCTTGTAAAGCTCGGTTCAGGAAATAATCTTGTCGGCTACTATATGTATAAGGGTGGAACAAATAAGATCGGCAGGCTGTCAACCTTAAATGAGTCAAGAGAAAGCGGATACCCAAATGATTATTCTATTTTGTCATATGACTTTCAAGCACCGATTTCGGAATATGGTGAGATTCGCGGACAGTACAGACTGCTGAATATGCTCCATATGTTTGTAAATGATTTCGGTGATGTACTTGCGCTTATGGAAGCCGTAGAAGCGGAATCCGAAGTTAAGTCTGATGACATGTCATCATTGAGATATTGTATGCGTACCGATGGTATAGGCGGTTTCGTATTTATAAATCATTACCAGCGTCTGGCAGAACTTGAGGATATAAAAAGCGCTGTTATCAATGCAGGAACGGTAAAGTTTCCGCCTATTGATGTTTGCGGAAATATAAGCTTTATTATGCCGTTTAACATTAGCTTGTCTGGGAACAGGCTTGAATATGCGACAGCGCAGCTGCTTTGCAGGGTTAATGATACATATTTCTTTACGGCAATAGAGGGTATAGCCCCGGAATATAAATTTGAGGACAGAGATATTCTTAAGGCTGAACCTGGATCGGTACTTAAAGTAAATGACATACAAATTGTAACGCTTGCATGGGATAGGGCGAAATATACGCGTAAGCTGTCGGGAAAGCTTTATATAGGTGATAACTGTGATATTTACGAATATGACGGCCATATATGCGCTGTACAGGACGGCAGCTTTGCATATGATGTGTGGAATGGATCAGCATTTGAGCATTACACTGTTCAAAAGGATTTCAGTCAGGCAGAAGCAACATTTGAAGCAGTAAGAGAGCCGTTTGTACCTCCTTATGATGGAGAACTGAATCTAGGAGGAGAAAGACAAAGAGTCTGGAAAAGGATTACAGTGTCCGGCAGAGGAGGCTTTATAGAAATACCTTTCTTATATGATGTGGCACAGATTTATGCTGACGGTGAACTTGTTGCGGATAATTTCTATTATGGCAAACCGTGGCGTGTTCCGGCAAAGCTGCTCTGTGACAGGGAATGCTATCTGGTTATGTCAGAAATGAGGGACGATTTTTACAAGGAGTTTTAATCACTATGAAAATTTTGGACTTAAGCGGAGCATGGTCATATAGAACTGACTATGATGACATCGGAATAAAAAATGAATATTATAATGAGCAATTTGAACTCAGCGGCTTTATGCTGCCGGGTTCAGCGTGCTCTAACGGTATAGGAAAAAAACAGGAATATTACAGCGAGCTGTCGAAAGAAGCGGTTCGTGCGCCGCGGGAACGTTATGAATATATTGCTCCGCTGTGGCTGCAGCGTGAGGTGGATATACCTGAGGAATTTGAGGGAAGGTATATAAGGCTTTTTTTTGAACGAGTAAATATCGCCTCTGAATTGTGGATTGATGGCGAAAGGATAGGCAGACAGATAATAGAACTCTCCGCACCCCATATTTATAACCTGACTGGTAAGCTGACGGCAGGAAAGCATACTCTGACGCTTCGTATTGATAACAGAAATCTTCTCAATATTGACACAATGGCAAGCGGATATAGTATTGACACGCAGGGGTATTGGAACGGCATTATCGGCAGAATAGAGCTGCAATGCGAGAATATTTTCCATTTAGAAAATATACAGGTATATCCGAAAGAAAACGGTATTGATGTGCGGCTGATTGAAATTAATGATGTTCATTCTCCTTTCGAACAGCGGAACGCGCAAATCGAGCTGTCCGTTACAACGCCCGATGGGAAAAATCTTGGAGTAAAGTGTTTTTCCAAAAAGCTGTTCAATTCAAGGCAGGTCGAATACCTGAGCTATGAGATTGACGATATAGAGTATTGGGATGAATTTAATCCTGCGCTGTACATGCTGAATGTAAGGCTTGCGTGCGGGGGGTATGTTGATGAAAAGAGCGTCAGATTCGGTATGCGTTGGATAAGGACAGAGAACAGGAATATCCTTTTAAACAACAGACCCATTGCGTTAAGAGGAACTATAGACTGCGCCATTTATCCTATGACGGGCTATCCTCCGACAGATATTGAGGTATGGCGGAAGAATTTCAGAATAATTAAAAGCTACGGATTGAACCATGTTCGCTTCCACGCATGGTGTCCGCCTGAAAATGCGTTCTGCGCGGCGGATGAGCTGGGCTTATATATATCGGTTGAAATGCCTCTGTGGCTTAACCTCGATGTATGTGCTCTGGAGCTTGGTGAGGATAGCGCGCACCGCATGTATTATATGCAGGAGGCAGTTACGATTTCAAAAAACTACGGCAATCACCCCTCATTTATAATGTTCTCCAACGGTAATGAAAATATGGGAGATTTTGAACTGCTGGAGGATATTACTATACAGGTTAAGGCATATGATAAACGGCGTATATACACATTAACAAGCAACTTTGACCACCCTATTCTGCCGTGTGAGGACTATTTGTGTGCATATGAGGCGGGAGGTCACAAGGTAAGGATACAGGATATACAGGATATCGTTGCAAAAAGCACAGATATTGATTACAGCATGGCAGTAAGCAGTGTTCCCGTTCCGATAATATCCTTTGAAATAGGGCAGTACTGCGTATATCCAGATGTTGATGTTATAGAAAAATATACAGGCAATATGGTGCCGGTCAATTTTGATGTGATAAAAAAGGAAATGATAAAAAAGGGTGTATATCATAAACTAAATGATTATATTAAAGCATCGGGAAATCTGGCGGTAAAGCTGTATAAGGAGGATATTGAGGCGGCGCTTCGGACAAAGGATTTCGGCGGCTTTGAGCTGCTTTCACTTTGTGATTACACAGGACAAAGCACTGCAACAGTAGGAATACTTGACGTATTTTTTGACAGTAAAGGATTGGTTACGCCGGAGCAGTTCCGTCAATTCTGTGGATGCGTTGTTCCGTTGCTTAGGGCAAAAAGAATATTTAAAAATACCGAGACCATTAAAATGGAACTTGACTTATATGATTACGGACAGTACAAAATTAAAAATCCTGTGTTTGATCTGAAAATCTATGACAACGGAGAGATATTTTATCAGACCGAAACTGTTGAAAGGAAAATAAGTGTTCCGCTTAACAGTATAAAAAAATCATCTCAGCTTAAAGTGACATTGAGTGTTGGTAATTATACAAATTCGTGGAATATTTATGTTTTTGCAGACAGCATGATAAATACAAGTGTCAGAATAATAAAGAAGGCCGAGGAATTGAAAGATATCATAAAGAACGGCGGACGCGCCATAGTAACCGCTGCTTGTGTGAAAAATCTTATTGAAGGCAGTTTTATTCCGGTATTCTGGTCACCTGTACATTTTCCCTCACAGAAGCCGTGCGGAGCGATTATTGATACTTCACATCCAATATTTGAAAGCTTCCCAACGGAAAAGTATCCTGATTATCAATGGAAAATGCTGTTGGATAAATCTAAAGGAGTGAATATATCATACTTCGGAAAAGATTTCAAACCGATTGTAGAAATGGTACCTAACTTTGTGGACAACACACCAAGCTCTCCTTTGTTTGAAGCAAAGGTAGGGAATGCGGATTTATTATTTTGCGGCTTTGACTTGTCACTTGAAGATGCGTCATCAAAACAGCTTATAGCAAGTGTATGCAGTTATGTTGAATCGGATGAATTTAGACCTAACAATGTGGTTGATGAAAAAGTATTTGGACTATTATCAACGAAGAATTAAAGTAGAATAAATTCTCTGATTATCACATAGGGCAATCTGATTTTTTGATTGCCATTTTGCAATATTTGTGGTATAATTTGTTTAATACATATGTATAATAAATGTATTTTTTAATTTAGGAGGTTGTTATGATGAAAAAGATGTTTAGTTTATTGGTGTTATTTTCAATGCTATGCGGAATTTGGACAAATGTAGCTGTATCTGCTGAAGGTTCAGCAAGTGACATTCTCGGAACCTGGTACGGACAGTATACAGGGACTACCGACGATATATACGTAGAGCGTTATATGAATATGTCCGTCAAAGAATGCGATGAGAACGGAAATATTTCAGGGGAAGCACGTGTCACCACAGTTGAAGGGCAGGGACACGATAGCGAGTGGTTTAACTATGAATTTGAAGGGACCTTTGATTTTTCTGATAACACCTTTTATATGAAGGGCGTCAAGCTGCTTGACGGCAGCAGTTCTACTAATTGGAGTTTTATTTCCTTTAATGGCGTTGTGTCAGGTGATAATATTACAGGAGTTGTAGATAATAAAGAGGACAGAAAATTTTCTTTTGCAAGAGTATCTGAATGGGCCAAAGATGAAGTGACAGAAGCAAATGCGCTTGGATTAATCCCCGATGTGCTGCAGGGAGAGGATTTGTCGCAAAAAATAAGCCGAGCAGAATTTGCCGCAGTTGCAGTTCAGTTGTATCAAAAACTTTCGGGTGCTGAAATTACCACGGAAGGGGCAAAGGAATTTACTGATATATCCAAAAATCCGGCGAAAAATGAAATTCTTAAGGCCAGTGCACTGGATATTGTAGTCGGTATAAGCGATACACTTTATGATCCGGACAGCAATATTACCAGAGAACAGCTCGCAACCATGCTTTGCCGTACGATAAAAAAATATAAATTTGAAGACTGGACTTTTGAAACTGATTCGGAATATTATCTCGACTCAGAAGGTGTAAAAAAATTTGTAGATGATGACCTTATATCCGAATATGCAAAGCCATCCGTGTATTATATGGTAAAGATGGGTATTATAAACGGAGTTGATGATACCCATTTTGCACCGAAAAATACAACGACTGAAGAAGAGGCGAACGGTTATGCCTCAGCAACAAGAGAACAAGCTATCGCTCTGTCTCTTAGAATATATAATCTATCGGATTTATGGAAGTAAGAATAAACACTTATTCTGGATAATGATTTTCGCAGAACGGGGTACACATGTGTATGGAGCTGAGTGCGTATAATACGTAGTAACAAAACGAACATCCTTGATAAAAATTATTGCTATCAGGGATGTTCGTTTTTTATGCTATTTATATATTTTTTCAGCATATATCCCTTCATTTGGGGTCTTATGTGTCTTTTTATAAAGAATTATAATTAGAGATTTAAGACTATATCGGATAGATACTTCAAGTTGATATACTGACTTGGTAATTTGTACTCATTTTAAATTGCCGTATGTTTCATCATCCACAGGCTCAAGCCATTCATTTGATGTGTTTTCGCCTGGACATTCAACGGCTAAATGACTAAACCAACTGTTCGCCTTAGCTCCATGCCAATGCTTTACTTCTGCCGGAATGGTGACAACATCACCGGCTTTTAAGCTCTGCGGCTCTTTGCCTTCCTCCTGATACCAGCCTTCGCCGTCTACGCAAAGAAGAAGCTGTCCGCCACCTTTTGTTGCGTGGTGTATATGCCAGTTATTACGGCATCCGGGCTCGAATGTTACATTGGCGATAAATACTGTTTCTTTTGGATTTGTCAGTGGGTTAAGATAGCTGTTTCCGATAAAATACTGTGCAAATGCACTGTTTGCCTCTCCCAAACCGAACATCCCCCGTGGGTTTTGTTATTGCTGTTGTCATCTGCATAAACATCCTTTACGATACGGAATGCCGCCCACGCATTCGGCCATCCGGCATAAAAGGCGAGATGCGTTAAAATTTCTGCCATTTCAGTTTTTGTAACGCCGTTCTTTTTTGCGGTTTCAGCATGATACTGAAATGAGCTGTCGATCATGCCTTTGCTGACAAGTGCGCTGATCGTAAGAATTGATCTCATTTTTAATGACAGCATATCATCTCTTGACCATACTTCTCCGAATAACACATCATCGTTTAACTCTGCAAATTTAGGTGCAAATTCACCCAAACTGTCTCTGCCTGCTGTTTGTTTTACTTTGTTTCCCATGATCTTTACCTCCTGATTAATTGTCTGTTAATTTTTCTTATTTTTCCGGATAATTTCTGAAGATCCGTCGCATAGCCTTTAGCAAAGCTAATGTACCCAGGTCTGACAGTGATATCCCAATTCCTTGTCTCTAAATTCTTTTTTTATTGAACTCTTCTCAGGTAGCTTTATTTATGTGATTCTTCATCTCATTTCTAAGATAATCAAGATTATCAAGCCGTTTTTCTAAAATATGAATTTTATCAAGAGTATGTTGTCTTTTTTCATTAAGGATTTTCATACATTCATCATTATTTTTTCCTGAAATAAGCAGCTGCATATACTCATCTATATCATCTTTTGAAAAACCTGTATCATGCAGAGTCATAATCATACTAAGCCGCTCAATGTCCTGATCATCATACTGCCATGCACCCATTACGCGCTTTACGCTGCCGCAAAGGCCCATATTTTCATATTCTTTTAAAATTTTTATTGGTATGCAGTATTTTTTGCTTGCATCATCTATTGTCATGATCTGCCTCCGTTCATTATAAAAATATAGGTGCCTTTCTTTTGACACCTATATTATATCATATATTTTTATCATTGTCTAATACTTACATCGTATTCTGAATAATGCCTTTTATGTATTCCTTAGAATAGTCAATAAATCTACTCACGGCAGGCGAAACGGTTCTGTGCTTTTTCCAGACAAGAACAGCTCCCGTTTCAAGTTTAGGGAACAATGGTTTAAAGCATAAATTATCATATTGGTTACTGCTTTTGATACATATTGCTATTCCTACTTTGCTTTTTACAAGTACTTCAGTATTGTACAATAAATCACAGCTTGCAACTATTTCAAGACTATCGTAATATTTTCCGAACCAGTTTGCGACTTCATTTCTCACGCCTTCTCGCTTAGCCATTATAAGGGGAACACCGGATAAATCTTTAGGAGATATATATTCCTTTTCCGCAAGCGGGCAGTCATTCGGCATAATAACGCCCCACTGTTCCTTTTTCGTCATACGTACAAATTCATATTTGCTTATATCCACCGGTTCACTTAAAAGACCTATATCAACAATGCCTTTCTCTATTTTTTCTTTTATATCATCTGCAATCCCGGTGCAGATCTCAAATTTAACATTCGGATTATCACGACGGAATGAGGCAATTAACATTGAGATCTCGTTCATACTTTGTGTTTCACCGCTGCCGATAGTAATAATTCCGGTCAGCATATCGTTATTATATGATAGATCCTGAAAAATTTTATCTTCTATTGATACCATCTCTTGTGCACGCTGTTTTAGCAGCATCCCCTCATCAGTCAATGTAATACTGTGCTTACTTCTTTTAAACAGCTTCACTCCCAGCTCGTCCTCTAATTGCATAAGCTGTCTTGACAAGGTTGGTTGTGTAACATGCATTTTCTCAGCTGCTCTTGTAATATTTTCTTCCCGCGCCGTCATCAAAAAATATTTTAAAACCCTTAGTTCCATGAGAATTCTCCCTTTTCGTGATAAATCGATTTGTTTTTAAAGTTCGTAATAATTATATCATTTAAAATATTCTCTGTCAACATTTACTACAATGTATAATTCTTAATTAATATTTCTATTGGAATTAGTATTTTTATGAAATTGTTATTTAAGAAGTAAGAAAAAATAAGCATTGCGATAATAGTTTTTAAGATCTAAAAATTAATTTATAAAAAACTGTAGGGGCTGTGACAAAATAGAATCCAAATAACAAGAAAAATGAGGACGATTGCAATTGCAAAAGTCCTCATTTTTTGG
>CAJMRL010000025.1 GCA_905215805.1 uncultured bacterium | reverse complement strand
CATATGCTGATTTTGCGAAAGCTTTAACCTGTACGTTTTTTATTCTACCACTACTCAACCTCATCACTTCCTCCTAAAAATCTTTTTATCGTATCAAATATATTCCCCTTCTTTACCCTCGGGATTTTTATATCTTTTTTCATTATACACGCGTTTCTGCATACTGCTTTAACTTGTTCAGAAAACTCCTCATTCTTATCTACGTAACTCCATATTTCATTTTCAAGGCATGCCTCGTAAAAATCATATGCTTGTTCTTTCATTTGCTTTATTGCACTATCCAGTAGTCTATTCAATTTCATCTCTATATTTTCTATTTTAGAATTGACACTATTCACGTTTTTTCTTTTATATGATTTTAAAGTTTTGCTTAATTGAGTTATTTCGCTTCCATTGCTGTCAGATAAGTTTTTTACCCGAACGTCAATTTGAAGTTTTATATTACGCTGTTTTTTGACGTTCGGCGATATAAAATCCCCTAATTTTTTCATTAGCTCATTAAGCGCCCGTTCTTTGTCCTTTTCGTTGCTGTCAATATTAGACTGTATTTTCTCTTTATTTTCTTCCAGAAAAGTCTTTACCTTGTCGGCAAGCTCTAAAACATATTCCTCAGCCTTTTGGCATTTATAGCATGCCGCATAAATCTCAGCAAACTTATTTAGCATTTTTTCCACCGCAAAAATGCCGCTGTTTACATATATTTTATCTTCGGTGTTATTGTGCTTGCGTTTGTACTGCTTGCATTGTTCGTCGATGCTCGGATCCCATATGTTGTTATGCTTGTACAGCTGATACAAAGATATATAATTCCGTATTTCATCTTCATTATAAGCTTTTTTCATTTCATCTTTATTCTCAGAAAAATATTTTGAGTTGTCCTTGTACAATTTCTTGTTATCCTCGTCCCCGTTTTTTTGTAATTTCGCCTCCAAACCCATAAGAGCAGACGTCATCATATACTGCGATTTGAAGTTCAATTGGAAATCCTCTTTAATTGTGTTTATCTCTTCAAGCTTCTGCAAGGTATCTGCTTTATTTATGATATATACTTTTCTTGAATTATCTATATCAGCGCCATATTCCTCTAATAATAACGAAATATCATTTTTACCTGCTACCGCATCGCTTCCAAGAACGATCAATGGTATTGAGATGCTGCTGTTCCGGATATTATTTATAAAATCTTTTCCAGATTGTTTATCCATACTGCCTTTTCCGGGAAGATCAATAAAAACAAGATTTTTATTGACCGTAGTCCTGTCAAACGGAACCCACACTTTTACGGATTGGATTATCCTCTTGTTTTTGTTTTCATCAGTTAATACATCAAGCGCTCTATAAATAACATCGCTGAAGTCTTGTCCTTTGCCAACTTCTTCTAACAATTTAGTCACTGCTTTAAAATCATTATTATCCTGCCGGATATTTTCTGTTTGGTTCCGGCGCAATTTATAATCACCTTCGCTTTTTTCCACGTTATAGCTTAATACGTCTGAAGCGCCGGAATTATTATTGACCATAATCTCAAGTCTCGGTTTGCCGCTACGAATCTCGGTCCAGATTTTCGTCTTATCGGTATTTTCGGTTGGCAGTATTTTGTATCCCAAAACAGCATTGATCAGCGCGGATTTTCCGGAGTTAAAAATACCAAAAACTATTATTTTGATCTCGCTGCTTGATGCATCCTTATACTTTTGTATATATCCCTCACACTTTGTTTTTTCGGGGCCCTTTAATCCGTCTATCAACTCTTTTTTGAGCGTGTTGAAGACTTCGTCTATTTTCTTTTTCTGATCAATTGGAGACGGCATCCTTTCTCCGAGTGTCACCGTTATTTTGCGTCTATCGTTATATTTAACTATATATTCTGCACAGGCAGCTTGAAATTCATAAAAATCCTCTGTGATGCCATTGAATGTAATATTTAACTCTTTTTTTTGAACAGCATATGCTTTTAAAAGTAGTTCAATGACCTCATCCATCCTCGCCTGAAGAAAAAAATCTTTTTCATCCGCTAATTTCCGACTTTTGATACTTTCTTTGCCGTCATAAAAAAAGCGTATCCTCTGACTGTATGGATTATACTCTACCACTACACCTTTGCTTTTATGACTTGTTGCCATAGATATTCCTCCTTATATGTTTGCGTCATGCCATTGTCAACCATATAAATAACTTATCATAATAAAATAATACCATACCTCGTGGACACATTATGTCCATGAGATGAAATAAATATTTTTTTGATATCTATAGGTTTAGTAAAATATTATTTGATGAAAAAATGCTGTCTAAATTAGAAATGTATTGACAAAAGATGAGTGTTATGTTAGAATGATATTGGAAAAATTGTACAAAGAATTGCGGTTCATTAAACCTATACATTTAATAAAAATTACTCCTGCCTCATATTACGCCCGAATTTATAAAACGCCCATAATGGCAGCTTGCAGTTATCGGCTCCTTGTTGAGCTGTTATTTTTTTGTCCTTCCATAATCGATAATTCTGCTCAAAATTGTCCGGTACCGGAATAGGAGGTCTGCCGAATCTTACACCGCGTTTCTTTGCGGCGGCTATACCTTCTGCTTGCCTTTGGCGTATATTTATCCTTTCGTTCTCGGCAACAAATGACAGCAGCTGTAAAACCAGATCTGCAATAAATGTTCCAAGCAGGTCCTTGCTTTTAGTCGTATCAAGCAGAGGCATATCCAAGACGATAATATCAGCTCCCTTTCTATGCGTAATATGCTTCCACTCCTCTTGAATCTCTTTATAGTTCCTGCCCAGCCTATCTATGCTCTTAATTATAAGCACATCGTTTTTTCTAAGCCGCTTGACCATCTTCATGTACTCCGGCCTGTTGAAATCCTTCCCGCTCTGTTTATCAACATATATATTTTTCTGAGACACTCCATACTCGATCAGATCAATGACCTGTCTATCCTCATTTTGATTAGTTGATGAAACACGGGCATATCCTATCAAAATTTTCATCATCTCCTTTTGCTGTCTGCTTTATTATACAGAAAACAAACAGGCGGCGCAAGTTAATGCCTTGCTGCCGCCATATTTCATATACAAAAAAAGACGCCGACTTGTACTATCGACGTCCAGAATATTTGTATGCAGTTGTCCGATTCTTAGGTTCAATAATATAGTTGGAACCTTAAAAATATCATATAATTATTAGTGAGGAAAAAGTGTAGAAAATAAAAAAGATAGGAAAAACCTATCTTTTTAAACATACTCGTCACGCGAGGTTATGAATGGCGGAGAAGGAGGGATTTGAACCCTCGCGCCGGTTACCCGACCTACACCCTTAGCAGGGGCGCCTCTTCGGCCTCTTGAGTACTTCTCCACATAACATACAATAAATATCAAACGCCATCTCAATTTTGATATAATTTGTATATAGTACAAATATTAAAGAAAAAAATGGAGGAGAGAGCGGGATTCGAACCCGCGGACGGCGAAACCGT
The DNA here is from genome assembly GCA_905215805.1 of uncultured bacterium. GTDB lineage: Bacteria > Bacillota > Clostridia > UBA1381 > UBA1381 > UMGS1958. The sequence goes on along the minus strand of CAJMRL010000025.1, from coordinate 30,555 downwards.
CACCGGTTTTCAAGACCGGCTCTTTCAACCACTCAGACATCTCTCCATTATATAACTTTTATTAATCTGTTTGCTCTAACGCTCACTGACAAAAACTATTATAGCACAAGAATATCAATTTGTCAATACTTTTTTTATATTTTTTTTGTTTTTTTTCTAAAATCTACTTCCCAACCTAAAATCAACGGTAAAATAGTATCAAATAGACTTTATTTTAGAAAACAAAACAAGAATATTTAATCTGCAAAAAAAGGAAAAATATAATTTTTTATATTACAATATGATCAATGATTTTGTGCTTTATATCTTGTGCCCCATTCAAACATAGCATCAATAATAGGTTTTAAACTATATCCCGTTTCTGTCAATGTATATTCCACGCGTGGCGGGACTTCCGGAAAAACCTTACGTGTTAATAAGCCATCGCCTTCCATAGAACGAAGATTAGCCGTCAGCACCTTTTGAGATATATTGCCTACAGATCTTTTTAATTCTCCAAAACGTTTTGTACCTTCAAGAAGATCTCGAATTATAAGCACCTTCCAGCGATCAGAAATTAACATTAATGTTGTTTCTACCGGACAAGCTGGCAATTCTTTTTTCATAGCTCATCGTCCTTTCATTTTTTGCTCTTTTTAATATATTTCTTGAAACTTATCTGAAATTAATAACTATATTTCTCTTTCGATATATTATAGAATATTTTTTGTTGTTTGTCAAGAGTTTCATATAGGTAACTATAGCATTTATATTCCATAATATATCAATCCTTTTTCTTATGTGAGGACTCGTGTCGTCTTGAATCGGCAGGAAACTTCATCATATCCGACTTTCCGTTTATGTACCAATGCTGCTTATTTTCTCCGGGAAGGTCGCTGCAATAATATCCACCAAATCGGATAATTCTCCAAAAGTCATAGTTCTGTTATTTTAAATTATAGCCATTTTCTGTTTGGATTCAGAAACGACTTTTTGAAAAAGTGCGTAAATGGTATTTTCCATGATGATCTCCTTATCCGTTTATCTGTATTTTTGACAATGCGGGCAAAATATACTGCTTCTTCCACCGATTACTATTCGGCGAAGAAACTCACCGCAAACCGGGCAAGGCTCTTCCTCGTGCCCGTAAACCTGCAAAAACGGTGTGTTGCGGTAATCCTGCCCCTTTGTTTCAAAATATTCCTCCGGTGTCATTTCATTTTTTTCGACAAAGAACGATAGCCGTTCCGGAATAACTGAGGCAAGGCGTTTCCATTCATCTCCGGTCAGACTGTTTGCCGGACGCGCAGGATAAATTCTTGCTGCAAATAAAATCTCGTCAGAATAGATATTGCCAATCCCGGCAATCACACCTTGTTCCAGCAAACATTCTTTGATTGATTTCTTCCGTTTCCCCAATCTGGCAGACAGATATTCCGCATTAAAGCCCGGGGCAAGCGGATCCTTGCCTAACTTCTCAATTCCGCTGTATATATCTGCTTCACCCTTTTGAAGCAACCAAAAACGTCCAAAACGGCGTGTGTCTGAAAAGCGCAGTCCCTTGCCGTTATTCAGCAGGAAAACAATATGTGTATGCTTTTCTTCCGGATAGTCTGCCGGTGCCAACAGCAGGCAGCCGGTCATTCGCAAATGAATGATAATCCGCTCGCCGCTTTCCAACCGGAAAATCAGGAATTTTCCCCGGCGCTTCATACTTTCAAAGGTCTGCCCTTTAAGTCGGCGGCAAAATTCATCGGCGGCGGGGTACGCAACCACTTCAGGACGGCTGACGGTAATCTGTTCAATCACAAGCCCTTTTATTTGCGGTTCAATGACACGCTTGATCGTTTCCACTTCCGGCAATTCCGGCATTGTAATTCCTTCTTTCCTAAATCATATATTTTTTGCAATTGCCCGGTACGCTAATTCCAGGAAAACAAAGTTTAGTATGGCAAAAGCCATCAGATACACCGGCATGATCCCGATCCCTGCATTTTGCTGGATGAGACCGAACACAGTGGGCATAAAGGTACTCCCAATATAAGCCGAGGCCATTTGCAGCCCGATAACCGATGCGCTGTACCTCCTACCGAAATTATTCGGCGCCATATGCTGAATAGCTGGATAAATGGGTCCCATACCTGTGCCAATCAACAGAAAACCAATAACAGCGATATAATACCCGGAGCTTGGAATTAGAACCAATAGAATACCTATCGCTTCTACCGCAATGCCGATTCGAATCATTTTTTTATCGCCAAATTTATTGGAGACAAATCCTGCAATCAGCCTGCCCAGCATCAACCCACCGAATATCAAAGACCCAAAAGATGCTATCATTTCCCGACTTATTCCTTCCTTTGTCCCGGCAAAATAGCTGGACGTCCACAAAAAGCAGGTAGCCTCCCCGGCGCAGTATGAAAAAAATGCAATCAGCGTGAGTACAACACCGGGAACTTTCAACGCATCCCCGATGCCAGCAGAACCTTCGGCATTATCATCCGCTTGCACGTTTGCTTTCCACAACGGCAGAGAAAGGATACATACGACCAGGATACCAATCTGAATAAAAGCAGTCCACCTGTAGCCCTCGTTCCAATGAGCATATTTGAGCGCCAGCGCCATAATATTGGGGCTGATAACCGCACCTAATCCATAGAAGCAATGCAGAAAGTTCATCACCCGCGAAGAGTAATAGTTCGCCACATAGTGATTCAGGGCTGAGTCTATGGAACCTGCTCCCAAGCCGTAAGGCAGGGCAAACAGGAATAGCATCCAATATTGGTCTGAATAGGAAAATCCCACTAACCCTATCGCGGTAAGCGCGATAGAGACATTCACAATCCATTTTGTCTCAAACCTCCGGATGAGCCAGGGACTAACCAGGGATGATATAATTGTCATAAATGCAATCGTCATGGACACATATCCCGCATAGGATGAAGGAACACCCATTTCCGCCTGCATAGTAGGCCATGCAGAACCAAGCAGAGAGTCGGGTAAGCCAAGACTTACAAAAGCCAGATAAATAACTGCCAACAGTAATGATCCCATAATATTATACTCCTTTTTTCGCAGACTTTTTTATCTGCTCATGATAAAAATAATTGACAACAACGGGCGGTGCGTCAAAAGGCCGCTTCATACTGTCATCATTTGTCACATAGTCCAGGCCTATTTTCGTGGCATAGGCTTTTAACTCTGCGTCCATTAGTTCCCAATAACTGCGGTTTCCTTTCTGATAAATCTCTTGATAGAGAGGTAACAACTCCGGATATTTTTCCTGTATATATTCCATAATCACCGCTTTATAGCTGCCCCGCAGATTGAGGTTTTCCAGCCAAATCAAATTGCATTGCCCCTTTGCCCGGTCGATTATGGCCTTTACATCGGTAATACCGGGAAATATGGGGGAAACAAAACAGGTTGTACGGACACCGGCCCGGTGAAAAGTTTCCATAACCGCAAGCCGCCGCTCGATACTGACGGCGTTGTCCATATCATTTTTGAAGCTTTCGTCCAGCGTGTTTACAGACCATGAAACACGTGCTTCCGGGAAAGTTTTTATCAAATCTAAATCTCGCAGTATCAAGTCGCTTTTCGTCGCAATACTGATTTTTGCACCGCTTCCTTTTAGCTGTTCCAGCAAAGCGCGTGTGCGCCCGTATCGTTCCTCCTGTGGGAGATATGGATCGGTTACAGAGCCGATAAACAATTCCTTACCTGCGTATTTTTGAGGATTCTTAATTTTTGGCCATATCTTGACATCTAAAAAGGTTCCCCACGGTTCCGCATGACCTGTAAAACGCTTCATAAAGGACGCATAGCAATACCTGCAGCCATGTGTACAGCCCACATATGGGTTAACGGAGTATTCACATACGGGCAGGTTGGATTTTGTTATAACGCTTTTCACCTCAATTTCTTTTATGATCATTTCCATCTTCCAAAGCGTATTTGTTTGTTTATATCGGGTTTATATTGCTCTAATTGCGGTTCTTCCGGATTTGCGTAACCAATGCCGATAAATACGGGTATCATATAGGTCAGCGGTACTTTCAATTTTTTCTTAACGATATCGTGTTCTTTATTCAGCGGTATACGCATTGAGCAGGATAGCCCTTCTGCCGTTGCCGCTAAAAAGATGTTTTCTATCACACACCAAATCGTAGCAAATGGATTTAGTTTTGAAACATACTCGCCGTTTAATTCTTTTGATTTGAATAAAGGAATAATTACATACGGCGCTTCTTTCAGCATAGTATATTGTTTGGGCATAGCGTAACCGTACATTTTTTGACCCAATGTAATCGGATAAGGTCTGGGCATATTCAAATACCTGTTGGCATCGAATTTATCCGCAACAGCTTTGGCTTCGGAAAAAGCATATTCTTTTTCTTCATCGGTTCTTAAAACTATAAACTTCCAATTGCGGTTATGATCCCAGGTGGGGGCTTTGTTTCCTGCTTCTAAAATTCTTTTAATTGCCTCAAAATCGACTTCTGTATTCAAAAATTCCCTCGTTGTTTTCCTTTTGCTGATTGCTTCGTAAAGCTCCATAATTCAGTCCTCCGTTTCTTGATTTACCAGCATAGTAAGATTCTTTGTAAACGTCCTTGATAGATTGATCAGTTGTTTTTGTTCCTCCGGCGTAAACATGGACATAGCCGTATCCTCCGCCCATGTAATATGGCAGACAACCTTTTCACAGTACGCCCGTCCTGTTTCTGTCATTTTGACAATTTTGTTCCGCTTGTTTTCCGGCGCTTCGGTAACAGTAACATAGTTGTCGGACAGCAGATTTTTGATGATTAAATTCACAGTCTGCTTGGATTGAAAAGTTCTCTTGCATATCTCTGTCTGTGTCATTCCGTCTTTTGCATAAAAAAGTACATTTACCACCAGCAGCGTTTTCATTAACATACCGTGGCGTTTTGCGTATTCATCATATAGAGCAAATTGTTCATCTCTGAATTTGCAATACAGATATGCGTTTTTCTTATCTTCTTTATTCATGACTTCCCGCCTTAGTCAAATTATTTATAGTCAATTTATTGACTATATTATATCACAAAGCTTTCCTATTGTCAAGAGATTAAGTATAAATCATACCATAACGTTTGTAAACACATCATTGACAAACCTATAGTTTCATATAGGTAACTATAGCACAATATTGTGCGTACTTTACAAACCGGCAGTAAAGTTTTATAATATATGTAAAACAGAATAATTCATTAATATAACTTTAGCTTTGTTTATTGAGAAAAGGGGTTTGTATTATGACACAGAACGAAAGATTGTATTTTTTATTGGAACACCTTATAAATGAGTCTGAACATTATTCGGATATAAATATACCAAATAACATTTTAGAACAAAAATATCTTTTACGTTCGCTTATGAATATACGAATGCCGAAACCGGTATCCGAATATTTTATAAAAATTCAGGACGAATACTTGAGAAAAGAAATTGCAGACAAAGGGATAACAGATGCGCAGACACTCATTCCCATTCGTGACAGATTATTTATATGGCAGGGTGATATAACAACATTAAAATGCGGAGCCATTGTAAATGCAGCAAACAGCGCAATGCTTGGATGTTTTGTGCCATGCCATGGCTGTATAGATAATGCTATTCACACTTATTCCGGCATTCAATTGCGTGCGGAATGTAATAATCTTATGATTAAACAAGGACATGAAGAAAAAGTCGGACAAGCAAAAATTACAAATGCCTATAATCTGCCATGTGATTATGTAATCCATACAGTTGGTCCGGTTGTCATTAGAAAACCGACAAAGCAAAATTGTGAAATGCTAAAATCATGTTACATTGAGTGTCTCAAAAAGGCAGATCAATATAATATAAAATCTATCGCATTTTGTTGTATATCTACAGGCGAATTTCATTTCCCAAATGAAAAGGCGGCAGAAATAGCAGTTAAAACAGTTACCGAATATTTGCAGTATTCAAAGATAGAAAGGGTGATTTTTAATGTTTTTAAGGACAAAGATAAACAAATCTATAAAAAACTTCTCAAGTAATATAGATATATTAAGGGAAAAAATTGAAACGTCCGATGCTATTCTTATTGGAGCAGGAGCAGGGCTTTCAACAGCTGCAGGATTCACTTATTCAGGAAAACGTTTTGATGAATATTTTTCTGATTTCAAGAATAAATATGGCATTAAAGACATGTATTCCGGGGGATTTTATCCTTATGCTGCTCTTGAGGAATATTGGGCATATTGGTCAAGATATATATACATCAATAGATACATGAATGCACCAAAGCCTGTATATGAGAGTTTGTTATCTCTTATTAAGGATAAAGATTATTTTGTATTGACAACTAATGTTGATCATTGTTTTCAAAAAGCAGGTTTTGATAAAAAGAAATTGTTTTATACTCAAGGTGATTACGGATTATTTCAATGCTCAAAACCGTGTCACAATAAGACTTATGATAACGAGAAAATTGTAAGCAAAATGTTCTCTGAACAGCGCGATATGAAAGTACCTGAGGATCTTATTCCCAAATGTCCTGTATGCGGCGCTCCAATGACTATGAATCTGCGATGTGATGATACCTTCGTTCAAGATGATGGTTGGTATAAGGCTGCTGAACGTTATAATGATTTTGTGAGCAGGCATGAAAAAGTGCAGATACTATTTTTAGAATTAGGAACAGGCTTTAATACTCCGGGAATAATAAAATTTCCTTTTTGGAAGATGACAAAGAATTTTGAGAATGCTTTTTATGCTTGTATTAATTTAGGCGAGGCATATGCACCCAATGACATCGATAATAAGTCTATATGTATAAATAGTGATATAGGAAAAGTTTTGGAAGATCTTATACAAACACAAAAATCTATGAAATAAATAGCTTTACATTATAAGTAAATACAGCCGCTCATAATTTATCACTACTGTCAACAGCCCCCTTATTTTAGACATGATTTTTTCATATTTCTATTACAAGGGGGCTAATATCACAGACGGATATTAATGGTATTATTTCCAACAAAATCATTAATATATCTATTTTTTATGGAAAATACCAAATGCGGCATATCAATCCCATAATAATGTTTATTCATCTTATCGACTATGTTCATTCCATTGCTTTTTGCGACCTTTTGCGAGGCGATATTTGTGTCACGTATGATAGAAAAAACTTCATTCGCTTTTAATATCTCAAACGCATATTTTTTACACGCCGATGCAGATTCTATAGCATATCCCTTATGCCAATACGCTTTTTGAAAAAGATAGCCTATTTCTATAACCTGTTTCCCATTACAATCCTGCATGGTTAATCCGCACTGACCAATCAGCTCATTATTCTCCTTCAATATCACAGCCCACAGCCCAAAACCAAATTCATGATAACGCTTAATTTGCTTATCTAACCATTCATGTACTTCTTTATCACTAAAAGCATGTTCATAAGCATACATTACATCTTTATCCTGCAAAATTTTACACAAATCCTTATAATCAGCCTGTGTAAGTTCACGTAAATACAATCGTTCTGTCTCTAATATCAAGATCATCATCTGCCTTTATATAAAAATCATATAATTATGAAATTTAAGCATTTCTCACATATTGACGCCAATCAAGGTCTCCATGCTTTAAGCCCTGAACAAGCATTTCAGCTGTGCCTATATTAGTTGAAAAAGGAATATTCATCATATCACATGCTTGAAGAAGGTCACAAATCAATATATTTGATTTGCGGTCAAGCTCTCCGTCAAAAAGAGCAAGTACCAAATCAATTTCATTATAACGTATACGCATCGCAATTTGTTCCATACCACCCATATTGCCTATAAGAAAATTTATTGTTTTTAGTTTTGTTGTTCTTTTTATTATCTCCCCTGTTGCACCTGTAGAAAAAAGATTATGCTTTGATAAAATCCCGCTATATGCGTTACAAAAATCAGACATAAGCTCTTTCTTTTTATCACTCGCCAATAAAACTATATTCATTTTAGTCTCCCTCCACGCTAATTTCTACATCATCGGCAATATTTACCTGCTCATTTTCAGAGTCAAACTTGATATTAAGCATAGAAAAAGCTTTTTTGCATCCATCATATACCCAATCATCAAAATCAGCCTCTGAACCAAGATAAAAATCAAATTTCATAAACATACCTCCGCTTTAAGCAGAAAAATCTATTATGCAACCCTTTAATTCCTTTGATAAAGATTTTTACATAACTATAATAACAATTAGTTTTTTATGTAATTACTCAACTAAAGCTTATATTATTATTATAACCTATATTCATGGGTATTTCAAGTGTTTTTAAAGGATTTTTATTATTTTCTCATAATAAAGTTAACCATTGAAATACCGTTTTTTATTATATAAAAATAATTACCAAGATAAATTATATGTGTTTTCACAAACAGACATATTATATTTTCATATAGTGAATTCACATTTATTTGCTATACTACATATTAAATTGTTTCATTTTTTTAATTGTTTCTTAATTTTTATTTGACGTTTGAAATAAAATATGTTATAATATGAATAATTGGATGTATTCAGTAAATAAGAACTTTTATTTATTTGTTAATATAAACAGTAAATCAAAAAATGTATTTTAAGATTATTTATTATAGGATTGGATCGAAAGGAGATTTATATGCAATTTGCCGGACTTCAAAAAACAACCTTACTTGATTATCCGGGAAAACTTGCCTGTACAATTTTTCTTGGCGGCTGTAATTTCCGTTGCCCCTTCTGTCACAACACTTCAATTATACTCGGGAAAACAACAGCTCTTTCATATGACAGCATCATTAACTTTCTAAAAAAACGCAGAGGAATACTTGATGGAGTATGTATAACAGGAGGAGAGCCTCTTATAAATGATGATATTATATCACTTATTAAAGATATACACTCTATGGGGTACAGTATAAAGCTTGATACGAACGGTTCTTTCCCTGACAAACTCTATAATCTTATTGATGAAAGACTTCTTGATTATGTAGCAATGGATATAAAAAATTCTCCGGAAAAATATGATATTACTGCCGGAGTAAAAGTTGATATTGATCTTATAGATAGAAGCGTCCAGCTTCTCAAGCAAGGCAATATAGCTTATGAATTCCGCACGACAATTGTCAAGGAACTGCATACTACTAATGATATTGATAAAATAGGACAATGGATTCAAGGTGCTCAAAAATATTATTTGCAGCAGTTTAAAGATTCAGGCAACATTCTTTGCAAAGGCTATAGTGCTTGTTCAAAGGCAGAAATGGAAGATCTTGTTATCATAGCGAAAAAGTATGTGCCATCTTCAACACTCCGGGGTGTTTGATTTTTATATTTTGTATAAAAACTTTTTATTACAGCGATAATTCTGCCTTTTTCGCTGTAATAAAAATAACATATCTGTATATTTTGATATCAATTAATAACCTTATTTAACGTTTATTGTTCCGCTATTTCTTTTTATTTAATGTATTTGATTTAACATAAGGGTAATACTATTGACAAAAGCTCCAAAAAAGAGTAAAATAATATACAAGGTTAAATTATAAAATTTAATTTTTCTATAAAAGTTCTATAAATAAAATATAAGAAAGGATAGCGGTTATGCCTGAACAAATAAAAATAAATAATAATATAACTTTACATTATATACCGATGACAAAGCTTAAAACATCTACTCTGAGCGTTTTTATACATCGTCCTCTTAACGAAGAGGAATCATCATATAATGCTCTTCTTCCCTATGTTCTTAAGCGCGGCTGCAAACTCTGCCCCAGCATCGAAGAAACAGCTAAATATTTGGAAGAATTGTATGGCGCATCATTATATGCTTCCGTGACAAAACGCGGAGAAGACCATGTAATGTATTTTTACGGAGAAACTATATCGGATAAATATACGCCCGATAATGAACCTCTTACAGAACGTCTCACTTCTCTTATGATGTCTGTTTTATTCGAACCCAAAGTAAATGATGACGCATTTAATGATGAAGTCATTGCACAAGAAAAAAATAACGCAGTAAACAGAATAAATGCACTTATTAACGACAAACGCTCATACGCATCAATAAGATGTCAAACTGAAATGTGCCGTGGAGAAAATTTTGCTGTTTCAAGGCTTGGTTCGATTGAAGGTATAAATTCTATAACTCCCGCAAGTCTTTATAAACATTATAAGAAAATTATAACTTCCTCGGTTATAGATTTTTATATATGCGGTGAAGCAGACATAGAGAAGGTAGCAGATAAAATACGCAGCTATATTTCTTCTATGAATTTCACTGCTGCCTCTATACCGACAACATGTTTACTCAAGAAAGATTCTCCCCAGCAGAATATTAATGAAAAGTTAAACGTTACTCAGGGTAAGCTTGCTATTGGATTCCGGACATCTACTTCTATCAACGATACGGACATGCCCGCCATGCAGGTATTTAATAGTATATTCGGTTCCGGTGCGCACTCAAAGCTTTTTAATAATGTACGAGAAAAGCTTAGTCTCGCTTATTATGCTTCTTCCCAGCTTGATAAGTTTAAAGGACTCTGCATAGTCAATGCCGGCATAGAATTTGAAAATTATCAGAAGGCGCTTGATGAGACACTTGTTCAGCTTGAAGATATAAAAGCGGGAAAAATTTCAGATCTTGAATTTGATTCAAGTATTAATGCAATAGTCAATTCCTATAATTCCTATCTTGATGATCAGTTTTCACTGCAGCTTTATTATCTCGATGAGGAGATCGCAGGTACTGATATGGATATATCACAAAGAATTGACGCTATAAAATCTGTTACTAAAAATGATGTTATGCACGCGGCTCAAAAGCTCAAACTTGATACCGTATATTTTCTGACCGGAAAGGAGAACGAATAATGCAGCTCAGTAAAAAAACAAATAGCCTTACAAAGGAAACGATGTTCTATGGAATCCATCCATCAGGACTCGGCATATATATAATCCCAAAAAAAGATTACACCAAAACTTATGCTATTTTCGGCACTCGTTATGGATCTGTAGATTCCAAATTCGTTGTTCCCGGAGAAAAAGATCTGACAGAGGTTCCAGATGGTATAGCACATTACCTTGAACATAAAATGTTTGACCAGCCTGACGGGTCAAATGTATTTGACAAATTCTCGAAATATGGAGCAAATGCAAATGCGTTTACATCCTTTAATATGACAGCATATTTATTCAGTGCTACTTCAAATATAGAAGAAAATCTCGAAACCCTTCTTGACTATGTACAATCGCCGTACTTTACTGACGAAAGTGTGCAAAAAGAGCAAGGTATCATAGGTCAGGAAATAGGCATGTACGATGATAATGGAGGCTGGAGAGTATTTTTTAATTTCCTTGATTGCCTGTATAATTATCATCCGGTAAAGAGAGATATTGCTGGCACGGTCGAATCCATAAGCCATATTACAGCAGAATATTTATACAAATGCTATAACACTTTCTATAATCTTTCTAATATGTCGATTGTAGTAGTAGGCAATATAGATCCACAAAAAATCCTTTCCGTTATAGAAAATGGAATAAAGAAAAATGAACCGTTTACTGAAGAGATCAAAAAGGTTTATCCGGAAGAACCTGCTCATATTTCTAAAAGTTACAAGGAGCAGTCATTAAGCGTAGCAATGCCGTTATTTATGATGGGATTTAAAGACACGGATACAGGCTATGACGGCAAAAAACTTTTGAAAAAATATATAGAGCTTACAATATTGCTTAAAATGATTTTCGGCAAAAGTTCTCGCCTGTATAATAACCTTTATGAACAGGGGCTTATAACTCCTTCTTTCAATGCCGAATACACTATGCAGCCCGATTATGGCTATACTGCTATTGAAGGAGAATCTTCTGATCCTAAAAAAGTATACGAGCTAATGCTGAATGAAATTAAACGCCTTCAAAATGATGGTCTTAACGAAAAGGATTTTAATCGTATCAAGAAGGTTGTATGGGGTGAGTATATAAAAACTCTCAATGACGTTGAAAATTACGGTGTTGCGTTCATGCAGATGCTTTTCCAGGGAATCGACTATTTCGATTATTATGATGTATATAAAACCGTAACATTTGAAGATATAGTTAACCGGTTTAATCAGCATTTTACAGCGGAAAACGCAGCTTTATCTGTAGTCAATCCAATTGGATAATAAAACACTTTATTTATAAAAACATTACAAAAGCGCATTTCCTTAGAATTCTCTCTAAGAAAATGCGCTTCTATATTATGAAAATCTTGAACAAATCTCAATCAGATTATTTCAAAACACTTGAAGGAGCATCCGGATTAGGAACTTCAATCTCGGCTGTTTCTGCACCATGGTTTATTCCATCAGGCAGAGTTTGACTTTCTCCATTTAATGGCTGAGTAAGTATAAAAGCAAACACCAACGTTTTTGCCGCTTTTGCTCTTGTTACCTCTGTCTTTGGTTCAAGTTCTGTTCCCAAAACAATTGAACCTCTTGAAATTCCTGTTTCAGGTCTTATAAGTCCAAGGTTATATGCAGCTTTTACCTTGGCATAAAGATCATCTGAAAGATCTTCTTTATCCGTCAAAACTCCCCATCCGGTAAGCGGAATATATGGTGAACCTTCATACTTTATGTTAGGATCATAATTCGGGTCATCAGGTGATGGCACTCCCCCATTTTGGCTCATATACTGGGACATTATTGTTTTATCAGCCATCTGATAGGCATCATAAAGAATTGCTCCCATTACCTCTCTTGTAAGAGTCGCATCACTTGCTACTATTGTCGTTTCAACCAGCGACGGTTCCTGTGTAAAACTTGCTGTTACAGTGGTGTCACCTTCCAATGTAAATTTGTACTCTTTCGATGTACTCACTGCACTGCCGTTTATTATAATCGAATCATTTACATATCCCTCATTAGCAAAAGCAACCACTCTTATAGTATCGCCTTCACCGGCATAAAGCTTTGACGTACTCTGCGGATAATCCGTTGACGCATACTGAACACCGAATATTCTTGATGTTCCTCCCTGAGAGTATAATTTATATGTTTTACCTTTTTCAACATCGAACGTTACAGTTCCATAAATATTATCGCTGCTTCCGGCTTCTATTTCATTATTGATATATATCTGTTTAATCTGACCGCTTTCCGCATCTTCGCAAGCTATTACTTTATTTCCTACGAATCTAAGATACAGGGTCAATATACCGGATTCCTTAGCCGTATAAACCATATACTTATCTTTAATCGATGATGTCATGGCAGTTTCGATATATCCGGTCGAAATCTCTGCGTTTGACGCAAACACTCCTGATTTATCAGTACCGCCCTTTATATTTTCCGGAGCTGTAATCATAAAATAATCATTATCGGCTATCTGCTCCAGCGAATTTTCACTTCCGCTCATATCGGCTGTAGCTGTATGATAGGCGCTTTCATTATATACAGTTACCGTACCTCCTTCGGGCTGTTCTACAGTGATTGCTGTAGTACCCTCGCCGGATTCATCTACTGTTGAGTCATTTGACAAACTTACAGTTTCAAATATCTCATTTTCAGCACTCGAAAGACTTGATAGACCGCTAAGCTCTGCATATGTCTTGTTGTAGCTTGTAAGGCTGTTTTCTTCTAAACCGAACGCTTTTTCAATTCCCCTTGCAAATTCTCCCACAGTGATTGTCTGTGTAGGCTTAAATAGATTTGAACTGTCTTTATGCAAAAGCCCAAGCTGCAATGCCTTTTCTATTGATGTTCTGTAATAATAGTTTTCCTCTGCCTGTTTTTGAGCTTCTGGAACAACACCGACAGCACTTACATCCAAAGCCATCTCCGGGAAAACAGCAGACCAGTCTCCTGTTTTAGCTGCATCTACTACTTCCTGAGGCATATATGAGACAAGTTCCTTCATAATATCTCTGTCTGTATATATGTCCTCTGAAGCTACGGATTGATCATATATACTTTGAAGCATTATACGACACCATTGCTTTGCAGCTGACTCTCGGTAATGTGTTCCGTCGCTGTTTGCTCCGTTTGCAGAATTATTAGCCGGTGTTTCGCCTGCTTCAATCATATTATATATATAATTTACTTCTTTTGGGTCAAGCGAGTCAATATATTCTTTTGCTCCTTCGTAAAGCTCTACAAGTCCAACACTGCTGTCAGATGCAGCCTTTGCTCTCATATTCCCCGGTGAATCTGGATTAAATCCGTTTGGCTTCAAATCGCTTTCACTATATCTTCCCGAACCGGTTCTTGGCATAGCCGTGACAAGCACCGGAATCATGCCTCGAGCCTTGATTGCTTCAACATACATATCAAGCCATCTGTTATAATTTTCATTGTTGGCTGCGAGATCGTCTTTCACTGATCCGGCTCCTCTGGAAAATCTGTTTGTGCTGACTGTTTCGTCGTTATGTGCCGAATGAATAAATACAAAATCACCTTGTCTGCCTCTTATTAGAACTTCATCAAAACGTCCCTCGGTATAATTGCTCTTCATTGCACGTCCGCCCATAGAGTAATTTATTACATTTACTTTGCTCTTATCAAAATAATTTCCAAGAGTCTGTCCCCATGAACTGATTGTTTCATTAAACGTATATGTTTTCTGTGTAGAATCTCCCAGAATATGAATCGTAGGTTTATTTTCTTTTTTATTAATTTCAATAGGCGTAATTGTAATTTTCTTTACCCCTACAGTTTGAGGATCCGATGCGGTCGGCAGAGTTGAGGGTTCAATTTCAATTTCAATAAAGTCCTCACCTGTTGCAAAATCATATGACCATATATTATTCGACCAAACCGCGCTTACTGTTCTCGGAACCATATTGGCATTATCCCAATTTGATGTTTTTGTAAGATCGGAACCGTCCATACCTGTAGGCGCTACTCGTGTATTCGAGCTTGTACCCGTAATCTCAACCTCAAGATGATATGCACCTGCCGCACCGGTGTCTATTCTATAAATTAGACCTCCGTAATTATAATCATCACCATCATCATTGTTTGTTTTATTATGCAAGTACAAACCGTCTGACTCTGTAATCTTTGCGCCCTCTGATGATATCGCGATTTTATCGGTCGGCGCAACTTCACGTTCATATCCCGCCGGCATAATTGCATTGGATTTAGAAATAAATCCCTGTCCGTCCTCTTTGCTATATACCGGCACACTTGTCATTGCAGTAAAGTCTATAACAACCGTTTCATCTAACGGTCTGTTTGTAGAAGACGGTGCAGAAGACTGTATCGGCATTTCGGTCGGGTTCATAGTTGAGGAAACTGCAACAACTGTTTTTGCCGGACATACCGGAGTCATGTTCTCTAATGAATCCCATACAAATACCTTATCAGCTTCAAATCCTTCAAAAATTGCTGTTCCGTCCTTGATTTCTGTAGTTTTCATAGCTGTAAATCTTTCATTTTCATATTCTGCACCAATTACAATCCCATCTGTAATATTTGCCAACTTAACTATTGTATTACCATTTGCTTTTTCCGCGCTTACTATCATTTTTTTCTGTAATCGGAGAAGCTGTTGGGTCAGGTGTTGTTATTGGTTTTACCGTCGGCTTTTCTGTCGGGTTCTCCGTTGGGTTCTCTGTTGGACTCGGATCATCTGTTACAACATCTTTATATCCTACATTAATATTGGAAATTATATACTTGTCATTTTTGTTGCCGACGAATATTCCTATATTAAGTTTACCTTTTTCTGCCTGTTCAGGGAATGAAGCAAAAGTAAATGGTGTTGTGCTCTTATATGTTCCCCCGTTATCCAAACCGTCAATTGTTACAGTTTTGGCTTTATAATCAATGGTAAGCTTGACATGATTTTGTGCCGGATAAATTTTCTCAAATTTACCTGTAATATTTAATAGCTGATGTTCATTGCTTGAAGTGCCGGTGAATGCCTGCGCATTATCAACAGCGTCTAACTGATGCCATGAATGATTGATCCTTATCAGTGAAAATCTCTCCGGTACAGCTCCGTTTGTTTTACTGGGAGTCGCTGATGAAATATCTATATAGCTATATGCTGACATTTTATCATCTACATCTACATCAAATTCAATACTGATTATATCTGATGATGTAATACCCTCAGATGCTCCGCTTTCTTTTGCAAGTGCTATAATATCGTAAATTTGATCTCCATCAGCGGCTGAAGTTGTTTTATTAATAGTGATATTTTTATCCTCAAGTTTTTGAGATTTTACATTAAGTTCAACCTCTCCGCCCGTAATACCCTTTACCGATGTCTTTCCGTCCTCCGGAACAACAACTGTAAAGTCATTACTTTTTGATACAACTTCTACTTCATAATCAATCCCATCTACACTTGCCGGAATATTCTCAATAACTGCTGATGCTGTATTTTTACCGTTTTCAACATTAATTTCCTGTTCTTTAATTAAAGCTCCGTTCTTTTTAACTGTAACAGTGTATGTATTTTCTGTATTCACAGACTGTTCAATAGTTACAGGCATATCAAACACATCTGTTGTATTTGTTGTCGGTGCGATAGTTACAGGAATTTCTTTTTTATCTCCATAACCGGTCGTCTTATCTCTCGCATAAAGCATCAAAGATGTCTCAATCTGTTCTTCTCCTGCCGCCGGACGTATAACAGTTATAGTTTTTTTATCATCCGATACAACCGCGTTTGTAGACGTACTTACCCAATGGAATTCAATATTGGAATCAGAAGGATTCGGAAGATCTATTACTGTATCATCTCCCTCAGGAATGTTAATTGTTGTATTATTTATTTCAGTATCAACCTGTAAGAGATATTGCTGAGCAAAATTCATCGGATCCCAATCCTCTGACCATCCGCCATTTTCAGCTGTAAAATAATTTCTCGGATTAAATTCAAGTATCTGCCACTGATCAAGTACAGTACCCATACCTGTACCGCCTTCCTCTTCAGAAAGGTTTACAATACGCTCTGAAAGATCGACAGGAGAACCGCTTATGTTCTTCGTTCCATATTCATACAGACGTCCTTTGCCTTCCTCCGCTCCGAATCTGCGCCAGCCAAGGGGATCAATAACCAAACCTGATTTACCTATTGTAGCGTTATCATCCAAAATGGTATTATAGTAGGTTGCCTGTCCGGATGACCCCCAAGGACCGCCAAAATTTGATATGCCGGCATTCTCGCGCACGTTATAAATTGTACAATTGAAGAATAGGTATCCGTACTTTCTGTTTGCAGGGGTACTCGGCGTTGCTAAAGGAGAACCGTATACTCTATCCGAAAAGCCTTCAAATCCAAGCTTACAGTTATTGAATACTGCTGTAGCTCCGCCATATATATAATCCGTTCCTCCAATTAAATTGCAGTTATTAAAATAAATTCTTCCGCCTGATGCAAACAAAGAGTCTTGACCGCTTCTGAGTGAAATACTGTCAAATATAATTTTATCGCCATCATAAACCGAAACTGCATGACCTCTCTCATTAAATACCCCGGAACGTGAAAGCCATACGCTTTCTCCGGCCGAGAAGATAGTACCTTCTTCAACAGCCTTTCTATATTTTGTTATATCTACCTGACCGTTACTGCTGTATATATCAGCTGAAGGCTTAATCTCCGGTGTATCCTCTGTACAAACGGTAAGCGCATTACTGTAGCGCTCAGGTAGATTCGGATAATTCTCACATGGTGTGAGATGTGCGTCCTTTTGTCCCGTAGTTACCATAACCGGAACACTGTTTACTATATGTAAATCCTTAACTGTAATATTTTCAGATTTGTTCCTTATAATAAGAGCAGCCATTTTATCAAGTCCGCCTGTATCACCGAGATACATTTCTCTGCTTACTGTATCGGAATGCTTTTCACCGTTTAAATCATAATATGTAATTGTTGTACCCGCATCTATTTTTTGACCAAGTGTGTATCTGGTCAGGCTGTCCGTGCTGTCAGGACCTGTCCATGTAGAATCAGCCGTCCAGTCAATAGTTGGATTGTATGAGCCGGTCAAGTCCACATTGGACGCTGCATAACCCGTACAGTAATACCAATGAAGGTTAACTTGACCTTCTGTATCGGGCGTCTGCTGCAAAGTAATGTATTTTAGATTATCAAAAACAACCTGTTCCTCATAATCGCCTGGATCTACATTAATAGTTACTCTGCTGTTCTCGTCCTTTGGATTTAAATCCTTAGCTGCTTCAACAGCCTCACAAATTGTCTTATACTGCTTATCTGCACCCACACTAAGAACAGTTTCTTCTGCATACGACACTTCTATTGGAACAAGCATTGTGGACATCAGTGTAACCGCCGATAAAAGAGCAGTAATTCGTTTATTTACCACAAGAATTCCTCCTTAAAAAATTGTATTTGTACAATTTTTTATGTCCGCTAAAAAAATTGTACAAATGCTGTTAATAAATCGTTAAATATATTATAACTTAAAGCCAAAAATTTGTATAGTGCCAATCACTAAAAAAATGTGTATACCAGTTATAAATATTTTTCCCAAAGCTCTGACCAAAGTTTAACTCCTTCTCGTATTTGCGAAATGGTCATATCTCCGTATCCGACTATATATGTATTTTGAGGAAAGGTTGCTCTTGACTTATCATGAATACTTCCGTTCAAAGGGCTAAGCTTTATACCGTGTTCAGACAATATTTTGTTTGCCTGTTCTTCTTCAAGTGCTATATTACATTTCATAAGACAGTACATTCCCGCATCATCGCCTGTAATTACACAGTTTTTTCCCATTTTAGAATTATTAACCGCCTTCTTAAATGCTGCAGTTTTTTCACGATAAATATCACGCATATAATTTACATGTCGTTCATAATGCCCTAAATCAATGAATTTAGAAAGCGTTACCTGCTCTACACGCGAAACACGATTTGAATAAAAACGCTTTTCCTTAAACCATAACTGTACTATCTCATCCGGCGCAATTATATAACCTATTTTCATTGAAGGAGCTATTGTTTTTGAAAAACTTCCGAGATATATTACATTCTTTCCTCCGGCTAATTGCCAAAGTGTCTTAGCATTTTTTCCATACTGATAACTATTGTCATCAGAATTTTCTATAACATACCTTCCGTCACCGAGCCAGTCAACAATTTCACGTCTTCTCTCTTCAGAAAGAGTTACACAAGTCGGCAAATCGTGTGTGGGGCTTTGAAATAATATTCCTCTATTTTGTTTTTTTAGCTCATCAATATATATTCCGTTTGGTCCGTTAGTTATATATTCAATATTCATATGAATATTTTTTATCACATTATACACACGGTAATAATAATAGTTGTTCAATAGAACCTTGCTGTTGTATGCTAAAAGTATAAGTAAATCACGCAGCAAATCTTCTGCACCGGGACCTATAATTATTTGTTCAGTCCGGCATTTTATACCCTGAGTTCTGAAAAGCATTCGCCGTATGCTCTTTCTCAAACACCATTCTCCTGCTTTTTCACCGTGTTGAAACAACCCCCTGTCTTCCCTGACAGTATTCCTTAAAAGCTTTGCCCAAACTTCAAACGGCAGTTTGGAGGTTTCTACTCCGTTGGTACTAAAATTATATATACGGCTCTTAATAATCTGCTGTTCTTCATCCCATACTCTATTGTTAGAAACAAAATAGCCGCTTTTGGGACGTGAAACTACATATTCGTCTGCAACCAATTTTTGATATGCATTTTCCACTGTCCTCTGAGCTATTCCCAGCTCCTCACATAATTTACGGCGTGATGGAAGCCTTTCTTCCGGTATAAGATATCCATTTATGATTTCATCAACGATATTGTTATATATCTGCATATATATTGGTGTTTCAGAATGTTTATCGATTTTCAATTTATTAGCCTCCAACATTTAAATATATGTAATATAAGATTATATAAAAATTAAAGGCTAAAATTGGAAAACCAAATTTTAGCCTTATAATAAGATTAATATTTAATATCAAAATGTTCTTGCAAACATTACTGTATCCATTGCCTCTATTTTTTCTACAACGCTTGCAGGAATTTCGTGATCGGTATTAATTATTGTATATGCAAGCTCACCTTTTGATTTATTTACCATATCTGAAATATTAACAGATGTAAGAGCATCTGTATATTTCGCAATAACACTCGGAACATTCTTATGTAAAATCGCAATTCTTCCTACTGAGCCTGTTGGTAAAGAACAATTCGGGAAGTTTACTGAATTTACAACATTGCCGTTTTCGAGATAGTCCTTTATCTCATCGGCTGCCATCTTAGCACAATTATCCTCTGACTCCTCTGTGGAAGCGCCCAAATGCGGAATCGCTATTATATTCTTTACGTTTAAAACTGATGAATCCGGGAAATCTACAACGTACTTCGCAACCTTACCGCTTTCAAGAGCTGCTTTTATAGCGTCATTGTCAACCAAACCACCTCTTGCGAAGTTCAAAATAACTACTCCATCTTTCATCTGCGATATTGTTTCAGCATTAATAGTATTTTTTGTTGAATCCATAAGAGGAACATGGACTGTAACAAAATCAGCTTCGGCATATACCAAACTTGGATCATTAACGCATCTTACATGTCTCGAAAGCTTTAATGCATTATTTACAGAAAGATACGGATCATATCCGATTACATCCATTCCAAGAGAAATTGCTGCGTTAGCAACAAGAATACCTATTGCTCCAAGACCTATAACACCCAAAGTCTTGCCCATAATTTCATGTCCTGCAAAATTAGATTTGCCTTTTTCTACCTGCTTTGCAGCGTCATCTCCTGTAAGAGTATTTGCCCATACACTTCCGCCTATAATATCTCTTGACGCAAGGAGCATGCCTGCAATAACAAGCTCTTTAACAGCATTCGCATTTGCTCCGGGAGTGTTAAATACAGCTATACCCTTTTCTGTACATTTATCTATTGGAATATTATTTGTACCTGCACCTGCACGAGCTACGGCCTTCAATGATGCAGGGAGCTCCATATCGTGCATTTTAAAGCTTCTGAGAATTATTCCGTCAACATCAGCTTTTTCATCGTCTGTAATAGTATAATTATCGCCCAAGCGATCAAGTCCGCATTTAGCGATTTTATTTAATGTCATTATTTTATACATTATAAAAAGCTCCTCCAATATAATTATGAATTATTCTTTTCAAACTCGCGCATGAAATCTACGAGCTTCTGAACGCCTTCAATAGGCATTGCATTATAAATAGAAGCTCTCATTCCGCCTACAGTTCTGTGACCTTTAAGATTTACCAGTCCTGCTGCTGTTGCCTCTTTTACAAACTTTGCATCAAGATCCTTATCGCCTGTAACAAACGGAACATTCATCAAAGAACGATCCTCCGGAACTACAGTTCCCTTAAACAGCTTTGACGAATCAAGGAAATCATACAAGATCTTAGCCTTTGCTTCATTGATCTTCTGAAGCTCTGCTATTCCTCCCTTTGACTTTATCCACTCAAGCACAAGCTTGAAAATATAAATTGCATATGTCGGAGGTGTATTGTAAAGCGAACCCTTATCAGCATGAGTTTTATATGTCAGCATTGTAGGAGTTCCTTCCATCGGTTCACCGATTAGATCTTCACGAGCAATTACAAGAACAACACCTGCCGGTCCAAGATTCTTCTGAGCACCTGCAAACAAAAGACCAAATTTAGAAACATCAATAACCTCCGACATTGCACATGACGAGATATCCGCAACCAAAGTCGCCTCTGTTTCGGGAAGCTTTGTATAGCGTGTTCCGTAAATTGTATTGTTATAGCAGATATAGCAATAGTCTACATCGTCCTTAGATGAAAAATCTTCCTTTTTTACTTTCGGAATATATGAAAAAGTCTTATCTGCCGAGGAAGCTACACGATTGACCTTTATAAATTTTTCAGCTTCTTCCGCAGCTTTTTTCGCCCATTGACCTGTTATTATATAATCCGCAGCTTTTTTATTTACACCCAAATTCATTGGAACCATAGCAAACTGTGTTGAACCGCCCCCCTGAAGGAACATAACTTTATAATTATCAGGTACGTTCATCAATTCTCTGACAAGCTTTTCAGCATCTTTTATAATATCATCAAAATCTTTTGAACGATGGGACATTTCCATAACTGACATGCCCGCATCCCCATATTCAAGCATTTCTTTCTGTGCCGTCTTAAGCACCTCTTCCGGGAGCATCGACGGACCTGCTGAAAAGTTATAAACTCTACTCATCTGAAACTACCTCCAAAAAAATATATAAATTAACTTATTTATATTATTATACACCTTTTGGGGGTGTTTCGTCAATACAGTTTGAAAAGATTAACAATTCAAATTATATAAAAATCTTTTGTGAAATATATTATTTTTTAGCACTTTTTTATAATTTTATTTGTTTTAACTATAAAATTCTTCTATTGCTTCTGCCATTGACCATGCGATTTTAGATTGATATTCCTCTTGGGAAAGAAGCTTTTCTTCTTCCGGATTAGACAAAAAACCGCATTCTGCTAAAATGCATGGAAGAGGCGGATCCTTCATAAGAAATAGCTTTTCCGATACTGTTTTTACCGTATGCGCCTGTGCCCCGGTTATTTCTGCTATATGATCTTGTATATTCTCTGCAAGAGGTTTTATTATCTCTTCATGCTTAGCTGAGTAGAATATATGCAAGCCCTTTGCGCTGTGATTTGTAAACGAATTCATATGTATACTGATGAATAAATCCGCTTTGCTGTTTCCCATTAATTCACGCCTTTTTTTCATATCCGACAGCTTCATATCACGTATTGTTTTTGCACTTTCATCCTGAAGTCCTTCATCTCCTGTTCTTGTATATTCAACAATAAAACCATTCGCTGATAATATATCTCCTAATTTCTGTGCGATAGATAAGTTTATGTCCTTTTCAATCGTACCTGCTGTCCCGACCGCCCCTCCATCAGGACTTCCATGTCCAGCATCAATTAAAATTTTTATCGTTTCACTTGAGCTAAAAACAGGTTTTACGCTTTTTTTCTGTAATATTAATCCCATTATAAGGCCGATAGACAAAAGTATTATACATGATATCAACAAATTCTTGGAGCATTTCATTGTATATATCACCCCCATTGAAAGTTTATGTATATTTTTTTATACATATGTATTTAAAATATAAAAAACCGATGCAAACGCCTTAAGGCTATTATTTGCACCGGTATTTATTAAGCACCATTTCTAATTTTCTTGCAAAATTTTCTTTATATACTGTCCCGTATATGAGCGTTCATTTTCTGAAACACTCTCAGGTGTTCCCTGAGCAACAATTGTTCCGCCGTTATCTCCGCCTTCAGGACCTAAATCAATTATATAATCAGCTGTTTTTATTACATCAAGATTATGCTCGATAACAACGACCGTGTTACCGCCCTCGACAAGCTTATTTAAAACATCTATAAGCTTGTGTACATCTGCTGTATGCAGACCGGTGGTAGGTTCATCAAGAATATATATTGTTTTTCCCGTAGACCGTTTTGACAGCTCCGTTGCAAGCTTGACCCTTTGAGCTTCTCCTCCCGAAAGAGTCGTTGATGATTGTCCGAGTTTTATATATCCCAAACCTACATCTTGCAGAGTTTCTAATTTTCTCTTTAATCTTGGTAAATTTGCAAAAAACTCTACTCCCTCATCAACCGTCATCTCCAAAACGTCATAAATATTTTTTCCTTTATATTTAACCTCAAGAGTTTCTCTGTTATATCTCTTCCCCTTGCAGACCTCACATGGTACATAGATATCAGACATAAAGTGCATTTCAATCTTTTTTATACCATCGCCGCCACACGCTTCGCATCGTCCGCCTTTGACATTAAAGCTAAATCTTCCGGCATTATAGCCTCTGATTTTAGACTCATTCGTTGAAGCAAAAACCTCTCTTATATCGTTAAAAAGATTTGTATAAGTTGCGGGATTTGAGCGAGGTGTTCTTCCAATAGGGCTTTGATTTATGTCTATAATTTTATCAAGCTTATCAATACCCGTAATAGTCTTATGCAGTCCGGGATGTGTATGCGCATGGTTAAGAGTTTTTGCTAACGATTTATACAGTATTTCATTCACCAAAGAAGACTTTCCTGAGCCCGAAACGCCCGTAACGCAAGTAAATACTCCTAAAGGAAACTTTACATTTATATTTTTTAAATTATTTTCTTTTGCTCCCTTTACTTCGATCCAGCCGGTAGGCTTTCTTCTTTCAGAGGGTATTTCTATTTTTAATTCTCCGCTCAGATACTTTCCGGTAACAGAACGAGGAGAACGTATAATATCCTCTACCGTTCCCTGCCCCACAAGCTCTCCCCCATTTATTCCCGCTCCCGGTCCTATATCTATAATGTGATCGGCCGCATACATCGTATCAGTATCATGTTCAACCACTATAACCGTATTTCCTATATCTCTTAAATGCTTTAGAGTACTTATAAGTCTATCGTTATCTCTTTGATGTAATCCTATCGATGGCTCATCAAGTATATACATTACTCCCATAAGACCGGAACCTATCTGAGTCGCGAGTCTTATTCTTTGGGATTCTCCTCCGGATAAGGTTCCGGATGATCTTGCAAGAGAAAGATAATCCAATCCAACATCAAGCAAAAATTGCAGACGCGCTTTTATCTCCTTAAGAATTTGATTTGCTATAATCCCTTCGTGCTCTGTCAGCTCAAGATTATCAAAAAATTCCATTTCCTTTGATATTGACATACACGTAAGCTCATATATATTCAGTCCGCCTACAGTAACTGCCAAAACCTCGTCATTAAGGCGCTTTCCATGACATTTTGAACATGGAATATAATTTATATATCTCTCCAAATCGTGCTTTGTATATACTGATGTAGTCTCCCGATAGCGTCTTTCGAGATTTGTAACAACACCCTCAAACGGAGTCATATATTTCTCTTTTCTTCCATGCGGGCGCACAAACTCCACTTCGATTTTTTCGTTTCCGCTTCCGAATAAAACTATATTTTTTATATCATCAGGCAGATCCTTCCATGGGGTGTTTATATCAAAATTGTAATGCTTAGCCAAAGCCGTATAATACATATGTGCCATGCTGTCTTCGATATCCGGTGCAGCCCAGCCGCTGCAATATATTGCTTTTTCAAGCAGTCCTACTTCTTTATTCGCTATAACAAGGTTAGGGTCTATCTTCGACAGCATTCCTAATCCGTCACACTGAGGGCACGCTCCGTAAGGATTATTAAATGAAAACATTCTCGGAGAAAGCTCATGCAGGCTTATCCCGCAGTCAGGGCAGGCAAAATCCTGACTGAAAACTAAAAGCTCCTTTCCTATAACGTCCACTGCTATAAGATCCCCTGTTAACATAAAAGCAGTTTCGATAGAATCAGTAAGACGCTTTATAATATCTTCTCTTATTATCAAACGGTCTATAACTATTTCTATTGTATGCTTATGTGTTTTTTGCAGAGAAGGGACTTCAGAAATGTCATATACCTCTCCATCTACACGCAAACGTACATAACCATTCTTTTTCGCATTTTCAAATACTTTTTTATGCTCTCCTTTTTTTTCGCGAACAACCGGTGCAAGTATTTGTATCCTTGTTCCTTCCCCAAGAGAAATCACCTGATCTACAATTTGATCTATGGTCTGCTTTTTAACTTCTTTTCCGCATTTCGGACAATGCGGTATTCCAATTCTGGCATATAAAAGACGCAAATAATCATATATTTCCGTAACCGTTCCGACAGTTGAGCGCGGATTTTTTGATGTCGTCTTTTGATCAATACTGATTGCCGGAGAAAGACCCTCTATATAGTCAACATCCGGTTTATCCATCTGTCCAAGAAATTGTCTCGCATATGATGACAGCGACTCGACATAACGGCGCTGCCCTTCTGCATAAATAGTGTCAAAAGCAAGAGATGATTTGCCGGAGCCTGACAGCCCCGTTAAAACTATCAATTTTTCTCTTGGTATTTCTAATGATATATTCTTTAAATTATGAACTCTTGCTCCTTGAATTTTTATATTTTTTTCCATTTGTTACCTCACTGTATATATGCTGTACCACAATCATGATACCGTCGAACCGCTTCGTCCTTCTGAACGGTAAACTTATGAAATTCATCTGCAACACAAAAAGCCAAAAGCCTTTCTATCACCTGATTTTCTGAATATATAATTTCTGCTTCATTGATAATTTCTATTCTTTCAGCCTCACAATACTCACGTATATCCGCTATAACAGCCCTTTTGTTCAAAATCCACGTAAGCTTTTCCTCTGTTTCACAAATGATGTCGAGATTGATATTCATATCACAAAAACATATAAAGTCAATCTCATTTTCATGTTTGTCCATATATATTACCGGAGTTAAGATATGATCTGTTATTATTTTTACAATCTGTGCCTGTAATTTATAGTCCATTATTTATTATATATCTCCTTTTCTATCTTCCTAATTCTGTCACGCAATTCCGCCGCTTGTTCAAATTCAAGATTTTCTGCCGCTTTCATCATTTCGGCTGTTAATCCGGCTATCATCTTTTCGTAATCGGAAACTTTAAATTTCGTCTTAGCTTCACCATCATCGACAGCCTTCATGGATTCTATAACATCACGAATATCTTTCTTTATTGTTTGAGGAACAATGCCATGCTCCTCATTATATTTTTTCTGGATCTCTCTTCGCCTTGCTGTTTCATCCATCGCCCGGCGCATAGAACCGGTTATTGTATCGGCATATAATATAACATGGCCTTCACTGTTTCGTGCAGCTCTTCCTATGGTCTGTATAAGAGACATTTCACTTCTCAGGAAGCCTTCCTTATCCGCATCCAAAATTGCAACAAGCGCTACTTCGGGTATATCCAATCCCTCTCTTAAAAGATTTATTCCTACCAATACATCATATTTTCCCATTCTCAAATCTTTTATGATTTCAGCACGCTCTATTGTTGTTATATCTGAATGCATATATGTTACTTTTATGCCTATACCTTTGAAATATTCTGTAAGATCTTCGGCCATTTTTTTCGTTAATGTCGTAACAAGTGTTCGGAATCCCTTTTCCGTACGTATGTTTATCTCATTAATCAAATCGTCTATCTGATGCTCAGTAGGTTTCAATGTTATTTCCGGATCAAGCAATCCTGTCGGACGTATAACCTGTTCAGCAACAACTGTTGAATGCTCCGCCTCATAAGTTGAAGGCGTAGCGCTTGTAAAAATTACCTGATGCAAACGTGCCTCAAATTCATCGAACTTCAAGGGTCTGTTATCAGCCGCGCTCGGGAGTCTAAATCCATATTTTATAAGCGTTTCTTTTCTCGCTCTGTCACCGTTATACATTCCTCTTACCTGTGGGATGGTAACATGCGACTCATCTATTATCATAAGATAATCATCCGGAAAATAATCTAACAGCGTAAACGGTGCACTTCCCGGTTCTCTGCCGCTTATATGACGCGAATAATTTTCTATGCCCTGACAAAAGCCTATTTCCTGCATCATTTCGAGATCATATCTGGTTCTTTGCTCAATCCTCTGTGCTTCTATGAGCATATCTCTATCTTTAAAGTATTTAACGCGCTCTTCCATTTCAAGCTCTATTGCTGCCATTGCTGCAAGCATTTTTTCATTTGTGGTTACATAATGCGATGCCGGAGAAATAACTGCATGCTGACGAGTCCCGATAATTTCACCGGTTACCACATTAACTTCACATATACGGTCAATTTCATCGCCAAAGAACTCCACCCTTATGGCATTTTCTCCGTTATTTGACGGAAAAATTTCTACTACATCTCCGCGTACACGAAATTTATTTCTTACAAAATTTATATCGTTACGCTCATACTGCATCTCAACAAGCTTTTTCAAAATCTCATCCCTGTCTTTTACCATACCGACTCTAAGACTTAACATGAGATTTTTATAGTCATCAGGATCTCCTAATCCATAAATACATGATACTGATGACACTATAAGCACATCTTTTCTCTCTAACAAAGCAAATGTCGCACTGTGCCTGAGCTTATCAAGTTCTTCATTTGTCATCGAATTTTTTTCTATAAATGTATCTGTCTGAGGAATATATGCCTCAGGCTGATAGTAATCATAGTATGAAACAAAAAATTCCACACAATTGTTCGGAAAAAATTCTTTAAACTCACTGCAAAGCTGTGCAGCAAGAGTTTTATTATGTGCAAGCACAATTGTCGGCTTATTTACCTGAGCTATGATATTTGCCATAGTAAATGTTTTTCCGGACCCTGTTACACCAAGAAGAGTCTGGAATTTTTCTCCGCGTTTTACGCCGTCAACAAGCGTAGCAATGGCTTTAGGCTGGTCGCCTCTTGGTTCATATTCTGATATAAGTTCAAATCTATCCATAGTTCTATTGTTAAAGGGCTGTTCCATAATGAAACAACCCTGTTATGTCCTGCTTAAATTTCTTACTAATACATGCACTCTACGTGCGTTTACAGACGTATATTTTTCAACGTTATCTCTTATTGCAAGCTGCACTTTACGGCATGTTTCATATATGTTTACACCATATTTTATTATTAATGTTGTATCTATATGTACTCCGTGTTTAGTTTTGCGCAAATTTATATTCTGCACCTTTGATACTCCGGGAATTTTCATTGCCTCATATGAAGCAATATCTATAATTACATTATCAGATATTGTATAATCTCCCATATA
This sequence comes from uncultured bacterium, assembly GCA_905215805.1. Classification (GTDB taxonomy): domain Bacteria; phylum Bacillota; class Clostridia; order UBA1381; family UBA1381; genus UMGS1958. The sequence continues at coordinate 1,847 of CAJMRL010000025.1, read as the reverse complement.
ACTAAACGTTGGTCGAACAATAGACTTTTCGTTTTCTATCATATCTCCGCTGCTGTCCAGGTTTTTCTGAAAATGCCTTAACGGGTGAATAAAATACCCTGAAAAATCCTGTTTAATTTCAAATGTAGGAACAGGTATGACATGTTTACCTTCATTTATCCGCATTTTATGTGCAAGCTCTATTTCTTTCTCTGATGCCACATCTTCTATGCGTATTGTCTGTTCAATAGGTCCTACGCCTATATTGTTTGCAATTTTCTCAACCATTCCATCGGAGGTACCAAGAATCATCAAGCATTTTATATTATTTGCTGCGAGAGCCTGCCTCACCTCTTCACATTGCCAATTGAGCATGAACAGCGCATGTTTGACAGACGCTATCTTTGTTGGCTGCCTTTTGGCTGAGCTGCCTGCTAAAACTTTTCCGTTTGATACCAAAAGCCCGTCATCTATCATCGCATCTGCGCCATATTGTTTTGAAACTATAACCGAACGATAGCTTTTTCCTGTACCGCTTGGACCTACAAATGCTATTACTTTCATTCTTCCCTGCCTTTTTTTATTTCATACGAAAGGAACATAAGCGGATCCGACAAATGTACATTTGATACTGCTATATTCTTTGGCAGCCGAAGCTCCATATATGAAAAATTCAGCAAACCTTTTACACCGGCATCCGCAAGCAATTCCGCTGTTTCCTGAACGGCTGCTCTCGGAAGTGTCAATATTCCTATGTCTACACGGTTATTTCTTACAAAATTTTCGAGATCATCAGTCGAACGCACTCTTATTCCATTGATCGTTGAACCTATTATTCGTTTGTCAATATCAAAAATACCGACTAAATGAAACCCTCTTTTTTCAAATGTATTATGATTTGCAAGGGCACGTCCCAAATTTCCTGCTCCCACTATTATCATCGTATCTCCATCGTTAAGACCGAGAATATCTCCTATCTCCTTATACAGGGATTCCACATTATAACCATATCCTTGTTGACCAAAGCCTCCGAAATAGTTAAAATCCTGTCTTATCTGAGATGCTGTGACATTCATTTTCTGACTAAGAGCATTCGATGAAATCCTTGTTGTTCCTTGCTTGAGAAGCTCTCCTAAATAACGGTAATATCTCGGCAGACGCTTTATAACAACTGCCGGAACTTTCTTTTCTCTATCAGCCATTTTTTACGATCCCTTCGTTAAGTTAATAACAATATCTTAACTCATTATAGCATATGTTCAGATTTTTGTCAATGGTACGATAAAAATTGTTAATAGCATTTTATTTAATGCTGATGGATACATTATTGTTTCACGTCTTTCCAAAAATAAATTACAAATTTTGCAATTTATATTGACATTTTATGCCTTTTATGATATAATTTAATTCCAATCAATTTCATATTTTTCGCGCCGTGCAGAATATTGTTCTGTGCGGTGTTTTTTTGCCTGAACAGGTACTGATTTTCTTGCTGATTTACGTTTGTTGACGCTTGCTTTTATGTGCATTCCGTCAATAAATACCGTCTTTTCATCAACAAAACACCTCAATTCTTGATATTTATATTATATCACAAATTAAGGTGTTTGTATAGTATTTTGTCTACAGCCAAAAACGGCTTACCCGCATAGGTAAGCCGTTTTCTATAACGCACATGACAGGATTTGAACCCGCGGCACCAAGAATCGGAATCTTGTGCTCTATCCAGCTGAGCTACATGTGCATACCGAGTATATTTTACCATGCACAAAGCATTTTGTCAATATAAAATATAAAAAATTATTAGTTACTATGTAGGTTTGTCAATGATGTGTTACAAAATTAATCTAAAAAATTTCACCGTTATC
>CAJMRL010000024.1 GCA_905215805.1 uncultured bacterium | reverse complement strand
TCGATGATACTTGGCGGGTGACTGCCTGGGAAAGTAGATAGCTGCCGGAACTGATGGCCCGTTGGTCAAGAGGTTAAGACACGGCCCTTTCACGGCTGTAACGCGAGTTCGATTCTCGCACGGGTCACCATATAAAAAGCAGTCTTGATATTATAAAGGCTGCTTATAAATGGACCATTAGCTCAGTTGGTTAGAGCATCCGGCTCATAACCGGACGGTCTGGGGTTCGAGTCCCTGATGGTCCACCATATAACCGAGGAATTTTCCTCGGTTATTTTTTTATGTTGTATTTGTGGTTGACTTATATATAAACATATGATACAATAGGTAATTGGAATTTGCAGAAAGGAAACGAGGAAACAAGATATGAATTCACATGAACTGTTTATAAAGACGCCGCCGCTGAAGCTTTTTATCATTGCTGCTCTTCCCGGAGCTGTCAGCATGCTTGCTTCGGCGCTGTATCAGCTTATCGACGGAATATTTGTGGGTCGGATACTTGGACCAACCCCGTTTGCTGCGCTTAATTTGGCAATGCCGTTTGTAATTATAAATTTTGCGCTTGCCGATCTGATAGGCGTAGGCTCATCAGTTCCGATTTCAATAAGCCTTGGAGAGGGACGCGACCGAGAAGCGCATAATATATTTACATGCGCATGCATTATGATTATTGTATCCGGTATAATCACGGGAACGATAATTTATGCTGCTGCGCCTTCACTTATGCGCCTTATGGGTGCTGACGGTGAATTCGCTGCATATGCGGTGATGTATTTGAGGGTATATGCACTATGCTCTCCTGTGACAACCATAATTTTTGCGGTTGATAATTATTTGCGTATTTGCGGAATAATTCGGGGAAGTATGCTGCTCAATATATTTATGGCACTATTGAGCGCTGTACTTGAATTTTTATTCCTGTACGTATTCAGATGGGGAATATGGGCAGCGGCTTTGGCTACATGCCTTGGAATGGCAGTAAGTGCATGCGTAGCATTTATACCGTTTTTTTCCGGAAAGCAGCGTCTGCGTTTTTGTGTTCCGCATTTTAACAGAAGAATAATCAAAAGAATATTTGTATGCGGCTCGCCAAGCTTTTTAAGCAATATAGCCGGAAGAATAACCTCGGTGCTTATGAATTTCTTCCTTGTACGTTTAGGCGGACAGGACGCCGTTTCAATTTATGGTATATTGATGTACGCGGACGGAATCATTCAATCGATTTTGTATGGAATGTGCGATTCGCTGCAGCCCTCAGTAGGATATAACTGGGGAGCAAGAGAGTATACAAGAGTGAAATCTATTGAGAAATGCTGTTTTACCGCAAGCGGGATATTTTCGGTAATTGCCGCCATAGTTATGTTTGCATTTCCTAAGCAGACGGTTATTTTATTTATGGGAGATGCAGAAGGCGTATTTTTATCAGCAGCGGTTTTTGCAGTTAAGTTGTTCAGTATAACATATTTGACGCGCTGGGTATCTTTTGCATCTCAGAGCTTTATGCTGGCGATTGAAAAGCCAATGCCTGCATCGGTAATTTCAATATCTATTTCGCTTGTTTTTCCGGTAATTTTTATTTTCGCTCTCATGCCCTTGGGACTGACCGGAATGTGGCTGAATTTAGCGGTATCATCTCTTTTATCCGGTATACTTGCAGTTTTTATATTGATAAAAACAGTTAAAAATGGCTTGACACATTAAAAAATTGAGTACGGCAAATATGCTGTACTCAATTTTTGTTGCTTAAGCGGTCAATAAATAAAGATTCGCAATTGTTTAGATCTTCATCTTCCGGAAGCGTGTATAAATAAGAAAAGCTTCCTTTTTTTGCTTTCATACTTGTTTCAAGGATCTGGGCAAGAGCCTTAAGCTTTATTTTCATTTCATCTCTTCCCGTAGGTATAAGTACACTGTCGAGCGAAAGCAGGATCATTGACAAAATAAACTGGGCATATTGTCTGGGATAATCACATTCAAGCACACCCTCATCAATTCCCTGTTCTATGACCTCCGTGAGAATAGGAGTCAGTTCTCTTGTAGCAATAATACAGAATTTCTGATGCACAAGCACGTCATTCTGCAAGCTGAGCAGATTGAGCAGCTTAGACTGTCCATGTCCGCTGGCCGGATATACGCTCATATTAAATATTGCCTTAAGTTTATCTATTGCGTTCATTTTTGAGTCTTTGAGCATCTTTCGGCTGTCAGAAATAACTTTCGAATAGGCGCGTTCAATTACCGCGGTTATAATCTGATCCTTTGAATCAAAATAATAGTATACGCTTCCTTTAGCTATGCCGGCAGCTTTTGCCACATCGTTTACAGTAGCATTTGCCGCTTTGTGCTCAGTCATGATCTTCTGCATAGCGTCAAGAATAAGATCTCGTTTTGTAATCATATAAATCACCTCGAAATATCGGAACTGTGTTTATTATATCATAAAATTAAACAAAAGTATATATCTATTATTGTACAAAAATACACTTGACCGGCAGTCAAATATTTGGTATAATTAGGATAAAGTTGACCGATGGTCAAAATAAACTCTAATTTTGGAATAAAGCTTTGGCATGAAAGGAATGGTCATAAGTATGGAAAAAATTATAGGAGGAATAAAGCGTGAGTGTTATCCGCTGACAGCCGCGGAAAAGCTTCAGCTTTATACGTTATCATATAGCCCTACAGATGAAATAGTAAATATAGGTGTAGGACAGTATCTTCAGGTCGGGCTTAATCAGGCCGCTCTGAGAGAGGCGCTTAACCGTGCAGTTGAGCGCTGTGAAACGATGAGGATCAGATTATGGAAGGACCCTGAAACCGGAGAAGTGTATCAATATGTTACGCCGTATGAGAATCAGTATTTTGAATATTATGATTTTTCGGAATGGTCGGAAGAAAAGGCTCATGCCGCTCTTGACAGATGGACACATCAGCCGTTCGATACCTACGGCGGACCGCTTTCACGTATAGTTCTTGTTTCCATGCCGAACGGCTATAACGGATACTATATGAATGCGCATCATGTAATTATGGATTCAGGCTCCGTGATTACGTTTAACCGCGACGTTATGGATATTTATTGCCATTTGCTTTATGATTTGCCGTATCCAAAGCCTATGACATCTTATATTGAAACTCTTAAAAAGGATCTTGAATATGAAGCCGGGAGCAAAAAAATGCTTAAGGATCAGGCATACTGGCATGAGCAGTTCAGCCGTCCGGAGCCTATATATACCGATTTTACCGGCCCGGGACGATTGCAGACTCAAAGGAGAGAAACGGGTAATCCTAATCTGCGCGCTGCAACTCTTGATGCACACGGCGCTGCCGGAAATACGGTCACATATGAGCTGGATGTTGAATCGACGAAAAAGCTGGTTGATTTCTGCGAGGTATGCGGTTTTCCTGTAAGCGTTTTAATGCTGCATGGACTCAGAACGGTGCTTGCAAAGTTTAACAATGTCAATGACGTAAGCATAAGAAACTTTGTTTCAAGACGTTCGACCGTTGCGGCGAAAAAATGCGGCGGAGTAAGAATGCATTGCTATGACCTGCGTACAATAGTAGAGCCTACAGACACGGTTTTTGAGTCTATGGCAAAGATAGAGCTTGAGCAAAGGGAAATGTTTAAGCATTCTGAATATCCGCCCATGCTCTTTTTCGCTGAACAGGCACAGGCATACGGAAATGCCCCGGGGTCATCATACACGAGCGTAAGCTTTACATATCAACCGGCGACAATCAAGAGTATAGTTCCTTATCTCAAAGGCATACCATTCAAGAGCCGCTGGTACAGCAGCGGCAGACAGCCGCAGCCTCTGTATTTGACTGCCATGCACCGGCCGGGCGACGGAGGACTTAATTTCTATTTTGGTTATCAGTCAGAGATAGCAACGCCTGAAGAAATAGAATATCTTTATTATTATCTCGGCAGAGTATTATTTAGAAGTATAGAAAATCCTGAAAAGACAGTTCAGGAAATAATGGATATGGTTTGATTTAAGTATGGAGGAAGAGAAAATGCTGGAAAAAATAAAAGAGCTTGTCTGCAATTATGTTGAGGTTGATCCGGAGAGTATAACCTTGGATGCGCGTTTTTCTGATGATTTAGGCTTTAATTCTTATGATTTCATGTGCATGCTCGGCGATCTTGAGGATGAGCTTGATATAGAAATTGATGAGAATGAAGCGGCCGAAAGCAAAACAGTAAGCGATTTGATAAAGTATTTGGAGGGCTGCGAGTAATGGACAACTTCAGCAGAAGCAATATAAAAACGATTCGTGATTTAGTATACACAGCGGCTCAGCGCTTCGGAGACGATCCGTTTGTAAGGACCCGCGTTAAAAAGGAAATGGTCGATAAAAGCTTTAATACATTTAAACGCGACGCGGACGCTATGGGCGTATGGCTGCAAAAGAATTTCGGCAGGCGCATGCATGCTGCGGTTATCGGCTCAACAAGCTATGAATATCTTGTGTGCTGGTTCGGAGCGTCTGTAAGCGGAAACGTTGCGGTCCCGCTTGACGCAGGAAACAAGCCTCAGGCAATTGCAGATGAGATCAACCGCTCTGATTCGGAGCTTGTATTTGTTGATTCACGTCATGAAAATGATGTTGAGATTTTCAAAGAGCTTTGCCCGAAGGTAAAATATTATGTGCATATGAATAAAAAGATGGATGGAATGCTGTATTTGCCGGAGCTTGTATCACAGTATGAGGGCGAGGAGCCGGAGGGTGATATAGACCCCGCATCTATGACAGCAATTCTCTTTACATCGGGAACGACCGGTCAGAGCAAGGGAGTCATGCTTTCTCACGCTAATCTTGTTGATAATGCAACATGTGAGCCTGATATGGGTTACCGCGGAAACAAAAGACTGACGGTGCTGCCGATACATCATGTATTCTGCTTTACCTGCGATATTTTGTGCAGCTTATGGTTCGGAAGAATTGTATGCGTAAATGACGCGCTTATGAGAATACCTAAGAATCTGAAGGCATATCAGCCTGTCGACGCTACATTTGTGCCAATGATCGCGGTGTCGATACTTAATAAAATGAAGCTTGCCGCTCAGGATAATCCGGACAAGAAGGCTATCGGAAGAGAGACCTTTGGAGAAGAGTTTGACATATTGTACAGCGGCGGAGCATATCTTAGTCCGGAGGTAATTGACGGATACAGGGAGTTCGGCATAGAAATTGCTCAGGGCTACGGAATGACGGAATGCTCTCCGAGAATATGTACGGGCGTGAAGAATTGTCCAAAGCCTGATTCGGTCGGACATATAGTTCCCGGATGCGAGGTAAAAATCGTTGACGGCGAGGTATGGGTAAAGAGCCCGTCAGTCATGATGGGATATTACAAAAACCCGGAGGAGACGGCAAAGACGCTTACGCCTGACGGCTGGCTCAAAACGGGCGATCTTGGACATAAGGACGAGGACGGCTATTTGTATCTTACCGGAAGAAAGAAGAATTTGATCATTCTTTCAAACGGAGAAAACGTTTCACCGGAAGAAATTGAAAATAAATTCGCATATTACGAGCCTGTAAAGGAAATAGTGGTATACGGAAAGGACGGAACGGTAACTGCCGAGGTATATCCGAATCCGGAGTATGAGTCGGACGATATAAGAGCCGAGATACAAAAGAAGATAGATGAAGTAAATGAGGAGTTTTCGGCGGCAAAGCGTATCCATTCACTTGTTATACGCGATACGGAGTTTGAAAAAACGGCCTCAAAGAAAATAAAGCGTAATCTTGTAGGTATATAAATAAAGATGAATTGAGATTGTCGTATTAAGAGACTTATAGGGCTTTTCGATTTTAGCACAGACCCTATTTGTGCATTTTTGAAGAGGGGTAGTAGTGGTATGAAGCTAAAACTCATAGCTGCGGCGGCCGGAGCTGCTGCCGCAATTGCGGGGACAGCCGGAGCGGCATCGTATACATTTGATAAGGTGGTGGTGCGCCGCAGGGACGATGATTCAGATAAGCTGCCGGATTTAAATATGGGAGCGGACTGGGCAAAGCATGTTCCGGCGATATTGAAGTACAGGGCTTGGTTTTTGTCAAAAAAGCCTCAAAAGCATTACATACAAAGCTTTGACGGATTAAAGCTTGCGGGCAGATACCTTCGGGCAAATTACCGGACGCATAAGATATTGATAGGAGTTCATGGCTACAGTAGCTGCTCTCTGTATGATTTTCCCGGCATAGCTCAGCTTTACCATAATCACGGATTTAACGTTCTTCTGGTAGACGACAGGGGACATGGCGACAGCGAGGGAGAATATGCGGGCTTCGGAGTTCTTGACCACAAGGATGTGCTTAAGTGGATAGATTATATCATAAAAGAAATCGATCCTAAGGCTGAAATATATCTGCATGGGATATCCATGGGCGGAGCGTCGGTGCTTTTTGCCGGAGGCTGTGAGCTTCCGGAGAATGTGCGGGCCATTGTGGCGGACTGTGCATTTACGAGCGCATGGGAAGAGGTCAATTATATTTTTTCAAATAAATATCATATGCCGGTCGAGCCGCTTATAAAGCTTACAAGCTCGATTTGTAAAAAGCGCGCGGGATATGCGTTTGATGAGATGAATACGGTTGATTCGGTAAAGAGAATAAAAGTACCGGTCTTATTCATACACGGCGCGGATGATACCTTTGTTCCGGTGGATATGAGCAAGAAAAATTATGAAGCATGCTCCGCGAATAAGGAGCTGGCGATATTTGACGGCGCACAGCATGCCGAAAGCTTTTTGAATAATCCGGAAGAATATGAGAAAACAGTGTTTGGATTTCTTGATTCGATAAAATAATTTAACGGGGCTGCCGAATTAAAAACGGCAGCCCCGATATTTATCATATCCCTATATTTATCATATATGGTTAAGATTTATCTTCTTCTGCTTTACCTTACGGTTTTTCTTTCCTGTCAATATATTAGCGGCGCACTGGGCGCTGTAGATCTCCTGTTCAAGCGATGCTGCCGGAACATCTTCCGTATTAACGAATGCTCCGGTAAGGATACAGTTTGCACATGGACGAATTGACGGAAGAGTATGTGAGGAATTTGTACGCATCGATGCGTTCATATACGGATAGTAACGTATCAAAACTGTATCGATATGCTCCAATATCTCATCCCATTCATCTGTAAGTCCCATCTGCATGCAAAGCTCATACAAAAGCTCCACTCCGGTGCAGGTGCGCGCTGTTTTATCTATAAAATCTCCTTCTATATCGGTCCTTATGCAACGTACATTTATGTACGGCTGTTCAATTTCATCGTCCATCGGGAACGGTATATCAATTTCATCGTCAAATTCGATTTCAACCTCATATTCCTCGTTTTTGCTGTAGGGCGCGGAGGTGAGCATCATTTTCCATGGCGTTTCTCCGAATACGACAGATACTCCGTTTTTCGGGTCCGCATCGGCAAACGAGCATATTTTATCAAGCAGGTATCCATCATCATCCTTTATAGAAAATTCCATAACAGGGCTTTCCTTTTCATAAAGCTCCAAAGGAAGTCCGAATTGAGAGCCGTTTTCCGAAAGTGACAGCCAAAGCTCGGATAAGGGCAAATTTTCCGAAGCTGGAGCGGCATTTGAGAAATCGCCGCATGACGCTCCGTCATAAATATCTCCGGCAGTGACGATAAGCATATCCTCCTTGTTGAGATAGATCGTCATTTTTGTTCCATCGTTATCTATATTAAGAGCGGCAATACGTCCGTTTTCGCTTATGTCGGCGCTGTTGATAAGAGCGTTTGGCATAATGCTTACGCCCTGACGCGTCAGATACTCGCCTATGATACCCGCAACCGAAAGCTCATATGAAAGCGCACCCATAGCCTGCGGCTTGGACTGGGTGAGAAGCTCTATGCGCTTTATAAGCTCCGATACCTTGTATTCGGGCTTTATGGAAAATACTGTTTCTATAAACAAATATAGATCTGTTTCAAAAAATGCCACATCTGCAAAGCAGTCCATTATGCTTGTATTATTGCGCTCATCCTCGGACATGCGTGAAATACGGGCAATGCACTTTGAAACCGCACGTATTATCTGCTTTGACGGCTTTAGGCTCATAGGCGAGATATTACCGTTACGGTCGGATTCCTTTATTTCCGGAACAGCGGAAAAACGCATATTTTCGAGCATATCCGCCACAAAAAGACCGTCCTGCGTCTCAGCGTCCATAAGCCCCATAAGGCGGCGGAATGAACGCTGTGCGTTTCCGTATTCAACAACTCTTTGCGAGGTGTCGGGCAGTCCGTAAATATGTATCGATGACGGCTCATACATTCCGTCGGTTATAAGGAAGACCGCTGCGGCGAGCGATGAAATGCCGCGGCCGTCTATATAAATATTCTTTTTTCTCGGAAGCTTTTTACTGTCCTTTCCTGCAAGGAGATTGTCCTTGCGGACCTTTTTCACAACCGCCGCCGCGGTTGCCGCCGCCGCTACAGCCGTACCGGCTATGAGCAGCTTTTTTAATAAATTCCTTTTGTCGTTCTTCATATATATCTTCCTTTCAATAAAGTTACTCTAAATCAAATATTATTCCAAATCAATATTACTGCATCGCAGCTTTCGGAACGCCGTTTTCTACCGATAACTCAACAATACTGTTTGCGGCGAGGTCGATATTTTGGAATATGTAACCCTTGCCGTCCTCGGTTATGGCGGCTATATTGAATATGCTTGTGTCAAGCACAGCGTTTTCGCCCGGATTAAGCTCTATTGACTGTCCCGTGCTGAACACAAAATTTTCGGGCAGAATATTTGCACCGGTCTTTATATCCTGCGTTGCAGGAACAAGCAGAAGCTGGTGAAATTCCTCTCCGGTATTGTTTATCAGTGAAAATTTAAGGCTGACATTATGTGTTTCGCCGTCCGATGAGGTTATGGAAACATTCGCATTTTCCTCACCCTCTGAATCTATCTTTGCCTGGGCTTTTTCCAAAGCGTCAGGGGCGGGAGTTGCTGCCGGAGCAAGGGTGCGCGCGGGAGCAGTTTCCGATTGATACGAAACAGAGCCGTCTTGTCCGGTATCTGCCGCCGCGGTCGATACCGCCTGCGGGACGTTAGAGCCGCTTACCTGAGTGTCATTTGTCTTGTCCGTACCGCACGAGCAAAGACATATTGCCGCGCATAAAACAGACGCTGATATAAATATTTTCTTTTTCATTATAAAACTCCTGAATCAATTTTTTATATTATTTTACCACAATTTATATAAAAAATCAATAATTACGGAGGTTTTTGTTAAAGAAAATATATAAAGCAAATAAAAATGCGTGATTTTGGAAAATGTTACAGTTTTTATATCTAAAATGCTTATATAAAATTGAATAAGGTTAAAAATATATGCTTTTCTAACAAAAAATATATCAAAAAATCTTGAAAGAATATTCATTTTATGCTATAATACCGCTATAGTGTAAATTTATGAGAAAGATAAAGTTGAGTTAAATGATAGAAAAAGAATATATTGATAATATAAATACAGATGAAGCAGATGTAAGGCTTATAGCTTCTGCCGAGAATAAAAGAGCATATGAGTTTATAAAACGTATCGGGGATATAGTGTTTTCGTCTGTAGGATTAATTATTTTGCTTCCGTTTTTTTTGATAATTTCAGCCGCTATACGCCTTGAAGACGGCGGAAAGGCATTTTTTTTGCAGGAACGGGTAGGCAGAAACGGAAAAATATTTAAAATGTATAAATTCCGTTCAATGTGCGTTGACGCTGAGGAGAGATTTGAAGAGGTGGCGCATTTGAACGAGGCAGACGGACCTGCTTTCAAAATAGAGAACGATCCCCGTACCACAAAAGTCGGAAGGATCATACGCAGACTAAGCATAGACGAGCTTCCTCAGCTTATAAACTGTATTAAGGGAGATATGAGTATTGTCGGTCCGAGACCGCCTTTGGAGCGTGAGGTTGAGAAGTATAACGCCTATCAGCGCCAAAGACTGCTTGTTAAGCCGGGGATCACATGTTATTGGCAGTCCTGCGGACGCAGTAATACCTCGTTTGACGAATGGATGGATATGGATATGAAATACATACGTGAAAGAGGCGTGTTTACGGATATAAAGATTTTATTGATGACAGTTCCGGCTGTACTTATGCGCAGAGGAGCGTGCTGAGGTGAATTTGCGGGGCAAGATAAATCGGAAGGGAGCATTGGTATGAATGAAGCAGAGCTGTACAGGGCGGCAAAATGCAGCGGTACGGAGCTTGCGGTGCTTCGTCTTATAAGGGATACGTTTGCAAAAAAGGATATTGACAGGGATTTTTATAAAAATGCCGGCTGGAATGATATATATAAGGAATGTACGGCTCAGGCGGTGGCGGCGGTCGTCATAGATAAGGCGGCAGAGATCGAGGATATGATAGCTCCGGAGGTATTTGAAGAATGGGTGGACTATGCTTCGGGAGTGATGTATTACGGAGAAAATATTTTATACGCGCAGGAGAAGCTTACGGAGCTTTTTGAAAAAAACGGTATCGCTCTTGCCGTGCTGAAGGGAGCTGCGGCGGCGTACAATTATCCGGAGCCTCTCAACCGCAATATGGGAGACATTGATTTTCTGGTTGAGAGAGAGGATTTTGACACGGCGTATGAGCTGCTGCTTGAAAACGGATATACTCTTGCTTATCCGCTGGATAATACGGATTATCATATTACTCTCAAAAAGGATGATATGATGTATGAGCTGCACAGCGAGCCTGCCGGGATAGCGCATGGCGCGGCGGGGGATACGGTAAGAGCGATATTTAGAGGAGCGTGCAAAAGGGCGGTCAAAACCGAAATAAACGGCTACAGCTTTTATATGTTGCCGAGACTGCAAAACGGACTTGTGCTGCTCTTACATATAGTAAAGCATATTGACGAGGGCTTGGGACTAAGGCAGATATGCGACTGGGGCGCGTTTGTGGACCGTGAGCTTGATGATGAGGTATGGGAGAGCGAATTTTATCCGGCGCTTGAAAAAGCAGGACTTGTAACTATTGCCGTCACGGTGACACAGCTTTGCCGGCTTTATCTGGGTATGGCGCGGGATATAAGCTGGTGTGCCGGAGCGGATGAGAAAATGTGTGCGGAGCTTATGAGATTTGTATTGGATTACGGAAATTTCGGAAGCAAGAGCAGGAGCAATGTCCTTGCCGGAGCGGTGCTCGGAAAAACAATGGACAGTACGAGTGGGATATTGCCGGTGCGCGTTATAAAAAGCCTTCAAAAGGAAGGTATGCGTGAATGGAAGGCGGCAAGGCGTTTTCCGCTGCTTCGTCCGATAGCGTGGATATACAGTCCGCTGAGGTTTATAAAAAGGCTTATGACCGGAGAAAGGAGCATTTCGCAGGCGGCGGCGATAAAAAAGTCGATCGCCCAGAAAAAGCGGCTTCAAGACAGACTCAGAGTTTTTAAATAAATTTACGATATACAGAAAGGTTTATATATGAAAAAAGCGTTGATTACAGGAATAACGGGGCAGGACGGCTCATATTTGGCAGAGCTGCTGCTCGGTAAGGGATATGAGGTATACGGTCTTTACAGGCGCGGAAGCACGAATACTCTTGAGAGAATAGAGCATTTGGTGACGCCGGGAAAATTAAAGCTTCTGCATGGGGATATGACCGATTCTACAAGTATTATAAGAATGATAAAGAATATAGAGCCGGATGAAATATATAATCTCGCCGCGCAGTCGCATGTTGCGGTGTCGTTTGACGAGCCGGAATATACCGCTGACAACGACGGGGTAGGAGTATTGAGAATACTTGAAGCGGTGAGGATATTGGGGATTGAGAAAAAGACGAAGATATATCAGGCTTCGACCTCTGAGCTTTTCGGACATGTCATTGACCATGATTCGGCGCTCAATGAAGAGTCTCCGATGAGACCGTTTTCTCCATATGCGGCGGCTAAGCTTTACGGTTACTGGATAATAAGAAATTACAGAGAGGCTTATGGTATTTTCGCTTCAAACGGGATATTGTTCAATCATGAATCCGAAAGAAGGGGAGAGACCTTTGTGACCCGAAAGATCACTCTTGCGGCGGCAAGGATAGCGCAGGGTATACAGGATAAGCTCTCATTGGGAAATATGGATTCGGTCCGCGACTGGGGTTATGCAAAGGATTATGTTGAGTGCATGTATCTTATGCTTCAGCATGAAAAGCCGGATGATTTTGTGATAGCCACAGGAGAGAAGCGGACGGTCAGGGAATTTGCTCAGCTTGCATTTAAATATGCGGGAATGGATATAGAATGGACAGGCAAGGGCATTGACGAAAAGGGAATAGATACGGCGACGGGAAGAGTCGTTATAGACGTTGACCCGAGGTTTTTTCGCCCGTCAGACGTCGATTATCTTTTGGGAGATCCTTCAAAGGCCAAAAGAGCCCTTGGATGGAATCCGAGAAGGACGGGCTTTAAAGAGCTTGTAAAAATCATGGTAGAGCATGATATGGAATACGTGAAAAATAAGGGCGCGGTCAACCGCGCATTTGAATAATGCTTTAGGGTATGGAACGGAAGTGGTTTTAATGGAAAAGGACGCAAAAATATATGTTGCCGGTCATAAGGGTATGGTCGGAAGCGCGATCGTCAGAAGTCTGAGGGCGCAGGGCTATGAAAATACAATAACAAGAAGCCACAGCGAACTTGACCTTATACGTCAAAATGAGGTAGAGGATTTTTTTTCATGTGAAAGGCCCGAATATGTTTTTCTTGCGGCGGCGAAGGTAGGCGGAATAGCGGCAAACAGCGCGCATTTGGCGGATTTTATGTATGAAAATATGGTTTTGGAAATGAATGTTATACATTCCGCATGGAAAAACGGCTGTAAAAAGCTGATGTTTCTGGGCAGCTCCTGCATATATCCGAGGATGGCTCCCCAGCCGATGAAGGAGGATTGTCTGCTTACGGGCGAGCTTGAAAAAACGAACGAGGCATATGCTCTCGCTAAGATATCGGGGCTTAAATACTGCGAGTATCTGAACAGGCAGTATAAAACTGATTATATAAGCGTTATGCCGACCAATCTTTACGGGCCAAATGACAATTATCATCCGGAGCACAGCCATGTTCTTCCGGCGCTTATAAGGCGCTTTCATGAAGCTAAGGAGAAGGGCTTAAAGGAGGTATACTGCTGGGGAACGGGAAGTCCTTTGAGAGAATTTCTCTATGTTGACGATTTGGCTGACGCATGCGTTTATCTTATGAATAATTACAGCGGCAATGAAACGGTAAATATAGGTACGGGAAAAGAGCTTACAATAAGAGAGCTTACTGAGCTTGTGGCGCGGATAATCGGTTATGAAGGAGAAATAAAATGGGATCCGTCAAGACCGGACGGAACGCCGAGGAAGCTTTTGGACGTATCAAAGCTTAATGAGCTGGGATGGCATTACAAAACGGAGCTTGAGGACGGGATACGACTTACATATGAGGACTTTTTGAACAATCCAATGAGGGCGGAGAGATAGTAATGAACATAGTTTTATTGTCGGGCGGAAGCGGAAAAAGATTATGGCCTCTGTCAAATGATGTGCGCTCAAAGCAGTTTATAAAAATGTTTAAAAATGAGAACGGCGGATATGAGTCGATGGTGCAGAGGGTATACCGCCAGATAAAAGCCGCCGACCCCGATGCGGATATAACTATAGCGACAGGGAAAAAACAGCTCAGCGCTATACATAATCAGCTTGGGGACAAGGTCTCCGTATGCGTTGAGCCTGCAAGACGGGATACCTTTCCGGCGATAGCGCTTGCGGCGGCGTATTTGAAGAGTGAAAAAGGGATAAATGATGACGAGGCTGTTGTAGTCTGTCCTGTAGATCCGTATGTTGACTTGAGCTATTTCAAGAGAATAGTCCGGCTTGCCGAAGCAGCCCGGGAAGGACGCTTTAAGCTTAATCTTATGGGAGTCGAACCTACATATCCAAGCGCGAAGTACGGATATATAATTCCGGAAAGTATGGACGAGCTGTCGGCGGTAAAGGAATTTAAGGAAAAGCCGGATGAAAAGACTGCGGAGGGATATATAAAGCAGGGAGCTTTGTGGAACTGCGGAGTTTTTGCATTCAGGCTCGGATATATTCTTGAAAAGGCGCGGCAGTATATAGATTTTGAGAGCTATGAGGATATATATAATTCATATGAAAGGCTCGAAAAAATATCCTTTGATTATGCTGTTTCGGAAAAAGAGGAGAGTATAGGCTGTCTGCGTTATGCCGGGGAATGGAAGGATATAGGCTCATGGAATACATTTTCGGAGGAAATGAGCGAGAATATTATAGGCAAGGCTCAGATGGACGATACATGTGAAAATACAAATATTATAAATGAGCTCAATATCCCGCTTCTGTGTATGGGCTGTAAGGATATGATAATAGCCGCAAGCAGCGACGGAATACTGGTTGCGGACAAAAAGCAAAGCAGCTATATGAAGCCGTATGTGGATAAGATAGAGGATGAAGCCAGATTTGCCGAGAAATCATGGGGAAGCTTTACGGTTCTTGACGTTCAGCCGGAGAGCATGGTAATAAGAATAATCCTGCTTCCGGAACATAGGCTGCATTACCACAGCCATGAGCACCGTGACGAGATATGGAATGTAGTTTCGGGCAGCGGACGGACGATAATTGACGGCACGGAGAGAGCCGTTTCGGCGGGGGATGTTATAACCATGCCTGCCGGCTGCCGCCATACGGTTATAGCGGATACAAGGCTTGAGGTTATAGAGGTTCAGCTTGGAAAGGACATAAGCGTTAAGGATAAAAAGAAGCATGAGCTTTAACATTTCATGAGCCTTAATATATTGGATAGGAGAGTAAAAATGTCCGAAAGAAAAAGGCTTCTCATATATGCGCATTATTACGTGCCCGATAAGGCTTCGACCGGACAGCTCTTAAGGGAGCTGGCGGAGGGGCTGCTCGCGGATTTTGATATTACGGTCATATGCGCGGTGCCGAGCTATTTGGGCACGGTTGAGAACAGGTATAGAACGAAAAAATATTATTATGAAAATATAAACGGCGTAAGGGTGATAAGAGTAAGAGTCCCTCAATTCAGCAAGGCTGATAAAATAAGCAGAGTGAAAAATATTATAGCATATTTTTTCGGCGCGATAGGGGCTTCATTCAAAGCCGGAAAGCAGGAGTATGTATTTGCAATATCACAGCCGCCAATATTGGGCGGACTTCTCGGAGTTTTCGGCAAGCTTGCAAAGAAAGCCAAGTATATATACAATATTCAGGATTTTAATCCCGAGCAGACGATAGCAGTGAATTACAGCGCAAATAAGCTTGTATTGAATTTTATGATGGCGCTTGACAAATTCAGCTGCCGCCAAAGCGATCTTGTGATAACCGTGGGAAGGGATCTTGCGGATACATTAAAGAACAGATTTAAAAAAATACCTAAATATACGGTCATAAACAACTGGGCTGACGATAAAAGTATTTATTCGCTTTCTACTGATAATGAGGAAGTGCATAAATTCAAGGAAAAATATGGTCTTGCGGGTAAATTTGTTATTATGTATTCCGGAAATATCGGGCTTTATTACGACCTTCCGGGAATTATGAGGGTCATAGAGAAATTCAAGCCCGGCACAAAAGCGGCTGACGGACGAGAGGCGGTCTTTGCGTTTGTAGGAGCGGGAAGCATGCTTGAAGAGCTGATGAGCTATGCAAATAAAAATGGTATGGATAACGTAGTCTTTATTCCGTATCAGGAAAAGGAAAGGCTTATTTACAGTCTTAACTCCGCCGATGTTCACTGGTGCGTGAATGCCAAGGGGATAAAGGGTGTGTCGTGTCCGTCGAAGTATTATGGGATAGCCGCCGCGGCAAAGCCTGTCATAGCGGTGCTTGAAAAGGGAACAGAGATACGGGAGATAATCGAGGAAACGGACGGAGGATTATGCTGCGAGCCGGGCGATTATGAGAGTATCGAAAAAAATATAAGGTGGTTTCTGGACAACGCCGGAAATGATAAGGCAAGCGATATGGGCAGGCGCGGATATGAGTATATGCTAAAGAATCTCACAAGGGATGTATCTATAGAAAAATACAGGAGAGCTTTATTGGAGCTGTGAGGTGGTTTGATGAACAGCAATTGGTTTAAGTGTGTTTTAAAGCTTACAGGCGTGAAATATGGAAAAGGACTCCTTATGAAGGGAGTACCCGTTATTTTTAATAAGCGCGGGGCAAGACTGCAAATAGGGAAGAATGTTACCATAAAAAGCAGCTTTTTATCAAATCTTGTGGGATTATATTCGAGAACGATTATTGTTACAAGGATTCCCGGCGCTGAGATATTTATAGGCGACAACGTGGGGATATCGGGAGCGGTTATATATTCAAGAAAAGGCATAAAAATTGGAGATAACACTCTGATAGGTGCAAATACGAAGATACTTGACAATGATTTTCATCCCATAGACGCCGGCGCACGCCGAGAGGATGATAAAAGCGCAATATCAGCCGAGCCTATAATTATAGGCAGAGACTGCTTTATAGGCTGTAATGCTATTATTCTTAAGGGCACCGTTCTTGGCGACAGGTGCGTTGTGGGAGCCGGTGCTGTTGTAAGCGGGAAATTTGAGGACGACTGCGTTATAGCGGGCAATCCGGCAAGGGTGATAAAAAGATTGAAATGACGGCGGAGATGAGATTCATTTCATAAGAGAGAAGCACAGGCTTTGGAGGTGTAAGCATGCGGGTCTTACAGATAAATATATTCGGGAATTTAAGCACTGGAAAGATTGCCGTTGATATATATAAGACGCTTAAGGCAAACGGTCATGACGGAGCTATAGCTTATGCAAGGAATCAAATAGAGGAGGGTGTTCCTCATATTATCATAGGGAATAAATTCGATGTGTACGCTCACGGGATCATGACAAGGCTTACGGATAAAACAGGATTTTATTCAAAGCGGGCAACGCTTCGTCTTATCGATAAAATAAAGGAATATGATCCTGATGTTATACATCTTCATAATCTTCATGGATATTATATTAATATAGAAGTTTTGTTTAACTATTTAAAGGTATGCGGAAAGAAGATTATATGGACTCTGCATGACTGCTGGGCAATAACCGGACACTGCTGCTATTTTGATTTTTGCGGCTGTGACAGGTGGAAGAGCGGCTGCTTTGACTGTCCTCAGCTCGATACCTATCCCAAGAGCCTGAAGGATGGCAGCAGGTGGAATTATATGAGAAAAAAGGAGCTTTTTTGCGGTGTGCCGGATATGACTGTTGTTTCGGTATCAAATTGGCTCGACGGCATAGTTTCTCAATCATATCTTAATAAATACAGGCATGTCGTTATACATAACGGTATTGACCTTGATAGATTCAAGCCGACACAAAGCGATTTCAGAAGGCGAAACGGACTTGAAGACAAATATATTATTTTGGGAGTGGCGGGAGAGTGGTCAGCACGCAAAGGCTTTGAGGATTTTTTGAGACTGGCGGATATGCTTGACGAGAATTACAGGATCGTTCTTGTGGGGCTTAATGATAAGCAGATAAAAAGGCTCAAGCCTAATATGCTTGGTATAAGGCGTACAAATTCCGTGCGTGAGCTTGCCGAGATATATTCTGCGGCGGATGTGTTTTTTAACGCTACATATGAGGATAATTATCCTACTGTAAATCTGGAGTCGATCGCCTGCGGCACGAGCGTGGTTACATATAATACGGGTGGAAGTCCGGAGGGAGTTCCGCGTGGCTGCGGCGCGGTGGTGGATAAGGGGGATATAGAAGCTGCGGCAAGGCTTATGAAAAAAGGATTGGGCAAGACCGATGAAAGTAAACGGGTTTTGTTTGATAAGGAAAGATGCTTTAGGAAGTATATTGATTTATATAAATGATATAACTTTATTTTAAAGTTAGAGAGGAAGTATTAATGAAGACTATAAAAATATATTTTTGCGGCTTTTGGGAGTCTTTTGATTATGAGAATAATTTTATTACAAACACTCTTAGGAAAAAATATATAGTTATTATAGATAAATGTCCGGATTATGTATTTTTTACGAGATTTGACAGCGAAATTTATAAGTACCAGTGTGTTAGAATTTTTTATACTGCAGAAAATTTTAGCCCTGATTTTAATTTATGCGATTATGCCATGGGTTTTGATGAGTTAAATTTTGGTGACCGATATTTAAGATACCCATTATATTTAGTTCCGGATTATACATATTACGCAGGGGATAATTATTCAGAAGACTTTGAAAGAGCTTTGAATAAGCATAAGTTTACAAAGGAGGATTTGGATCAAAAAAAGGGATTTTGCTGCATTGTTGTTTCAAGAGCCGGATGCAGAGAAAGGGAAGATTTTTTTTATACACTGGACAAGTATAAAAAAATAGCTTCCGGAGGAGGATGGAATAATAATATAGGAGGTCCTGTAGAAGATAAATTCCTATTTAACACAAAATATAAATTTTCAATAGCATTTGAAAACAGTTCTACGCCCGGATATACGACCGAGAAATTGATGCAGGCATTCGGTGCAAAAACGGTACCGATCTATTATGGAAATCCTCATATAGCTGATGAATTTAATGAAAAAGCATTTATAAATGCACATAAATTTAAATCATGGGAAGAGGTTGTTGAAGAGGTAAAAAGGATAGATAATGATGATGAGCTCTATTTGGAGATGATGCGTCAGCCTGCGTTTGTTCCGGGGGTGGTCAAAGAAAAACATAAAGAACTGGAAGATTTTTTATCAAATATTATTGAACAGGATAAAAGCAAAGCAATTAGAAGATACGGTCAATTAATAGAAAAGTATGAAAAGAAGTATAAAATAGGAACGAAGGTTTATGTTATGCTTACAAAAATTTCATATATTCGAAAATGTATATTAAGCTTGTTTAATAAATAGTTGATATAAAATTATTCAATGGAAGCGAGAATATAGACAGATGGTAAAAAAAGATTTATTAGATATAGTATTCCGGTGGATTGTTATTATTTTCTCTGCATGTATTATATTTATGAATGCTTTAACAAATTATTCGGGAGATATGATCCTTACCTGCATCTTGATCCTTTTTATATCAATATATATAATTTATATATATAGGAATAATTTTGGGATTTTGTTAGCAATGCTTTTTATACTATATTCTAATTATAGTATTGTCATGGGAGTATATATTGATCCCAACATTCGGCTTGATGATTTATATGATCAGATTACAGAACAATCGGTTTACGGAGCAGCGATTACAACTATACTGGTTTTTGAAATAACCATGCTTATTTTTAGTATATGGAATAATAAATATGCTGTGAATCATGAAATAATAGATAACAGTAAATCCAGAGATGAGTTGTCTAATACAGATAGATTAATTACTGTATGCTGTATGGCAGTATATAGTATAATATTTATTACACAATTTAAGCCGGGAGAAAACGGGGCACGAGCTACCGGGTCGCCTTTATTGGAATATAGATGTATTTTTATGATAATAGGACTTATTTACAGCAGAGGAGATAAAAAAATCAGAAATATTTGGTTTGTGATTTTGACAGTAACAAGTTTGATGATATTTATAGGAGGAAACAGAGCAGAGGCTCTATCGCCTGTAATTGCGTTTGCTGTATATTATATAAAGAAAATAAATCCGATAAAATTACTTATTCTTATGTCGGCGGCTGTAATAGCAATGATATGTATCGGGGAGTTTAGGGCAAATTTTGATCTTAGTATCGAAAGCATATTTAAAGTAATCGATAAAATACAGCGGGATAAGCTGACTTTTGATACAGCTACATGCGCATATTTTCCTGCTTTGGGAAGCGTATATATTTCAAACGGGATTAATGCTGATGATAAGGCGAGGATATTATTATATAATTTTATATATATTTTTGCAGGAGGAGAATACGGTAATATTAGAATCCAATTTATTGTAAAACAATTTTTCCATCATTTAAATGGGTTTGTATCTCCTCTGTATTTTTACATATGGGTAAATATATTTAGCGGCAGTGCGTTTGCAGCTATTGTAAACGGATATATGAGAATTGGATTAAAAAGAGCTAAATTATATATGAGTGATTATAAATACGGTATATTTATATATTTTTGTGCAATGACGCCAAGATGGTATTTATATGACCCGTTTCCTTTGATAAGAGGAATGTTTGTATATTCTGTTTTTTATTTTATAATAAGAGCAGGATATAATATATTAAAAAGAAGCTTCAGTAATTGCTAAAATATTAAATAAGAGGTCAATATATGAGAATTGTTTTTATATCGAATTATTTTAATCATCACCAATCTTCTTTTTCAAATGAAATGTATAAGCTGACGAAGGGAGATTATTTTTTTGTTGAAACTGTGCCTTTTGAAAAAGAAAGAAGAGAAATGGGCTGGGAGGAAGATAAAAAACCGTCCTATGTAATTCAATCATACAAAACAAAAGCAGATTTTGAATATTGTAAGAAACTTGCATATAATGCAGATGCAGTTATTATAGGCGCAGCTGATGACAAACTGATAAAGGAAAGATTAAAAAGAGGAAAGCTTGTTTTAAGATATTCTGAAAGAAAATATAAGAATAAAAAAAATATGCTTGAATTGCCGTTTAGAGCTGTAAAATATTATTTTAGCAATGACAGATACAGAAATTTATATATGCTCTGTGCAAGCGCTTATGCAGCAGCGGATTTTGCCAAGACAGGATCCTTAATAGGGCGCACATATAAATGGGGATACTTTCCTGAGATCAGAAAATATGATAATATTAATTGTATTATTGATAAGAAATTAAATAACCATATAATTTGGGTCGCAAGATTTATAGATTTGAAGCATCCTGAATCAGCGGTGAATTTGGCAAGACATCTGCGAGATGAAGGATATCAGTTTACTATGGATTTAATAGGCAATGGAGATATGTATGAGGATATTCAATTGATGATCGATAAATACGGATTAAATGGATATGTAAAGCTTAAAGGTACAATGACGAGCCATGAGGTAAGAAATGAAATGGAGAGAGCACAGATATTTATTTTCACCTCTGATTTCAATGAAGGATGGGGGGCTGTTTTGAATGAAGCTATGAACAGCGGATGTTGTGCGGTAGCCTCACATGCAGTTGGTGCAGCTCCGTTTCTTATTCAGGACGGCAAAAATGGGATGATATATCAAAACGGTGATGATGAAGATTTATATATAAAGGTAAAATATCTTATAGATAATCCTCAAATAGCAAAAAAAATAGCAAAGAATGCCTACTTAACTATAATAAATGAATGGAATGCGGAACAGGCGGCTTCAAGGCTTATGGTATTAATCGAAAAAATGCTTGAAGGTATAAGGAATCCTGATATATTTGACAGCGGGATTTGCAGCAGGTCAGAAGTTATAAAAAATAATTGGTATACGGATAACCGGAGAAAGCTATGTCAATAATAAGCAGAATAAAAAATACAGGCGAAAACAATAAAAATATTGTAAAAAACATATGTGGTTCGTTTGCGGTAAAAGGGCTGTCGATGGTTTTGAATTTGTTTACTATCCCCGCATATATGCGCTATTTTGCGGACGACGCGGTGCTGGGAGTATGGTTTACGATTGTATCGGTAATAAACTGGGTGCTTGTATTTGATCTTGGAATAGGAAACGGACTGCGCAACAAGCTGCCGTTTGCTCTTGCAAATAAGGATTTCAAAAGTGCGCGAGAATACATAAGCTCTGCATATATTTCGATTTTTATTTTGTCTGCGGTTCTTTTAATTGTATTTTTTATGGCGGAGCCGTTGATAAATTGGAATGAAGTGCTAAATATCGAGGCGTCAAGAATAGACAGATCGGTGCTATCAGTCAGTATAAAAATTGTTTTTGCGGGAATAATGTGCAAATTTGTGCTTGGCATTATCAATAGTATATTGTATGCGGTACAGAAGCCGGCGGTCAATAATCTGCTTGTGTTTTTGCAGAATTTCATAATATTTATATATGTTGCGGCAGCTCCGGATATGGGAATGGAAAAAAATTTAATAACGCTTTCATATGTAAATGTCATAGCGACAAATGCACCGCTTGCGGCAGTCACGGCGGCGGTGTTTTCAAGAGAGCTTAAAAGCATGTTCCCACGAATAAAATATTTTGCAATGGATAAGGCTAAGGATATATTAAGGATCGGGCTTGTCCTGCTGTGGCTCCAGGCTGTGTGGATGATCGTTTCATCGACTCATTCCTTCCTTATAACCCGCCTTTCCGGCCCGGAGGCGGTGGTCGAATATCAGGTGTATTATAAGCTGTTTAATATAATAGCTTCCGTATTCGCGCTCGCTATGACTCCTATATGGTCGGCTGTTACAAAGGAGCAGGCAGAGGGCAATTATATATGGATAAGGAAGATAAACAATATTTTGACATTGTTTTCAATAGGCACTTTTGTTATAGATATAATATTTATGTTTTTTATGCAGACGGCAGTCAATATATGGCTCGGCGAAAATGCGATTGAGGTCAATATGAAATACGCGTTTGTGATGTCGGTATTTAATGCGGTATTTGTGCTGCATAACGCAAATACAAGCGTAAGCAACGGATTGTCGGAATTTAAGGTACAAAATATATTCATGGGCATAGCCGCTTTGCTTATGATTCCGCTGGCTGTGGCATTGAGCCGTATCATGGGCAGCTGGACCGGAGTGGTATTGGCGTCCGCTATAGCGGTTTTGCCGTATGAAATAATACAGCTTATATGGACAAGGCGATATCTCAGAACGGTGATAGAAAATAACTGAATATATAATGTAAATGGCGTGCCGGAGACTCCGGCGCGCCGATTTTATTGTCCGGAGTCTCGATTTGAGCGGAATTTGTTAAAATTATAATAAAATATATAAAATTTGAAGTTTACATATAATTGTTTTTCATGGTACAATTAATATAGAAAATTATAAGTAAAGGAGTTTTGGAAATGAAAAAGCAAATTTCTCTTCTGCTGACCGTATGTCTAAGCGCTGCTTCGCTGGTATTTCCCGCATCCGCGCAGCAGCGTGACGGAGCTATTGACTTGAACGGAAAAACACAGACGGGCAGCGAAGGCTACGGAGGCAGTTCTTATACAAATGCGTTCGATGGAGACACGGACACGTTTTTTGACGGAAAAGAGGGAGGATACTGTCAGGTAGATCTGGGTCAGGCATATGACGTGACTCAGATAAGCTTTTATCCGCGCGGAGGAAGGTCGGCGGATAAGCCGGCGGAATATGTGGAAAGAATGAAGGGCGGAAAATTCTACGGCTCTTTGGATAATTCCCAATGGACAGAGCTTTATTCCGTTCCGGACAGCATCTTTACAGACAGGACGGATGCGTCAATTGTAAAATGGTATGACGTAAGCGATGATTCTGTGAAGGGAACGTACCGGTATATCAAGTATGAAAATACTTCGACATATGCAAATATTGCGGAAATTGAAGTGTATGGCGCTCCGTCACAGGAGCAGCCGCCGGAGAAGACCCCGGAAGCAACTCCCGAGGCGACTCCTGAGCAGAACGCCGGGTTCGAGCTTTTGGACAGAACAGGCTGGACGGCTCAAACAAACTCACAGCAGTCCACATCAGGCGGAAACAGCGTGGGAATGGTACTTGACGGGGACGCGGGTACTATATGGCATTCAAGCTGGTCAAATGCCGCGGAGTATGATCCCGATACAAATCCGGTCTATTTGACTGTAGATATGGGTAAAAAACAGAGCGTTTCGGGTATAAGGTATACGCCGAGAAAAAAAGACGATACTGCCGGAAGCATCAACGGAGTTATTACGGCTTACGCGGTCTACGTTTCCGATGACAACAGCAGCTGGACGCCGATAGGCGAGGGCAATATGGGCTATACAAAGGATGATGAGGAAAATGAATTAAAAGATATAATTTTTGCACCGACGGAGTGCAGATATGTAAAGCTTGAGGTAAAGGATAATCTTTATAACGGCAGCACGTATGTGGGAAGCTGCGCGGAATTTGATTTGTATGAATATACCGGAGATATGGAGAATCATCCTATGAAAAAAGCAAGGGAAAGGCTTGACGGGCTTGTGGAAAAGCTGAATTCATTGAGTGAAAGCGATATAAAGACGGGTCTTCTGGAAAAGGCAGAGTATCTTAAGACTAACGGTACGGTTGACGGAATAGAAAGCTTTATGTCGACCTCGTCTATGATTGCGGACGCGCTTTCTTGGATAGACGAGGGAATGGACGATGTGTATATCAACAGAATCATGAATATGCTGGTCGAGAACGATATGTCGGCGGAGTCGGTAGCAAAGGCTGAATCCGAGCTTCAGGGCTTTTATACTCTCGGCAGGGACGCCAAGGAAAAATGGGAACAAAACTGCGGCGAGGAGTATACCATAAGCGATGAGGAGCTCGATAAGCCACTGTATGAAAGAGCGCTCAACGCTATAAAACGTGCAAAAGCTAAAGTTGACAGCAATGACGGCAAGGATTATAAGATGCTCAAGGAGCTTGTGTCATATATGAGCGGAAAATATCAGTATGCCGGATATGAGAACAGCTTTGGAATGAATGCGGATAACTGTGAGATAATAGTGAGCAACATTAATTTCACTCTTTCAAATCTTGAAAAAATAGAGAGCGGAGAGCTGAAAACTGAGCTGAGCAATTATAATTCGGGTGAAATGTGGCTTGATACCTTAGGCTCAAAAATTTCCGCACACGGCGGACAGATTATAAAGCAGGGAGATACATATTATTGGTACGGCGAGGATAACAAAATCTCATATCCTCTTACAACAGGAGTATCGTGCTATTCTTCAAAGGATCTGAAAAATTGGACATATGAGGGAATAGTATTCAAGGCATTTGACGACGGAACGGAAGAACAGCAGTTTACAAAGGAATTTCTGACGGATTCGATAAACGGAACTCAGGGCAGAATAGAACGTCCTAAGGTTATCTACAACGAAAAGAATGATAACTATGTAATGTGGATGCACCTTGAAAAGGACGGGGGATATGGTCTTTCCGTTATGGGAGTTGCTGTTTCGGAAAGCCCTACGGGACCGTTCGTATGGCAATGGTACGGCAGACCTGTATGCGACAGCTATGTTGTGACGGATTCAAAGCATCACTTCTTCCGTGACATGAATTTGTTTGTAGACGGTGACAAGAAAGCATATCTTTTCGTATCGTCTGAAAATAATCAGGTTATGTATGCAATTCGGCTGAATGAGGATTATACATGGATAGATGCGGATGATCTGGAGTCATCGGGAAGCACTGAGGCAGATATTGAGGAGGGAAAGGTAATAATTCCTGACCTGACAAAAGCAGAAGAAGCATCCGGAGGATATATAGCTGCTTCATATACCTACGGAAAGAAATCCTTTACAAGATATCAGCTCGCTTACGGAGGAGCGGCGTCCCTTAAAAAGAAACAGGCAGACGGCGTGGACGTTAAGGATGAAAACGGAAATCAAATTTATATAAGCACACGTCCTGATGGAAAGCTCTGCATTGAGGAGTATCCGGAAACCGGACGCTGGGCAAGAGTAGGTCAAAATATTGCGGAGGAAAACAGGGAGGAAGGAAAAACAGAAACTATTGTAAATAACAATACGATTCTTCAGCGTGAAGCGCCCGCTCCGATTAAGATAGGAGACAAGTATTATCTTGTCACATCAGGCTTGAGCGGATGGTATGCAAATGCAAGCCTTACACAGACGGCGGATAATATTTTGGGACCATGGACGGAAACCGGAAATCCTATGACAGGCGACGGTCCGGAAAATATTGACGGACAGTGGGATAAGGATGCAAATACCGCCAGCTCATTCAATTCTCAGAGCACCTGTATACTGCAGCTTCCGGACGGCAGCTATATGTATATGGGCGACCGCTGGAAGAACGGTAAATATGAGCTTCCGGATCATGAAGGAGTAAAGGCGTCAACCTATGTATGGCTGCCGATATCCTTTGAAAAGGATATGAAATACGGAGAAAACACATTAAAGGTACGCTGGTATGATTCGTGGTCGATAGACGATATACCTGTTCCTCCGGAATATAAGCCGGATAAGCCTTCGGGAGAGATACAGTTTGACGGAACTATGACAACTCCGCAGTATATAGAGTCAGAGGGAGATACATATGATTTTATGCGCGAGTATGTGTTTGACGGAGCATATGCGCCGTATTACTCGGATATAAATTATAAGGATAAGCTTCCGAAAATAACTCTTAACGAGGGCACAAAATATGAATTTAAGGTCAAAGAGTATGCGCAGAACGGAACCTCTACGGGACGAGGATTATATTTTATTTTGCGTAACGGAGAAACGGATGAAAGAATAGGTACCAAGACCTATCTTCAGGATAAGGTTACAAAGACCGGAGATAAAGCGGAGGAGACATTGTATTTCAGCGGTGATGAATATAAATCGATAGTGTTAGAAATGAAGCTCTTCAGCTTTGACGCAGACAGTAAAATGCGTGTAGGAGTAAGTGCTGTGCCGACAGAGTATAAGGTGACCGCAGGAGAGGGAGTTCAGCTCATCGGTATTTCAAGCGGGGATTTTGTTGGAAACGGAAGTACGGTAAAGTATGAGTACAATGGAAAAACATATATATCAAATCCCATAACAGCTCCGATAGAAATAGATTCCTCAAATGCGGAGCTTGTAGGAACAGAAGAAGGTAAACCAACGCCGACAGACGACCCATCATATGACGGGAAAATCTCAATTTCAGAGCAGAATGGACAGGTGCAGGCATTGTATACTGTAAACAACAATGATACGGGTGAAGCTCTTGATGCTTATATCGCTGTATATACGGCAGACGGAAAGCTTGTAAGCTTAAAGAAGACAGAAGTGGAAGAGGGGACTAAAGAGCTGACCATTGAGCTTTCCGAAGGAGCAATATATAAGGCATTTTTATGGGATAACAATATGCAGCCTGTATGCGCGTACGGCACATATGAGTCCCGGGGTACATTTTAAAAAATATTGCAGCCATACAAAACAAAAAATCCGGAGAAATCCGGATTTTTTTGCTGTTATCTTGCCACAAACACCTGTGTCCAGTATATTGTGCCGTTATTATTTTTCACTGCACCGACGCCAAGCTCGGTAACATTCTTGTTAAGAATATTCGCTCTGTGACCGGATGAATTCATCCATGCGTTCATGACGTCCGCAGGAGTTTTCTGACCGTATGCAATATTTTCGGCTGCCGTTCTGTAGGATATGCCGTTGTTTTTCAGCCTGTCAAACGGCGACTCGCCATCGGGGTTGGTATGGCTGAAAAAGCCGCGGTTTATCATATCGCTTGAATGTGCACGTGCAACAGCGGCAATATCGTCTGCCCAAGAAAGTGCGCTGAGTCCGTTTTTCGCTCTTTCACTGTTTACAAGTGCGAATACCTCCTGCTCCATAGCTGATAATCCTGACGGAGCTTGAGTGGGAGCTGCTGTTGGGGCAGCGGTCGGGGTTGCTGTCGGAGCGGCCGTCGGCGCTGCGGTAGGGGTCAATGTCGGAGTGACCGTTGGAGCAGCCGTCGGAGCTGCGGTAGGGGTCAATGTCGGTGCATGAGTGGGTGCAGAAGTAGGGGTATCTGTTGGAGTAGGCACCGACGTTGGTATTGGAGTCGTATCCGGTGACGGGATTTCCGTAGGCTGAGCTGTAGGAAGCGTATCCGGATTCTGAGTCGGGGTCGCTGTCGGAGCATAAGTTGGAGATATTGTGCCTCCGCATATTATTACGACCGAGCATGTTACTGCGTCCCAGTTTACCTTGCAGTCCAACGCCTCGCTTATTGCGCGAAGCGGCACAAGAATCCTGCCGTTTTCAATAAACGGTGTATTTCCAAGCGCAACGGCTTCTCCGTTTATATACATTTCATTGCTGTTTACCGAAAGGCTTATTTCGGTATCGTTATTATATATGTAAGCGCTCTGTGCTTCATTGTCCCATTCTACATTCATGCCGAAGGCTTCGAATATGCTTCTGGCGGGGACATATGTTCTGTCGTTTACTATAAGCGGATTTTGGTCAAACGACAATTGACTCCCGTTTAGATATACATTTATATCATTTTCCGCATTTACCGCGGGTGCGGCCGAGAGCAGTCCGCAAAGTATGAGTAAACTAAGTTTTTTCATGATTACCTCCGTTTAAATTTTCCTATCCGTATATTTCAGATTTAACTGATTCCGGATAGGGTTTTATTATACATGAGATTGTGCTTTTTGTAAATAAAATATTTCTGGAAGCAGATGCGGGATTTAACAGTACAGAACGTGAAGATGACGGCAGCATAAGCGTAAACGCACAGCTGCTCTCGCCTGCATTTTTTGAAAATATAACGCCCGACAGTGAGGTATTCGAGGCTGTTTCGAAATTGCTTGAGCAACAGGAATCGACAGTCAAGGAGGTAGTCGCACAGTCGGCTTCAACAGTCTGGGGCGGATTGATAAACAGAATCTCAGAGGCAAGGATACATGAAACAAGCATGGGAAACCTTATATGCGACAGTATGATAGATGCTGTCAAAGGAACGCTCAGCGAGGAATACAGCGCTCTTCCGGTGGTTGCGGCTGAAAACGGCGGCGGAATAGTTGAAATGGACGGCGATTATCCGATTGATTATCCAACCCTGTCGATGGCTCAATAAAGAGGCGAAAGAAGAATCGTTAAGGAACTCCTATAGCATTAATAAATGAGGATGCCGCATTCACGCAGCATCCTCATTTTTATGTCATAGGCTGAATATTACTGTGAAGATTTTTATATTCTCGCGGGGACAATCCTGTATGCTTTCTGAAAAATTTTGAGCAGTAGAATTCATTGTTAAAATGAAGACTGTCTGATACTTCCCTTACGGAAGCATTTGAGATCTGGAACATATATTTCATTTTCTCAACCAGCATATCGGTTATAAAATCCTTTATAGTTTGTCCGGTATCATGCTTGAACTGCTGACCGATATATGTCTGGGAAAATCCCATATATCGGCATATATCCGATACCTTTGTATCAGCGTAGAGATTGTCCTCCGCATATTTGAACAGACGCTCATATTTTTTATAAATCTTTAAATCATCCGTTATATGCTCGGAATGCGGCTCAATTACATCAATAACAATACGGCGCAGATAGCTTTGAAAAAATAAAGCCGAGCTTACGGTTTCTGAGTAGCATATATTTTTGATATTTTCCATTTCTTCCTTTGACGATTTGATTTTTATAATGTGTTTTACATTCGATAATAAATCCCTGTCGGGAATAATGCAAATTTTAAAATGAAAAAATATTTTTTCCAGATATTCTTCACATCTATAATTATAGCACGAGTTGGCAGGTATAAGATAAATATTAAACGGTTCCAAATCTACGCGCTCAGTATCGTTATAAAGATAGCCGTGACCGTCAAGGACAAAATATAGCCTGTTGAAATTGTGGCAGTGATTGTCAAAATGCCATTGACTGTCAAGAGTTCGGTGATAAATATGAGTTATTTTTACATGGAGGCAGTTACACATATCCATAAGATAAGCAAATTTGTGATTCATTATATTTTCCCTCCCTTTATGCTATTATACCATAAAATTGCCCCAAATGCAACTTGAAAGAGAAAAAGTATATGTTTTTAAAGAAAAAATACATTCCATTTGATATGTAATAGCGGTATAATTTTTATAGAAATAAATTGGTGCATAAAAATGAAAGGAGACGAAAAAATGTATAAGAGATTACTGACAGCCGGTATGGCATTGGCATTAACCGCGAACTTGCTGTATATTACTGTAACAGCAGAAGGCGCGGGAATGTTCGGTGATGAATATACAATTATTAAACCTTTTGACAGAGAATCACTTGAAGAGACGCCCATCGGAGATACAGGATTTAGTATTTCCACAAGCGGCTCTAATTACAATAATGTTGTAATTAGAGATAAGTCAAGCGAGAAAGAGGGATATTACCCGTATGAGGACGGTCTTCCCGAAAGAGGATATTATATGTTTTTGGGAGTAGGCAATAATAGGGGAAATATGTCAGCTGTGCTTACTTTGCCTGAGACGGTTGAAGCCGGCAAATATATAAAGCTGACATATGCTAAGCCTAAGGCGACAAATGACGGAAAAAATGAACGCAGCAGTGCAAACAACGACAATAACATATCAATAGGTTCGGAAACGATAGATCTCAAAAACAACTGTGAGTTTGATACATGGTATACAACGACAGTGAAGCTTAATGAGGCTGTATCGTCAATCGATTTTAATTTCGGAGCTTGGAGCGCAGCGGCAGTTTCTTCTATAGAAGTAACAGACACAGCGGATACTGTGGAGCTGACGGCGCAGGACAACAAGACTTCGATATACATAACCGATCAGGAGCAGACGCTTCAATACACTGCAAACGTGTATAACAGTATAACGACTTTTGCGGACAGCGATGAAGTAGTATTGAGAGGTACAGTTGATGATTCTGCAGAGGTTGAGTATTCATCAAACGACTATGAGGGTGTAGAAATTGATGAAAACGGACTTTTGACAATTACTCCGCAGGCTCAGCCCGGAACGGTCACTGTAAGTGCGTCTTATGGGGAAATAACCAAAACGGCTCAGCTTGATCTTGAAGAGATAAGCGATGCGGACGGAGTTATAATTACCGGCGACGAGCTTGTCCGGAAGGGCGGAAGCTATGAATTCAAAGCACTTCCCACAGCAGGAGGAACTGTTATCCCCGGGAGGGATACCGAGTGGAGTATTGAAGGCGATGCCCACGGCTGTTCGATTGAGAACGGAATGCTGACTGTTCCGCAGGATGCTGAACCGGGCAATATCACAATAAAAGCTGCACTTACAGTAAGCGGCTCTCAGACGAGCGAAAATGTATTTGACACAATGACAGTTACGATTAAGGATGATGAAGCAGTATCACCTTATTCTGTAAATGGCGTTTTTCTTGAAAACTGTGCGGCTGATATATCTCAGGCGGCGGGGATAGACGGAATAATAATCGATGCTCAGGGCCTTGACGAAGGTTACAGCGCAGTAGTTAAGGCAATAGATAAAAACGGCATAGCTATTGCAGAGAAAAATATTGAATTGAATCTGACATCACAGGGAGTACAGGAGCTCAAATCGGATATGAGCTTTAAAGATGCAGTTATGGTTAAAGCATATATTGTAAATTCCGATAATGAGATTGTATCGGAGATTTATAAAACCGATAAGGGAGAATATAAAAATGTGCCGCTCGTTGCGGACTGGATAACAGGTGAAAAGTCCGGACTGGGCATGGGCGCAGGTATCGTAGCACCGCAGGGGGCGCCGTATGGTGTTGACCCTGAATTGGTTGACATTTCAAAACTGAATGTAAGCTATAAATATGACGAAAATTATCCTATGCCTGAATCTGATAATATACTATGGTACAAAACAGGCGCGTATCTTGCATCGGGAAATGGCGCAAACAACAGTATTTATGCCCGTGACGCCGCTGACTGGGAGCAGAAGGCTCTGCCGATAGGCAACGGCTATATGGGAGGTATGCTGTTCGGACTGCCGGACAAGGATCAGATACAGATCAACGAGGAAACCTTCTGGGCGGCAGGCTACAGAGGCACGCAAACGGAAGTCAGCTCAGATACCGTAAATAAAAACATGAGTGAAGGCATCAACGGCTATATGAGCGTAGGCAATATTTTTGTAGATTTTGATATGCCACAGGGCGCGGAAATAAATAACTATTACCGTGACCTTAATCTTGATGAAGCTGTTGCACATGTACAGTATGAGTATGACGGAGTTAAATTTAACCGTGAATATTTCGCATCATATCCGAAGGAGGTACTTGTATTCAGATATACGGCAGATGCCGATAATGCGCTGAACTTTGACGTTAAGCCTGTATCAATGCATCCGGGTGATGTGACGGTAAATGATGGTGAAATTACAATAATAGGTAGACTGAAGGATTCCGAGCCGTATTCGTCTGGCGGCAATGCTGCATGGAATCAGGAATCGGATCTTGAATATTGTACAAAAATCAAGGTAATAGCAGAAGACGGAACTGTTACAGACGGCTATAATACGGTTAACGTGGCGGGAAGCACAGCTGTTACGATTATCGTAACGGCCGCAACGGATTATGACCCGGATCAATTCGTTTTAAATGACGACGGAAGTGTCGATATGACAAAAACTCCTTATAAGAGCGAAAGAGGCGTACAGGCGGCTATTGATAAGGCAGCGAAGAGAATGAACGGAGCAGCTGCTATGAGCTATGATGAACTCAAGGCAGAGCATATAGCGGATTATAAGTCTCAGTTTGACAAAGTTAAATTTACTTTGACAGATGATAATGAAATCTGTCAGACTCCTACAGATGAACTTCAGTCGTCATACAGCAGAGTTGTTAATGCAGAGGAACAGTCTGACGGAACAACAAAGGTTACATATGATGAAACAGCGTATGAAAATCTTGACAAGCATCTTGAAGAACTGCATTATAACTATGCGCGCTATATGATGATATCGTCATCGCGTTCAAATACAATGCCTGCAAACCTGCAGGGTAAATGGTGTCAGTCTACGGCTGAAATATGGGGTTCATGTTATTGTATCAATATCAACATGGAAATGAATTACTGGTTCGCGGGAGGCGCAAACCTCTTAGACAGCGGAAAGTCGCTTATAAAGTGGTTCAATTCGCAGATACCAGCAGGACGCGTGACAGCAAAAAATATGTATAAGGTCACACCGAAGTCATATACATTTGAAGACGGCAAAATAACATTCACCGATTCAACTGAAGATAAGGATGACGTATTCATCATGCACACAAAACAGGCTATTATGGGTACGACCGATATGACCGGTTCGACAAACATACAGTCTCCGGGCAATACCGCCTGGCTGATGTACAACCTTTGGGATTTATATCAGACAAGCGGGGACAAGGAGCTTCTTGCAAATGAGCTATATCCGATAATGCGTAAGGCTGCAAACTTCTATACACAGTATTTATACACCAATATGAGAAGAGATACCGAAGATACAGAGAAATATCCTGACGGCTACTACTATACCACATGGAAGGGACGTTCTCCGGAGCATGGCCCGACACATGAGGGAATAAAATACGACCTTCAGCTTGTTGCGGGAATGTATGACTATACGATAAAGGCAGCTGAGATACTCGGCGTAGATGCAGATAAGGTAGCGGCATGGAAGGAAATAAGAAACCATCTTGAAATTCCTGTTGAGCTTGGCGAAGACGGACAGATAAAGGAATGGGCGGAGGAAACTTACTATAATAAGGATGCGAGCGGCGAAAACCTCGGCGATCCTGTCCACAGACATATATCACATCTTGTAGGCTTGTATCCGGGAACACTTATCAATCGTGATACACCGGAGCTTCTTGAAGGTGCAAAAATAGTACTTCAAAACAGAGGCGATGATTCAACAGGCTGGTCCTGCTCGAATAAGTTCCTCTTATGGGCAAGAACGCTGGAAGGAGATAGGGCACTTGACCTTTTCCGCTATCAGCTTGCAAAGAAAACATATTCAAATCTGTTCGATACTCATGCGCCGTTCCAGATAGACGGTAATTTCGGCTCGGCAGCCGGAGTGATGGAGCTGTTGATGCAGTCGCAGACGGGTACGGTTTATATCCTGCCGGCACTTCCCAAGGTATGGGATAAGGGAGAGATAAGCGGTATCAAGGCTAAAAACGGCGCTGAAATTTCGATAAAATGGGAGGACAACAAGGCAACGCAATTTACAGTAACACCTGCTGTTGACGGAGATATAGTTCTCGGATATGATATAGAAAGCAATAAGGTATTTACTACCGAAGACGGTCAGAAGGCTGTATTTACTGATGGTAAATACACAATAGAAAATGCCGAAGCAGGAAAAACATATACCTTTAATGCGGTAAACGACATAGATACAGAGCCGGAAATCGTTCTTACACAGGACAGCGTAAGTGTTACGGGCACACCGTCCGGACAGCTTATTGTTGCGGGTTATGACCAAGACGGCAGAATAATAAAGACTGATGTAATAGACGGATATACAGCAGAGCTTACAGAATATAATGACTGCCGTACAATCAGAGCATTTTTGTGGAACAACATTGAGGATATGCAGCCGGTTTGTGAGAGTCAATCAGTTACTTTAGAGTAACTGATTGCTCTGTAAATTAAATCATTTATAAGGGTGAACTGCAGTGAAGACGGGGGCGGAATATAGTCAGTCTTTTGGAAAATGCAGGCGGAATAATTTTTATACATATTGAAGCTCCGTTTTTGCCAATAAAATATACAGAATAATATTCTGTCAAATTGCATAAAAATGCGTTTATTATATTGTAAAAAATGACAAAACTCACAAAAATATGGCAAAAAAACAGTAAAAATTTGCTAATATAGACTTGAAACATATTCATTGCAATGATATAATAACAGTATATTAAAAATTTATGCAATATGCAATATAAATAAGGAGGAGTTATGTCAAAATTTGTACCTGTTTTAAAAAATGCTGCGTTTATATCAGCAGCCGCAATTACATTTGCAATGGGAATTTCAGTCTCTGCAAGCTCAACTGCCGATCTGTCATATCCGCCTCAGACAGTGAAGATCATGGCCTATGGCGGCGAGAGGGATCTTAATATCACGGGTTATGGAGAAGGAGCCGCTCTAAACACATGGACGCTCAACGGTTCTCAGAATGAGAACTGGAGAATAGACTATGTAAGCAGCGGAGTATATAAAATTGTCAATGTAGCGGCAGACAAGCTTTTATCAGTATCGGGAAACAATGCCTCATCAAATGCAGAGTGTATATTGATGAAGGATAACGGTTCGGACGCTCAAAAATGGAGAATAGAGGGGGTAGAGAAGGATTTTTTAGGCAACTATCTGTATTATAAAATAGTCAATTATGCAAATCCTTCACTGGCGCTCAGCTGGAATACGACGACAAATGAGATAACCCTTAAAAATTACACCGGAGCAAATAATCAGAAATGGAAGCTCAATTGTGAAGGTCTTACAGGCTTTGCGGGCAACTGTATAGTAGACGAAGGCGAAAAAGCAGGTACAATAGGCGGACTCCTCGGAGAAACCGTATATGTTTATAATTTGAATGAGCTAAAAACAGCGCTTTTGAGAGAAGAGCCGCTTACAATAGTAATTGCGGATAATATTGACGGGTTCATTGAGCATAAATATGACCTTATGGTAGGCAGCAATAAGACGATTATCGGTTCATATAATGCAAATGATCTGCAGGACCCAAAGCTTAGGACGGACGATTATTACAAGAAGCTGGAGCCGAGCGATAACATCATAATAAAGAATATAGATTTAAATGTAGGCGGAGTTGAGGACATGATGGCGATAGCCGTATACGGTTCAAAAAATGTCTGGATAGATCACTGCTCCTTCTCAAGCACTCTGCCTATGTATTATGATGAGGTAGGAAAATATATATGGGTAAACACCAGTTCTTATGCGGGAGAGAATCCTGATTTTGTAACGGTGTCATACAACGACTTTAACCGTAAGTTCTGGGGCGTAGCATTCGGAGCGGATACGCTTGGCGAGAACAGAGCGACAGTCGCCTACAACAAATTCACATCGATATGCCAGAGAGCGCCGCAGCTCGGAAACGGACAGCTTCACGCGCTCAGCAACTACTATGTAAGAAATGAGGCTACCCGGGATAATGCAGGCTATGCATCGTTAAAGGCAGGTTCCGGCGCACAGGTATACTCAGACGCTCAGCGCTGGGAGAACTATACAAAGGAATCAAGCGGAGCATGGGATAATGAAGTAGAGGTACATTCAAACGCGGGCTTTACAGATAACGGTTCGTATACAAATAGAGGCGAAACACCGGCAGACACACCATACAGATATACAGCGCCTAATTGCAGCTCATCAAGCTGGAATCCGTCGTCAAATTATTCATATGAAATAGTGTCAGCCTACGGAGGAAAAGACATAAAGGAATTCTGTAACAGCTACAGCGGTTCGGCAAAATATTTTGACGCCCTCAAATACATAAATGACAGTGAATGTTCCTCGTATGCAGCAAAGAAGGTTTCATCGCCTTTTACTTTCCGATACCAGAACAGTGATGAGGACAAGCCTGATGAGGTGATTGAAGAAGGAATAGCTGACGGCGGGGTATACATGATAAAGAATGTCAACAGCGGGCTTTATCTTGATGTAGCAGGCGGAGTTGCCGCTAACGGAACGAACGTGCAGCAGTGGGGAGCGACAGGAGCTGCAGCGTATAATACATGGAAGCTTGTAAGTGCGGGCAACGGGAATTATTATATATATTCACAGGTAGGCGGTGGAAACACATACCTGCTTGACCTTGCGTACGGAAATAAGGGAAGCGGAACAAATATACAAATTTGGCAGAACACATATTGTGACGCGCAGGTATTTGAGATAAAGGATAACGGTGATGGGACTTATGCTATTCTCACTAAGGTTACAGACGGACGTTCGGGACTTGATGTAGCAGCAGGCTCAAAGTCAAACGGCGCAAATGTACAGCAGTGGGGTTATACGGGGGGAAACCATCAGAAATGGATATTTGAGAGAGTTAAATAAAATCTGACATACTCCCTTGTTTTTAAACAAGGGAGTATGTCAAAACAATTCTTAGATGCTTTACTGATAATTTTACGGAGAAAGCATACGGATTGGATAGAATCCCTTAGAGCATGCAAAATATGCTTTAAAGCTGCTCTAAGGGATTATTTTGCAGTCTTGCGGCGCGCTTTGTTTAGTCTTATTGTCAGCAGCCGCATTTATCCTTACGGTGTGACACAGCGGTGGGATCGGGATTTTCATTGTTTACGAATGAGCTTTTCTCCGGAGGGAAGAATTCATCTACCGGGAACTGTATTCTCTCGAACAGATCGCAGGGGTTATCATCCGTTGCACCTACCCTGTATAGACCATCAATAAAAATCCCCTTCAAAGTATGCCCTCGCTATGACATACGATGGCTCATAAAATGCGCTGCAATTATAATTATCAATCTTATCACATATCGGACTGTTATATACTCTTATCATGCCTTGTACATAATCCTCATCCGTATCGCTTGTCTGTAGAATAAGCCTTGTATAGACTTTTCCCATTTGTGTCGGAGTAGGGATTATCTCCGCAAGCTCCCTGTCCACATCGGTTATATCGAAATCCCCTCGCTCAAGCTTATACTCTTTTATCCAATCATCGACCACTTGCAGCGGATTTTCACAATGGAGCACATTTGCAACGCTTATTCGGTCATAAAGATTATCATATCCCATGGTGTTCACAACATATTTATTTCGCTGGTGGAGCTCTCTTGCTACCCGTTCGACCATATAGCACATAAAATAAAGGTCATTTTCTGAAATATCTTCATCCGGAAAGAATTTATTTTTCATAGATCATAGCTCCTTTCAAATGTAAGGCAGCGCAACGCTTGTTCTGTCGCAAATACGATCTGATGCGTAGGATATTTGAACTTTACAAGCACCCAAAATGCCTCCTCTTGACCTTATTATATATGAAAATATATCCATTGTCAAGCAGCCGACAATGGATATATCCTTATATCGCCATATTTATAACAATATCCCTCTGACCGGTCTCGGGATCTGCTTCACCTATAATAACAGAATCGATAAATTCCTGAACTATGGGAATTGTGAGCCGCTCTATATTAGTATACTTTTTAAATATTGCTTCCTTGTCCTCTTGCTTCTCCATAGCATGTTTTATATCATCTATCGCCTTGTCTATCGCCTTTATACGCTTTCTCTTTTCCTCTGACTCCTTCAGATAATCTTGCTGCAGTTCCTC
The DNA here is from genome assembly GCA_905215805.1 of uncultured bacterium. GTDB lineage: Bacteria > Bacillota > Clostridia > UBA1381 > UBA1381 > UMGS1958. Next base: position 9,517 of record CAJMRL010000024.1, on the reverse strand, counting down.
ATATATCGATCGTTCTACAACATTATCGGTGTAAGCCTTAAGCAGCTTTTTCAGCGACTCGCGGCTGTCGGCAATGCTTTTTTGTGTTTCCGTCTTTCTCTTGATACAATCATCGAGCTGTTTTGTAAGTCTGTTTGTTATAACAACATTTTTACTCAGCTCCTCACCGTTTACATATCTTTCTATAGTTTCGTTTATCTTCTCACTCACCAAAGCTTCAAGAGTATCGAGGCGTATCCGCTTATGGTTGCTGCATTCACCGACAGATGATGCCCTGTAGCATCTGAAATATTCTATTCCGCCCGATTTACATTTATACATCTTGGATCCGCACACCGCACAGAACACCTTGCTTGACAGCGGATGCTTCTTTCCGTTCTCGCCGCTGCTTGGTCTGCGCCTCGTTTTCTTTATTTCCTGTGCTCTTTCCCAAAGCTCATCATCTATTATTGCCTCGTGCATACCCTCTGCCTTTATATGCTCCCGCTTGGGAAGATTTCTTTTTTTCTTGGTCCTGAAATTGACCACAGTGCTTTTGTGATTGGTTATAGTGCCTCTATAGACGTCATTGTCTATAAAAGTCCTGACCATGTCGCGCGTCCATTTCCCGAGCTTCATATGTCGCTCATACATTCCGTAAACATTATATCCATGCTGCTTTTTATATTCGGACGGAATGAGATATCCGCAGTCGTTCAAATGTTTAGCTATCTCAAGATATGTATTACCGGCAGCGTACATCTCAAATATTATCCGCACAACATTAGCCGCCTCCTCGTCCACTATAAGGTGATTTTTATTCTCCGGATCTTTTTTATAACCATATGGAGGCAGTGCACCGAAGAACTGTCCATGCCTTGCCTTTTCAGAAAATGTCCTCCTTATATTTGCAGAGAGCAAATCCAACTGTTCCTCATCGAATATCGCATGTACCCGGCTGTTGAGCTTAGACCCTGCCATATTGGTATCTATATTGTCAACAAGGGACACAAACCGTATTCCTTTGTCTGCAAATAAATTATGGATATAGTCCTCTATATATTTACTGTCCCTTGCGAAGCGGCTTTGGGTTTTTACGAGCACTATATCAAATTTGTCATTCTCCGCATCGGTTATCATCCTGTGGAACTCCGGTCTGCTCCTGTCGCTGCCGGACCAATCCTCATCTATATAATAGTCGTATATGCTCCATCCCTGAGACTCTGCATATGTCGTAAGTATCTGTCTTTGATTCAATATACTCTCGCTTTCCATATCACCCTTATCCTGATCCTCTTTGCTCAGCCGTATGTAAATGGCAGCCTTATACATAACCTCACCTCTATTCTCCCTTGACGGCACCGGCGGGAGATTATCTCCCGCCCCACCTACCATTGTCGTTATACCGCCGTGCGCGTGCCGCGGTTTTCTTCGAAATTGATAATTTCCGCCAGTTTCCTGTTCACCGCATATCTGCGCTCCTGCTCATCACGGCTGCGATAGATCACATGCACCTTGAGATTCTTGTTCGATTTCTTCATTTTATGTACTCCTTTCAACTATATTTATACATTATATTCTTGATACTTGTATTTCTCTACCGTTTCTTTTATCATAGTACGAGCTGATGGTATATTCACGTTAGAGTCTCCATTCATCTCAAAATCGTTTTGTGCTACATAAGTTGCACCGAATGCAGCGTATAAGTATATCTCCATATCTATTTCCTCATACAATTCCATTAATTCACTATCAGTGATAATCTTTAATAGCGCTTCACGTGCTGCATTTAATCCGGCTATCATCGCATGGTTCATAATAGATGCTATTTCACTGTCAGAAATTGTATCTACATTTCTGTCATCTACTTCTTCTATTATCGTTTTATCATAGATATCCATTCTTGTATTCTTCATGTTTTTCTCCTCTCTTGTCCAAACGACACGGTTCATGTCGTGAAATTATGTTCAAAATCCGCTTGGTTAATTAGTTTGGTCTGTATGGACCGTTTGGCCGCCAATATTACACATTAGCAAAATATTTTTTCTTATCAAGCTTGATAACCCTCATTCTGTTACCGGATAAGCACAGGCGGGACTTGGGACGTCCATCTGAATCCGGGATAATGAATTTCTGCTCTTTTAGCGAATTCAGCAGTGCCTGCAGCGGCAGAGAATAACCCGATTGAATATTGTTATGCAGCCATTTATTGGTTACGGCATATGCCATTTCAGGTTTTAGATACACATAACTATCATCATAATAGCCAATATTATTTGGCGTTTCAATTGCTGTTTTTTTATTTTTTTCTTTCACTATTATAGCCGCCAGATCTACCTGATGGCTTCTTATTAAGCTATTTACGGTCTCTATAAATAGCTTAGAATCGTTTTGCTGCTTCAAATACATCTTCTCCTCTTTTACAACTCGCTCAACGGCTGTTTCAAATGTTTTATGCCACTGTTTAAAGGTATCATCCGATACGGAGTATATCTCACTTGCAAATTTACATAGCATATCAAACCCTGAATAAATCCAAGCCATATTATTTGGAAAACGGCTGTGAATTTTTGATAATTTTTTCCGGAGTTTGTTTCTATGATTTGTATGCAGCTCCGTGATCTCTTTAATATATTTATCCCTGTTATTATCGCAGATCCAGCATATATAATTGATAATGAATTGTATATATACGCATTTCTTTTGCTGTATCTCCGATAATTTTTCAGGATCTATGCATCCCTTCTCAAACTTATACATTATACATCTGCTTATGCTTGATGTATCACGAAGCGGAACGAATTCGCCGGTGATTGCAATAAGACCTGACGGCTTATACACGTTAATTTTACTGTCTCTTCCGGCTACCATTCTGCCTGTACCGTCTCCTACTGCGCGTACAATACTTTCACATTTCTTATATGTTTCATCATTCCCGGAGACTGACGGTGCAGCATCATCAACCAGAAGCACACTATCTCTGAACCGACCCATAAGTCTATGTATCGATGCCTCAGTAGCCACCTTCAAATTTGTTGGAGGTGATGTATAATTTTCTTCGAAAATGTTGAATATATGCATGCTTAAAGTCGTCTTAAAAGTACCGCTTGACCCATATAGAAGGAACACAAATTCAGGTCTATCTTGTTTATACTGAGAATAGCATAAGCTTAATAGAGTAAAAGATACCATCATCGTTGTTGCCGGTTCAAGACCAAATAATTCATCCAAGCAAGATACAATTTTTTTTGAGCTAACAGGATGATGTCTTAATGTCAAACTCCCGTCACCTAATTCTGAACGAGTATTGTTTCGTTGCTCGGCGGAAATCACTCCACCGGAGTGTACATACGAATTTTCCTCCGTAAAACCTATATAATTATATAAGTGACATAGATTCGCCTTTTCTGCCATGCATTTTACAAAAGAGCTGAACCTGTAATAGTCCTTTATTATCACACCATGCGGAAGATGATTTGCCATGTATCCAGAGTTAGATAAATCACTTGCAAGGATCTTAAACGGTGGCAGATCTTTTCCATGTATACCGATCTCAAGTGATGATATTGTTTCTCCACTATCTTTGTGTTCATATATCTGTTTGGTAGCGAATGGAACGACGTTGCTTATGAAAAGGATTTTATCACTATTGCTGCCGGACTTTATGACTGTCAGCCCATTTTTATCTGACCTATAAGATTCGTTGCCTATACATTCTTTAAATTTATAAGCATCTTTCTTTGAAGGATATGATTTCGGTGGGGTATTGTCATAAGTATGATAGCTTGATGTGATCATTTTTACATAATTATTATTCTTTTCATGTTTTTTTCTTTTGTTTCTCTTTTTACCTCTTTTCTTATCGACATTTTTTCGAGATCTCAGATTAGTTTTAGCGGCCCGTTTCACATTTTTTTGCCCAATATTATGGTTATCCATATACTCAATTATAAAATCGTTATCATTAATCAACTCGTTTAGATCATGTATTTCCATACGTTCTCCTCCTTAATATAGTTTTATCCTGGTTCGTAAATATCATGATTTGATATTTACATTTGTCTTTCAGGACTAACTATATTATATAACGATTTGTCGAATTTTGCATTTATAAAAGGTGGAGTTTTTTAAATAAAATTAATATGCAAATAAAAAAGAATGCTACCTTGTCGATTTATGTTATCAAACAAAGTTGCATTCTTATGACATGATTAATATCTTTACTCTATATATTCAGACTTGTCAAAAATCGTTTTTAGATCTTTTACCGTTTTCTTATCTAACACTTTATTCCTCACAATATGCTGACCTTTTCCAAGATAGTTTTCAAATATATTCTCTGCAAATTTGCACTCTGCAATACAAAAATCAGGCAATAAATGTGCTTTGTGTGACAAGCACATATGTATTGCTCTAGACATTATGTTCATTATTTCCAAGAGAATATAAGCACATTCAACGGGCCTTGTATAAGCAATGCAGAAGTAATCAAAATAAAGGGTTATCCAATAGTCCATATTTGCAAAAGTAGGAAACTCTACTAATTGTGTTTTATCATTATTTCTAATTTTGATATGGCGTAACACAGCTTCATATTGAAGAGCTTTATTCTTATCTTCATCAGACATATCTTTATAGTTTTTATTTAATTTATATACAAATTTATACGCTGTTTCATAATGCAATTTATATTCAATCACATCGTATTTTACACATTTTTCAAAATAACTTGAAGATGCATTTTCAATATCATTATATATTTGATCAATCATTTCAAAATCATCTTGCAAATCACCTAAAGTTATTTTATGGCCCGATGGCATAATGTACTCATACATTTTTGAAAAAATATCTGTTTTGAAAACTCTATCATACTTCAACATCTTGTTTGAAGGATCATTGTCACGAAAATGTCTATTCTTTCGATAACGCAGAACAAATTCCATTAATTCGAATTCGTGCCTATTCATTATCCAATAATCTTTAAAAGGCTTATTATGCAAACGTGCCACTCTTTTTATATATCGTAACCTTGATTGATATACGGCATTATTTGCTAATTCGCTCGTGTCAAGTGGTTCCAAGGGGTATTTTTCACGCAAGAATTCTAAACAACTTTTCCTTTCTCCTTTAGAGAAAACCCATATATAGATTAAGCGAAAAAATGCAGCATAATATATTTCTTGAAAAAAATTCTTTTCAGTTACGCGCTCACCATCAATAGTTGTATTTTTATATTGCATAAATATATATTGTTGTACATTATCAAACAACTGTACAATATTGCCATCACAGTTGTTCTTTTGAGAACATTCACAACAGAATTTATTTTTACACATTTTATTGCTCCTCAATATCATTTGTCATACCATATAACCCCAATAGCTTTTTACACGCCTTCTTCTAAGTTTACCTTCCTTTGTGAAGCCTGTCAATATTCTTGTTGCGGTAGATGATGATACACTCAGTATTTCCTGGACATCACGATTTGTAATAAACTCATGCTCTTTTAGAAAGTGACTTATCAGCTTCCATCGTCTGTATGATTTATCCTCAGGTGATATTCTTGATGTATTCACTTCATCAGCCTCAGATAACGCCTGTTTTATGACCGAAAGCATGAATTCAATAAATACGGTCGATTCGCCGTTGCAGTTAGAGATATTGATTGCATTATAATACTCACTTTGATTGTCATGTATTATAGATTCTATCGGTAGCCATGCAAAGATCGGATTCCATTTTGAAAGAAGCAGAGTATGCCACAATCTTCCCATGCGTCCGTTGCCGTCTGCAAACGGATGTATAAGCTCAAACTCATAATGAAACACGCAGCTTTTTATCAGCATATGAATATCACTGGACTTTGTCCAATCAAGAAACTCCTGTATAAGTCCGGGAACATATTGCGGCAAAGTTCCGAAGTGTACCACATTGCCGTTTCCGTCAACGACACCGACAGGACGTGATCGGAACTCACCCGCTTCATTTACCAAGCCTTTCATCATTACACCATGCGCTTTCAGGAGATCTTCTGATGAATACGGATCCAGACTATCCATGCACTCATATATTTCATATGCGTTTTTCACCTCCGCAATATCTTTCGGCGGAGCGATAACATGCTTGCCTGATATGACCGCTGTCACCTGCTCTATATCGAGCGTGTTTTGCTCTATTGCAAGCGATGAATAGATTGTATGGATCCTGTTTGTTCTCCTTAATGTTGGGCTTGATGATATTTTGTTGCTGACGCTCACTCTCCCGACAAGCTCTGCGATTTCTATAACATCTGTCATTATTTTTTCATTTATCTCAAACGGCGGCTTTTTGTTTTTCACTGTGTTCATCACCTTTCAAGATTATTATATATAAAAATATATCCAATGTCAAGCAATAGATGATGCATAATTACACTAAAAACGAAGGTTTATGGGAAAGTTCGCTTCAATCCCATAAACCCTATTTCAAAACATATTTTATTGTACCAAAACCCATTCCAAAATCAATCTCTCATTAACCACCGTTTATGTAACGATACAGAGTAGACCGTGATACCCCTGTAAGCTCCTTTATTTCTGCTATGCTGTATTCTTTGCTGTTGTATAATTTTATAGCCTTCTCAATTGTTGACGAAGACTTCTTCGGTCTGCCGCCCTTGCGTCCTCTTGCTCTGGCAGCCGCCAAACCTTCCTTTGTTCGCTCTGCAAGGCAGTCACGCTCAAACTGGCTTATCGCGCTTATAAGCGTAAACAACAGTTTGCCGGTGGGAGTAGTCGTGTCGATATTCTCCTTTAGCGATACGAGATTTACACCCTTATCATTAAACAGCTCCATAAGTTCAATAAGGTTCTTTGTGCTCCTTCCGAGTCTTGACAGCGATTCAACAACCACCGTATCACCTTTATCAAGATCAGTGAGCATTCTTTGCAGCTCCGGTCTGTCCCTGCGCGTTCCGGTCATCTTTTCGCTGTAGATCCTGTCTACCCCGTATTTACTGAGCATATCAAGCTGTCTGTCCAATACTTGCTCCGCGGTCGATACACGGGCATAGCCATAAGTTCTCATAAAATTCACGCTCCTTTACAATATAAAAGCCCGACAGGTTTTCTCCTGCCGAGCCATACAACAATTGAAATATTACTTTTGCATGTTTATCATATTTTACAATATATACTAATTACTATTTGTATCTTATCCATCTATTTTGCGATAATTTAGTGAATTGAGGTATATGTTATTGATTTTTTTGATATAACGTTCATTATTATATTCACCCTACCCTTCTTATAACTCGTAGATGAGTATCATCAGCAAATACGATATTATTTTCATCATCTGTAACAATCATTTTGTACTCACTATGATTGTGAATAGTAATCGGTCTCATGTCTTTAATTTTTATATCATTATCAATATCAACCAATATTGATAAATTACCGTTTAAATCGCATCGAATAATTCGTCTGTCCATGTCCCATACATAGAAATTATTCGAATTCATACCACAATATTCACATCCTCCCATGTCTCTCATTTTTACTAGTTTCTGATAATCGTATGAGTAAAGCGCTAAAGGACCACCATTTACATGTCTTAAAAGATACCATTTATCACTAGACACCATAATAGATGAATTGATTGCTCCGAAATGTGAAATTTCATATAATTCCTCGTAAGTTTCTCTGTCGAATATTTTGTACATATTGTCTGATGGGGAAATTATACCTTGTTCGCAAATTCCATACATATTAAATTCTCCGCAGTAGTATGAATTTGATATGTTTCTGTTTGAATCTATATAAAAAAGAACTACATGTTCCCAACCACCTGAAACAAATTTATCAGACAATCCTCCAATATCACTTAAACGTCCAGGTATAGCTTTAAGATATAATCTTTCAGCATAATTATCATACTCAATCTCCAAGATACCAATATTTTTATAATAGTTTCCTTTTTCAGTTGGAGGTATTTCTGTTACTACTTCATTAGTATCTTCTATTATATATAAAGACGAACAATCAATATACGGAACTATTTTATCATTATCTACATCGTATATATTTATATAGTTCTTGCGCTGATCGTAATAATAGACATAGTTGTTATTTGAATCATATGTCATATACTCATGAGACATTTCATCATCAAGATATGCATCATCTATTGTAATTACCTCCCATGGTTTTTCAGTCGCAGGTATTGGAGTGGGAGTCGGTTCTTCAGTTGGCTCCGGAGTTGGTGTTGGTTCTTCAGTTGGCTCTGGAGTCTTAACTGGACGAGGAGTTTTTATGGGCTCTGGAGTTGGTGTAAATCTTACAGACGATGTATCTGTATTATCATCGTCATCATAATAATTATTGCCATCGTCATAGTACTCATCGTCAAACACCTTATTGTCATTGCCGTACTGATAAGCACGCCAGAGCATTGCCGCTGCCTCGGCTCTTGTTATGGATGCCTGTCCTCTGAAGGTTTTGTCATCATAACCCGAAACAAGTCCTCTGTCCACAGCCACAGCCACATATTTTCTCGCATCAAGAGAAATCGAGCTTACATCTGTAAACATAGTTGTCAGGATAGAAGTGTCTGCGCCCGCCGTATCATAGCCCTTGAGCTTGACCAATGCAACCGCAATGTCTTCTCTGAGTGCCGGCTCGTCAGGCATATAATACCTGTTGTCCTCGCCATATACATAGCCGCTCAAGAACGGATATGCCGAATGTACATAAGGTGCATACCATGCGTCTGTTTCTACGTCCTGAAAATACTTATAGGACGGCCAATATACAGGACGCTTTGCAGCACACATCATGATTTTGGCAAATTCAGCGCGGGTAACTGTATTATCCGGATAGAAATTTCCATCGGGATAGCCGTCTAAGACGCCTCTCTGCACCATTGCGCCTATGTACGAGAATCCCCAATGGCTCTTTGGCACATCATTGAATGTTTGTGAATAGTTAGCAGTGGGCTTATCCGGATATTCGGCGCTGTAATCCACTGCATATGCCGCCATAGTCAGTGAGGATATCGTCATCACCGCGGTCAGCATCATGCTTAGCAATTTCGTTTTCATATTTATCGCCCCTTTTTATGAAACAATATATTTAGTAGTTTAGGATTTGTTTATCAGTATATATACTATATGTATATAATGGTAAACCTTTAATTTTATATACATATTATACATCATATCACCACAAAATGCAATATATAAATAATACAATTTGTGTTCTTACTTTTTAGTACAATTGCACTGTATAATATATTCAGAGGTGAAGACAAATGGACAAAAAATTCGTTGTAACTCCCAAAACAGAGCGTTCCGTTACCGTTACTGTGCGTATCGAAATGGAAACATATCAGCGTTTAGAAGAGCTTGTCACCAAAAGCGGACGTTCACGTAACGAGCTCATAAACAAAGCTATCAAGTTTGCGCTTGATAATCTTGAATTTACGGAGTAAATAAAAAATATCGGGGCTGTAAAAAAACAGCCCTCGCTATGCCAAAGCTCATCCCATTCGGGGTGGG
>CAJMRL010000023.1 GCA_905215805.1 uncultured bacterium | reverse complement strand
CAAAAAAATTAGACCGTTATGCCGATCTCTGCATTTCGGGGTGTCAAACTACGGTTTAAATAAACGTAAAACCTTGCTTTTATCGTATTTATATGATATAATAAGTTTTGAAAAATATCATCATAAGCAAGCAAAAAATCGCATGGTTATACAAAATTCTACGTGTGGTATTTAAATTGTAAATTTAATGACTTTAGTATGTGCAATAGTAGTAAAAATCATTATAATTTAACATTATATATAAATCAAATTGCCGAATTTTAAAGAATGGAGAAAAAGAAGTTCACATTGGAATAAAAAAACGGTATAATTAGATAATTGCGAAATGAAGTGATTGGAAAGCAAAAAATGTAAAGCAAAAAAAGATAACAGAAAGTACAAATGAATATGCAAAAAGGAAGGCATGACAATAAAACCCTATGATTTCGGCTTTTTTGAAAGATGTATGTAGATAGGAATGTACAAGGAGCACTGATCAGCCGGCGGCAAGCCTACGTATGCTTTTATACAGATGCGGCTTATGCAAAGCTTTTGCAAGCATAACTCCAAGCAACTGTATGATCCCCGCCAAGTAGGCGTCGGCTTTTAGAGTCTTAACATTGATAGAACGACGTTTGCCAACGTCAAAGGTGTTTTTGAACAGATCAATTGTTCTTTCGACGGCTACTCTATGTCGGTACAGGTTGTCCCAATGCTCCGTGCCTCTTAGGATGCCGGGATATATTCTGAAATCTTTGTCCGGATAAGTATACACACATCGTCCGTATGAAGAATCGGTACAGGGAGTATTGCAGGTGCATATGCGTGATTTCCCGCCGGGTTTAGACTTAGGGCAAACAAATTTAAAGCGTGTCGATCTATGAGCGCCTTTTGACTTGCCAAGCGATATAAACGGGGTGTTATCTAAAGGGCAAAGTGGGATACCATTCTTATCAAAATTGACCGGCAGCGGCTTTTGCGGAGCTGAGTTTTCATACGTCTGCTCCTGCTTGGAGTTACGAGGATTTATCGGAACACATGCCCGATCAAAGTGAAAATCATGTCTTAGTGCCGAATAAATATCGAATGAATCAAAGGATGAATCGCCGATAAAGGTCTTGTAAGACAACTCCGGATGCACTTTGAAAAAGTCGCTTAGAACGGGCTTTAGCGCGGTAGAATCGGCGATTTCCTTATCAACATCGGGATTATCGGACTTAGCCTCGACAACCTCGGGATGAGCCTTTTTAAACTCGTCATCAAAGAGTTGAATGTGTCGAACGATGCCAAGACCGTTAGTAACAACAGCAGATTTAACGGCATAGCAATAATGACCGTTTATGTACTGATGCTTGGCACGGTCGCATTTTTCGGCGGTATCGGGCAAAAGCGAATATACGCCTAAGTAAGGGTCAAAGTCGGGATTCTTTTTGTGTATAGCCTTAGCCTGTTTAAGTTTGGTGTTAAAGAATTTAGGATTATTCTCGGCAACAGGGATCTCTAAGCCTGTAGTGTCAAATATGAGATAATCGGCTTTCTTTTCATCAAGCTCACGACAAATCGGCTCTGTGATATCTACAAGGCGATTAAAGAAGTTTTCAAGATGATCACAAAACTCCTGTTTAAAGCGAGTGATCTTGGCGGCATCGGGAAGCTTAGTAAAACCACAGAAATCACGCATTTCTTGGCCGAAAGATAAGGCAGAGAGCATAGCAGAATCCTTATCGATGCCGATAAATTTCTGGAGCAGGAAGAAACGAATGAAACTCTCAAGAGAGTAAACGCGCTTTCTGCCGGTATACTTGTAAAAAGCTCTGTAGAATTCGACAGGAATCAGAGAGCTGAGATCGAGATGTTCATCAAGCAAATCGAGAAAAGACGGTTCACGATTATTGATAGCAGATGAGACATCGGAGTAAATATCGAATAAAGATATTTGCGAAAACTTATTACGCATGAAATTCCCTCCTCTTTTGGGGTGAGTTTGGTTTTTTGTTAAGTATATTATACCACAAAAGTGGAGGGATTTCATTATATTTAAAGTAAAAAAAGCCGCATAAAACCTAAGAATTTAGAGTTTTACAATCGGCTAAAATAAATTATTATTTGGAGGAATAGCATTATGTCAGAATGGAATGCAGAACAATATTTAAAATTTAAAAATCAAAGGACGCAACCTGCTGTGGATTTAGCGAAAAGGGTCATGGAATATAAACCGAACAGCATACTTGATGTAGGCTGTGGACCGGGCAACAGTACATCTGTTCTTAATAATATATTTGCGAACGCCCGTATACTTGGAGTCGATAATTCTGAGACTATGATACAAAAGGCTTCACAAACATATCCGGATATTGATTTCAAGCTTTGCGATGTAACATCAGAGCTTGATAATCTGGACAATTATGATGTTATTTTCTCAAACGCATGTTTACAATGGATACCGGATCATAAAAAGTTTATACCGAAGCTTATGAATAAGCTGAATCCCGGTGGAGCTTTAGCTGTACAGATACCTATGAATGGTCAGGAGACATTGTTCAGGATAATGAATGAAGTGGTTCAGGACAGCAAATGGGGATTTTCCGAATCCAATATCGAAACGAATGAAACATTGCAGCCTGAGGAATATTTTGATATACTTGCTTCATGTTCAAGCAGCTTTGACATATGGGAAACAGTGTATTATCATAATATGCCAAATGTTCATGCGATGGTCGAATGGGTGAAGGGTACGCGGTTAAGACCGTATCTTAATGCTCTTGATGCCGATGCGGCTGCAGAATTGGAAGAGGAAATTACAAAACTTGCAGAAAAAGCTTATCACACGCAGGAAAACGGAGAGATCATATTTAAGTTCCGTAGATTTTTCTTTACAGCAGTTAAATGATCTATATGGCATGAAATGAACAAAGGAGAACAGCCAATGAAATTTTATATATTGGATACGGGTTATTTAAAAACGATAAGAATAATGTTGTTGCCGGTTCTACAATGTGCACAAGGAGTAATCCTAATGCAGTACATAAGTTCTATAATCTTCCTGTAATGTGCATATTAATAGAGCATGACGAAGGATACATATTATATGATACGGGCAGCAATATGAATGCAATGAGAGGTCATTGGCCTGAATGTCTGCAGGATACATATGAGCTTCATCAGACAATAGAGCAGAATCTGGAAGTCCAACTTGCAATGTGCGGTGTCAGAAAAGAGGATATCGGTACAGTTATATTGTCACATATGCACTTTGATCACACCGGAAATATTCACATGTTTAAAAATGCGGATATATATGTCCCCAAGGATGATTTTATGACTGCACAAACTACGGTTCGTATAAGCGATGATCCTACGACCTACTGCGGATATTGTAAAAAAGATCTTGATGTGACTGTCAGGCAGTATCACCTTGTTGAAGATGAATTGGAGCTAATACCGGGTGTTGAGCTCATCAACCTTCCCGGTCATACTCCGGGGCTTTTAGGATTGATAATCCATCTTGAAAAAGGAGGTACTTTCATTTTCCCGATGGATGCCGTATATACGAATGAAATATACGGACCTCCGGCTAAGGCATCGGGATTACTTCATAACAGAGAAGAATATTTTAAGTCAATAGAAAAGGTAAGAAGGCTCCAGAAAAAATATAATGCTACGGTAATACCCGCGCATGATTGGGAGATGTTCAAAACTCTGAAAAAAGCACCGAATTGGTATGAGTGATCTTATCATACGGTACATTGATTTTTGGAGGAACTCTAATTGCATGCTGTTGTTATGCTTACCAAAATGGTTCAGAGCATAGTATCATCAATGTATGGCCTGATGAATGGCTGATGATAACTATAGTTGCAGAACGGTAAATGGAATTTGTGGAAGGATAAATCATGAAGGTTGGAATTATATGTGCAGGAGATGAAGAGGTAGCTCCTTTTTTACCTTTAATAAGAGATTATAAAATCACTGAAAGGGCTATGCTGAAATTCTATGAAGGGCAAATTAATAATATAGAAGTTGTCGTCTTATTTTCAGGAGTATGCAAAGTAAATGCTGCCATAGCGTCGCAACTTTTGATAGATGTATTTGGAGTAGATAAAATTATCAATTCGGGGACGGCAGGCGGAATGGATCCGAACCTTGAAATATTTGACACTGCGATTTCTACAGAAGTTTGTTACCATGATGTGGCGCCGGATATTTTAACGGAATTTCATCCTTGGATGAAATCTGTATTCTTTGAGGCGGATCATGAGCTGATAGAATTGTCAAAAGCTGCTGTTGATAAAATTAAACCCGCTGGAAAAGTAATCTGGGGACGAATGGTAACTGGTGAGTCATTTATAACTGATGAGGGGCGTAAAAAGATTAGTGATAAATTAGCGCCTTTAACGGTGGATATGGAAACTGCGAGTATTGCTCATGTGTGCTATGTAAACAACATACCATTCATCTCAATCCGATGTGTTACAGACACCGCCAAGTATAGTGGAATTGACAATTTTGAAGAAAACTGTGTAAAAGCATCGACTATTGCAAAGAATATTACAGTGGCTTTATTAAATGAGATTGGTAGCGAATAAAGCATAAAATGAATTTTGTTCCATTAAAATCATAGAAATAGCATTTAACTCATTTTATTGACAGCTATAAGAACAATCAACTAAAAGTGACCGCACAAGTTGATGCAGAACGGAGAAGAACTAATGTTAATCGATTTCAATAAAGTAAAAGAAGTGCGTGTGCCGGGAATGAATAACGGCACAGGAGAAATGACAGCGAAAATGTATATGAGCAGCAATGGGAAAATTATTCCATGCAGTATACATCCCGGTGGTTCTATAGGTATCCATAAGCACGATACCAGTGATGATATTAACTATATTCTTTCAGGGACCGGAAAAGCTGTTTGTGATGGACAAGAAGAAATTCTGACAGCAGGCTGTTGTCATGTTTGCAAAAATGGGTCAGAGCATAGCATTATTAATACAGGAGATAATGATTTGGTTATGCTGACTATAGTTGTGGAACGGTAAATGGAAGTTTAAGAGTATTTGCGTATGATAAAATATGCTAAAAGCGAGGTATAAATATAGATGGAAAAATATTTTTATGAGGCCTTTGAAGATATGAAACGTTTTGGACCCGGAAGCGATGAGTCGACCACGCGTGCAGCAAAGATGTTTCCGGTAAAGAAGAATAGCTTAAAAATCCTTGATATAGGATGTGGGATAGGTACGCATACTTTTGTGATTGCAAGAAAATTTCCTAATGCAGATATTATCGCTATAGACACTTATGCACCTCATATTGAAAAACTGAACTTCATTGCTGCCGAATGCGAACTGGCAGACAGAGTTCACGGTATCGTGATGTCAATGTTCGAAATGACATTTGAGAATGAAAGCTTTGATCTGATCTGGTCAGAGGGATCTGCTTACATTGCCGGATTTTCCAATGCTATAAAGGACTGGAAGCGATTATTAAAGTCGGGCGGATATATTATTTGCAGTGAGATAAGCTGGCTGCGTGACAATCCGTCCGAGGAGAGCAAAGAATTCTGGAATGAAGCGTATTCTGAAATGAATACCATCGGGCGAAAAACGGAACAAATACGAGAACAGGGGTATGAATTTGAAGGGTGTTTTACATGCCCTGTCTCAGACTGGACTGTAAATTATTATGATAAAATTGCTAAAAATCTTGAAAAGTTGGAGAAACGCTATCCAGGAAATGCTCAAGCTATGGAAGCGGTTCAACATTTGCAGGAGGAGATCAACCTTTATAAAGAGCATAATAATGATTACAGCTATATTTTCTATGCGATGAAAAAGAAGTGAAAGCTCCAGCGCATCAATACAATAGGAGATGATGCCTCTAACAAAAAACAATATTAAGCAGTTCTCCTGCGATACCGTTGCAGCGCTTATTTTCCTCTGTATAAACAGCACATACATTTGGACTAAGGTCTTTTCTATCATGAAAATCATTTTCTATTACCCCCATGCCGCCAATGATTTGTGATTTTTCCATAGCGACATACCACTGAGGAATATTCTTTTCTCCTTTTAAGCATTCATTCATGCTTTCCATATACGCTTCCAACGGTATACCCCATTTCTCATGGAACCAAACCGCATCCTGTTCCTTTAATTCAGGTCTATCTGTTAATCGAACAATTTCATAATTCATATTTTTTCTCCATTCTGTTTTTTAACGAACTGTATTGCTTTTTTAAATAATGCAGGCTGAATAAATGGATGTGTCAAATTATTAGGCAGCTCATCAAAACAAAATATGCACTCCATTTCAAAATCCGGCAGTTCTCCAAATTTGTGTATATCCGCATAATACAACATACCATAATCATCCACCTTGTAAATAGAAATCGGAATAATATCAAATTCAACTGCACCTGTTTCCTCGTAAAGCTCGCGCTTGGCCGTTTCAAGAATTGTTTCACCAGACTCGCGGTGTCCACCCGGAATTTCATAAGTATTTCGCATTTTATGTTTACAGAATATCCATTTCCCATTATATCTTGCGGCTATTACAGCATATTTTAATTTCTTATCATCGACGTTTTCACAAAATTTAACTTCAAGCATTTTAACCTCCATCTGTCAATTATATAATAACATATTATAATTTCATACTACCAATAAATAATCAAACAGGTAGCAGACTATCATATAATATATACATCTACATTTATTATAGCACGTCGGAATATAAAAATCAATAAAATATCATAAACGACACTCCAAAAAACTATTTAATTCCGCCTTTCGTATTCTGCATATCAGATAATCAAGACATTCAAGATTTTTCTGAATAGGGTGCAGTGTATTTAATATATCTATCTGATATTTATATTAAATATCTAATACCTATATTTAATATAAATATATGCTTGACAGGCATACAAATCTATGATATACTGATATAAGAATATAGAAAGGCGGAGCATATATGGAATTTCGTGTTTTAAGATACTTTCTTGAGGTTGCAAGAGAAGAAAATATTTCTGCGGCAGCAGAAAGACTTCATGTCACACAGCCTACACTTTCAAGGCAGCTTATGGATCTGGAAGCGGAGCTTGGCAAGGCGTTGTTTAACCGAGAGCATAGAAGAATATCTCTGACAGATGAGGGGATGCTTCTCAGGAAGCGCGCCGAGGAAATAGTCGATCTCGTGGATAAAACAGAAGCAGAGGTCATGAGTTCCGGCGATAACATAACCGGAGATGTATATATCGGAAGCGGTGAGACCGAAGGGATACGATTAGTCGCAAGGACGGCAAAACAGCTTCGTGATGAGGGCTATGACATACATTTTCATTTATTCAGCGCGCATGATCTGTCTGTATCGCAGCGGCTCGATAAGGGACTGCTCGATTTCGGTATTTTTGCCGAGGGCGCAAATCTTCACAAATACGATTCGATAAGGATACCATATGCTGATACATGGGGTGTGCTTATGCGACGTGACAGTCCTCTTGCAGCAAAGGAATATATAGAGCCGAAGGATCTGTGGACGGCTCCGCTCATAGTATCGCTGCAAGCGGATACAAATAATGAGCTTTCCGGATGGCTCATGCGTGACAGGGACAGGCTTAATATAGTGGGAACATATAATCTGCTTTTCAACGCCTCGATAATGGTAGAAGAAGGTCTTGGATATGCTCTTTGCTTTGACAAGATAATAAAGACTAAAAACAATGATGTGCTGTGCTTCAGACCGTTAAAGCCGGCTCGTACTGCTAAGCTTGACATTGTGTGGAAGAAATATCAGGTATTTTCAAAGCCTGCCGAGCTGTTTCTTAAAAAGCTTCAGGAAAATTTTGAACAATGATAATATAGGCTGACGTAAATGAGCATGTTTGATTATATCATCCTATTTTGTCGTACTGAGAAAAAATTTCGGCGGCATATTTTAGTGCCGCCGTGGAGTATAACGTATATGTCAAAATATTAGTTAAATGCTTCGTTTAAAAAGATCTCGATCTCATCAAACGGGATAAGATCCACTCTGTCGTAGAGATCTATGTGCATAGCGCCGGGAACTATCACAAGCTCTTTCGGCTCTGCCGCCATCTCATAGAATTCTTCGCTCATCGACCTTGAATGAGCAATGTCTCCTGTTATGAACATGATTGGACGCGGTGAGATTTCTTCTATATGATTAAGAAGCGAGTAATTGGAGAACGGCAGCATACTTGTATTTGTGAACGAGCCGCCTGAATTCGGATGCCAGCCGCGCTCAAGTCCATAGAACGTCCACCATTCGATATTTGTTCCTGTAAGGTCATCAGGAAGCTCTTCAAGAGGTGCGTCTGCCGGATATGTTCTCGTATATGCCGGAGTGCTGTTTTCAAAATCAGCCCAGCGCTGCTGCGAAAAACCGTCTATCCACTCTTCTCGCTCATCTCCCTCAAGCGAATTTCCCATTGCGCTTATGTCGTACATAGCTGACGTTACTACAGCCTTGATGCGGGTATCCATTGCCGCTGCTGAAATGGCAAAGCCGCCGCTTCCGCATATGCCTAAAGCCGCTATTTTTTCACGGTCAACATAATCGAGCGATCCAAGGAA
The DNA here is from genome assembly GCA_905215805.1 of uncultured bacterium. GTDB lineage: Bacteria > Bacillota > Clostridia > UBA1381 > UBA1381 > UMGS1958. Next base: position 39,299 of record CAJMRL010000023.1, on the reverse strand, counting down.
ATCAACTCCCGCGCTGAAATCCTCCGAAAATATTTCTGGAGATGACAAATGTCTCGGCTCTCCGCCGCTCTCTCCGTTATAGGACGGATCGAATGCCAGTACCACAAAACCACGCTGCGCAAGCTCGTTTGCATATACGCCGGGACCTTGCTCTTTAACGCCGCCGTACGGAGGACCTATAACAATTGCCGGATACTGCTGAGTTTCATCGATATCCGCGCTTGTATACAGGTCTGCCGCAAGTTCTATACCATAGCGGTTCGTATATGTGACCTCTGTTCTTGTTACATTATCGCTGAGGTCGAAAATAAAATATCTGTCCTCCTGATTGATGAGTCTTGCGGCGTTAGGATTCTCACTATTCGTTTCATTGCTTTTTATATCGACTCTTCCCGCCTCGCTGTCCCACGAGACAGTATTGCCGTTTGCTTCAGAGATAGCTCTTGCCGGAAGATATGTTGTTCCGTCATAAACAAAGGCGTCAACAGCATTGCCGTTTACATCCGTCATTTCAACTTCGTTTCCGTCCATAAATACGGATATACCTCCTGTTACATCAATGGTGCGCTGCACACCGAAGGCAGCGACTGCTGCTGCACTTGTGATGACTGATAAAGCAGTTATAGCTGCGATAATTCTTTTTTTCATAATTTTTGGTTCCTTTCTGTTATTTTAAGGCTGATTTCCGCGGTGTCCAGCTTTAACTTGATCTCAGTATAGCATATAAAATTATAAATGTCCAATACTGATAAATTATATATTTATATGCTTTTTGACTATAGAAAATATATGCCGGAAAGCTATAAAAGAATATGTTATCTCGCATCTGTCCGGAAGCGGTTCGATGGAATAAAGTACTCGTTGTAATTTTTACCCGAGATAAGGAAGCGGAGCTTTAAAATAGAATTGTTTTTTTATTAATAATATGATAAAATATATTTGAATAGAAAATGTGCAGTATACGGCGTGAGGCCGGAGTTAAAGTGTAATGATATTATCGTCAAGGAGTTGAATTAAATGGAACAAAAGGAATTAAAAGAACTGTTAAAGAGTGTTGCGAGCGGCAAAATTACGGTTGATGAAGCAATAACGCGGTTTAAAATAAAGCCATTTGAAGATCTTGGATTTGCCAAGATTGATTATCATAGGAGTATAAGACAGGGTATTGCGGAGGTAATTTACGGTGCAGGCAAAGCGCCGGAACATATAGTGAAGATTGCAGAAAACATGCTTTCAAATGGTCAAAAAACTATACTTATTACAAGAATGAGCAAGGAAGCGGCAGAACTTGCCGAAAAAGAACTGCCGTTTGCATATTATGAAATGGGGCGAATCGGAATTGTCGGTGAAATGCCAGAACCCGATACGGATACAAATATAGTCATTGCAACCGGAGGGACGAGCGATATTCCTGTAGCTGAGGAGGCAGCATTGACGGCTGAGGTATTGGGAAATAAGGTTATTCGACTCTATGATGTCGGAGTCTCCGGGATACACCGCCTTCTTTCGCATTCCGAGGATATAATGAATGCTAAAGCGATAGTGGCGGTTGCCGGAATGGAAGGTGCGCTTGCGAGCGTGATCGGAGGTCTCGCTGATTGCCCTGTTATAGCAGTTCCCACAAGCGTAGGTTACGGAGCAGCATTTGGTGGTTTGGCAGCGCTTTTGTCGATGCTCAATTCCTGTGCAAGCGGTGTAAGTGTTGTAAATATTGATAATGGTTTTGGAGCCGGATACTTGGCAAGCATGATAAATCATATATGAGACTGAGAATATATTGAAGCGAGGTTGATTTATACGGAACAGCTGTATTGCTTGAAGAGGTCGGAAAGGTAATTAAGTCTGGCGGAGTAGGTGTTATAATTTCCAGTCAGTCGGGACATATTTGAATTTAGATCTACGTAATCTGTCATATTTTATGATTGCCTTTAGGCAGATATTGTGTTATAATAAATAATATAATAAAAACAAAGGAAGGTATTCCAATAATGAAAATAGGAATAATTGATTCCGGAATAGGCGGACTTTCTGTTTTGCACAGAGCGAGAAAGATGATTCCTGACGGATATTTTATATATTATGCAGATGAAAAAAATGTTCCGTACGGCGAAAAGTCACCTGAACAGATAAGAGAATTTATGGACGGAATTTTAAAATTTGTGATAGATAAAGGAGCAGATGCGATTGTTATAGCCTGCAATACTGCCACAAGTGCGCTTACAATGGAGTATCGTGCAAATTTTGGTGTTCCGATTGTAGGAATGGAACCTGCGGTAAAAAAGGCGGTAGAATTATATGGAAATGAGAAAAAGGATATTTTGGTAGCGGCTACTCCTGTGACTATAAACGGGAAAAAACTCCATGAGCTTGTAGATAGGGTGGATAAGGCACATAAGGTAAGTTTAGCTGAACTTCCTGGCTTGGTTCGTTTTGCGGAGAATGGTGAATTTTATTCGGATAAGGTAGAGGAATATATAAAAAACGCTTTATCTGCCCATGAGCTGTGCAAATACGGAACAGTAGTTCTTGGGTGCACACATTTTAATTATTTTAAAAACGTTTTCAAACAGATTTTCGGAGAAAGGGTTCATTTTGTTGACGGAAACGAGGGAACAGTACGCCAGCTCATAAGGGTTATGCCCAATAACGCCGAACAAACAGAATCCGGAGTGGAGTATTATTTTTCCGGAGAAAAACCGGATGAAGCGGGGAAAAGAAAAATAGAAGAATGTATAAAACAGCTTAATGCCGTTTATGATATAAATTAAAAAATAGCGTATAATATAGATAAATAACCATAATTTCCGGTTTATGCGGCAAAATATACAAAATTATTTTATAAAAGGTCATTTTATTAAAAAAAACAAAAAAATCTCAAAAAAACACTTGACAAGCTTTAAATACAATGATAAAATAGCAAGGTATGGATAATACACACATAGTCTGATTTACAGAAAGTTGCCTTTTTGCCGAGGTATTCTGTCGAGATGAAGATTATGGAGGAATAAAAAAACAGGAGGAAAAATAAAAATGGCAAACGTAATTTCAATGAAACAGCTTTTGGAAGCAGGTGTTCATTTCGGACATCAGACAAGAAGATGGAACCCTAAAATGGCTCCGTATATTTTTACAGAAAGAAATGGTATCTACATCATTGATCTTCAGAAAACAGTAAAGAAGATCGAGGAGGCATATTATTTTGTACGTGATATTGCTGCTGCAGGCGAGTCGATTCTTTTTGTAGGTACAAAGAAGCAGGCTCAGGACTCAATCAAGGAAGAGGCTGAGAGAGTTGGAATGTACTATGTAAATGCAAGATGGCTCGGCGGTATGCTCACAAACTTCAAGACAATCCAGAAGAGAATTGCAAGACTTGAGCAGATAAATAAGATGGAAGAAGACGGTACATTTGAAGCTCTTCCAAAGAAGGAAGTTATAAAGCTCAATGCTCAGAGAGATAAGCTTGAGAAATATCTTGGCGGTATTAAGGAAATGAAGAAGCTCCCGGGCGCTATGTTCATAGTAGATCCGAGAAAAGAAAAGATTGCAATTGCAGAAGCTAAGAAGCTTGGTATACCGGTAATAGCTATTGTTGATACAAACTGTGATCCTGATGAGGTTGATTATGTTATCCCCGGCAATGACGATGCTATCAGAGCCGTAAAGCTTATTGCATCGACAATTTCAAATGCTATCCTTGAAGGAAAGCAGGGCGTGGACGCAGAGGCAGCAGAAGCTGAAAAGGTTGAAGAAGAAGCGGCAGACGCTGAATAATTTGTAACTTCGATAACTATACAGGAGGAATTTACGATGGCATTTACAGCTAAGGATGTTAAAGAATTAAGAGAAATGACAGGCTGCGGCATGATGGATTGTAAGAAAGCTCTTACAGAAGCTGATGGCGATAAGGATAAGGCAGTAGAGATTCTTAGAGAAAAAGGTCTTGCTACAGCAGCTAAAAAAGCAGGCAGAATTGCATCAGAGGGTATTGTACTTGATTATGTAGACGGAAATGTTGGCGTTATCGTAGAAGTAAACGCTGAAACAGACTTCGTTGCAAAGAATGAACAGTTTACAGATTTTGTTAAGGCTGTTGCCAAGACAGTTGCAGTAAAGAATCCGGCTGATGTTGAGGAGCTTAAGACTATGCAGATCGAAGGCGGTTCACAGACTGTTGGTGAGGAGCTTACAGAAAAGATCGCTAAGATAGGCGAGAATATGAACATCAGACGCTTTGTAAGATATGAAGGTACAGTTGCTTCATATATTCATGGCGGCGGAAGAATCGGTGTTCTTGTAAACTTTGATACGGACTGTGCTGATAAGGAAGGCTTTGCACAGTTTGCCAAGGATATAGCTATGCAGGTTGCAGCTGCAGGAGCTCAGTATCTTGACAGAGACGCTGTTCCTGCTGAAGTTGTAGAGAAGGAAAAGGAAATTCTGTCAATCCAGGCAAAGAATGAAGGTAAGCCGGAGAAGATCATAGAGAAGATGGTAATGGGAAGAATTAATAAGTTCTATAAGGAAGTATGTCTTCTTGATCAGGAATTTATTAAGGATGGAGATCTTTCGGTTCAGAAGTATATCGACAATACAGCTAAGGCTCTTGGTGGCAGCATAAAGGTTGTTGCTTATACAAGATTTGAAAAGGGCGAGGGCCTTGAGAAAAAAGAAGAGAACTTTGCTGACGAAGTTGCAAAGATGATTAAATAATTGCATAAAAATTAAGACCGATAGTGTATACTATTGGTCTTAGTTTTTTTTATAGGAATTTTTGTTTGTCATCGAAGTCTGATGTCATCATATTTCCGGGATCTACAAGACGAATTATATTTGGATCTTCTTCCAGCTCATTGTCAATAAGGTTATGTATTGTTTGTTGATCAATTCCTATGGAATCTTGTATAAATCTTACTATATCTTTTTCCGGAATTCCTAAAGCCTTGCTTATTTTCAAAAAAATTGTATAGCTGTTTGGTTCAGATATTCCGTTTTCGTAGTTTGAAATAGTTGTTTTTGAAACTCCCACAAGAGAGGCAAGTTCTTGTTGAGTCATTCTTTTTCTTAATCTATATATTCGTATTGTTTCGCCAAAGGTTATTTCATCATACATGTTATAAGTCTCCTTTTTTGTATAATTTTAAAATATGATTGTATAGAAAAAATTGTCCTATGATTTTACTATTTAGTAAATATTAGATGTAAGCCTGTTCCTACTGTATTTCTTGTTCTAATTCTTGAAATGTAATTGTATCGAAGAATTCAGGAAGAGAAATATTAAGACCATCACAAAGTTTTTTCAAGGTTACTATACCAGGATTTTTGCTGGTACCGTTTATAATATTTTTTAATGTTGATGGAGGAACTGCTGAAATAGTAGCCAAACCGTTGATAGTCAACTCTTTTTGCTTGCAAAGCTCAAGTATTCTTTCAGATACTGCATCTATTGTTTTCATAATCATCCTCAATTCGTTTATTTTATAAAATAATTTTATCGTATTATAGCAATAGTTTTCGCCCATATATGGACTTTTACTTAAAGAAATTTTATAAATATTGTACTTTTAGCGTACATTCTTAAATTATTTTCGTGAAACGGTATAGTATAAAGCAAATATGCTTTTACTTTTTTATGAATAAAATAAGAAAAATAGTGAATCGGAAAGAATAATTATAAAACCTATTGACAAAATATAAATTATGAAGTAAAATATTATCATAGAACATATGAATATCTGTTCATATGTTAATAACTTAAGATAGGAGTTGATCAGATGAGTACTTCAATATATATGGATAATAATGCTACAACTCGTACAAAGCCGGAAGTTGTTGAAGCTATGCTCCCTTATTTTACAGAATTCTGGGGTAACGGCTCTTCAAAGTTCTATGATTTGGGTAATGAAGCAATAGAAAAAATGACTGCTTTGCGCGAAAGTGTAGCTAATAATATAGGCGCAAAAAATGCAAATGAGATTTATTTCACAGGTTCAGGCTGTGAAGCAGATAATTGGGCGATAAAGGGTATTGCTTACGCAAATGCAAGAAAGGGAAATCATATAATAACATCTAAAATAGAGCATCACGCAATTCTTAATTCATGTGCTTTTTTAGAGAAGCATGGATTTGAAGTGACATATCTTGATGTTGACAGCGAGGGAATAGTTAATCCGGCTGATGTTGAAAAGGCTATTACGGATAAGACTATTCTTATAAGTATTATGACTGTTAATAATGAAATTGGAGCTATAGAACCTATTAAAGAAATAGCAGAGATAGCTCATAAACATAATGTTATAATGCACACAGATGCGGTACAGGCTATAGGACATATGCCTATTAATGTAAATGATTTGGGAGTTGATATGCTTTCCATGTCGGCGCATAAGTTCCATGGTCCTAAAGGTGTCGGCGCTTTATATATAAAGAACGGAATAAGGATAGAAAATCTTATCCATGGCGGCGGTCAAGAGCGCGGCAAAAGAGCTGCTACAGAAAATCTTGCCGGAATGGCAGGACTTGCTAAGGCTTTGGAAATAGCGGTTGAAAATCTTGACAAGAATACTGAATATATGAGAAAAAAACGGGATAGGCTCATTGAAGGAATTGAAAACAATATTCCGTATTGCAGGCTTAACGGTCCGAGAGGGGATAGGAGACTTTGCAATAATGTTAATTTTTCGTTTAAATATATAGAGGGTGAATCAATACTTATGCTGCTAAATATGTACGGGATAGCGGCGTCAAGCGGAAGTGCATGTGCATCCGGTTCGCTTGACCCATCGCATGTGTTGCTTGCTATAGGACTTCCTCATGAGATCGCGCATGGCTCGTTAAGACTAAGTATAAGCGAGGATACTACGGATGAGGAAATAGATAAGGTTATAGAAGTGCTTCCGCAGATAGTTCAGCGTTTGCGTGATATGTCACCGCTTTATGAGGAGATTGCACATTCACAGAAATAATGGATTAACAAATTAATTTAAGAAAGGATTTGGATACAATGGCATATAGTGAAAAGGTTATGGATCATTTTGCACACCCAAGAAATGTTGGAGAGATAGAGGGCGCTAATGCAGTCGGTCAGGTAGGAAATGCAAAATGCGGAGATATAATGAAGATTTACATGGATATTCAGGATAATATTATAAAAGATGTAAAGTTTAAAACATTCGGCTGCGGAGCGGCTATTGCAACAAGCTCTATGGCTACTGAAATGGTTAAGGGAAAGACTGTGGAAGAAGCTCTTCAGCTGACAAATAGGGCTGTTATGGAGGCTCTTGAGGGACTCCCTCCGGAAAAAATTCATTGCTCGGTGCTTGCGGAAGAGGCTATACATGCGGCTATTGAAGACTACAGGAATAACCAGAGCAAATAAGACTGTGCGTGAATAGCAGTGTAAAAATTTATGAAAAAAATATATATAGTAGGCGGGACAATGGGCGTTGGGAAAACTACGGTTTGCCAAAAGCTTAAGGAGCTTTTACCGGACAGTGTATTTCTGGACGGCGATTGGTGCTGGGATATGAGTCCGTTTAAGGTTACAGAAGAAACTAAAGCCATGGTTATGGATAATATATGTTATATTTTGAACAATTATATACATTGTTCCGCTTTCAATAATATTATATTTTGTTGGGTAATGCATGAACAAAGGATAATAGACGATATTGTATCGGCCCTTGATACAAGAGAGTGCGAGGTTAAGCTTATATCTCTTATATGCGGAGAGCAACAGCTGAGAAAAAGGCTTCAGAAGGATATTGATGCACGAATCAGGCAAAGGGATATATTGCAGCGCAGTATTGCAAGACTTCCTTTGTATGAAAGTCTTGATACAATAAAAATAGATGTATCAGATATTAGTGCAGAACAAACAGCAAAAATTATTTCAGAGCTTTGAGGTGTTAAATTTGAAAATAAGATATGCTGAATTAGCTGATTTAGATGAAATTGTAAATGTGGACAGTACGTGCTTTCCCGGTGCAGAGGCAGCATCGGTCGATAGATTGAGAGATAGACTCACATATTATCCGAATCACTTTTGGATTATGGAAGATAAAGGTAAAATCGCAGCGTATGTCAATGGGATGGTAACCGATGAAAAAGAGCTTAGTGATGAAATGTATGCAAAAGCCGATATGCATAATGAAAATGGCAGGTGGCAAATGATTTTCGGAGTAGGTACGGTTCCGGCATATAGGAGACAGGGATGCGCTCAAAGGCTTTTGGAAAGAGCTATATCTGATGCAAAGAAGCAGGGAAGAAAGGGCGTAGTTTTAACCTGCAAGGAAAAGCTTATAAGTTATTATTCCAAGTTCGGCTTTGTTGACGAAGGGATTTCAGATTCGACATACGGAGGAGCAGTCTGGCATAAAATGCGGCTGACTTTCTAATTTTAAGGAGATCTATAAAAGACCGCAGATCAAAATATCTGCGGTCTTTTCAGAGTAGATTATGAGCAAAATATTTTAGCTTAATAAATAAATATTAAATCTAAGCTATTTGTATTATTAACGGTATTTTCTCGCAAGAGTATTGATGCCGTTTCTCCTTTTGAAAGACTAAGCCCATTTAAATTGATATCAATGACTTTGTTATCAGATGATGTATAAGCTTTACCCTGAAGATTTTTTGTGCTTTCAACTTTTACAGCCGCAGTATCATCCTGAACATTTTGAACCGTTACATCAAGCTTATAAATATTCTGATATTCAAGCAGAGTACACCATGTAAATCCATTTGAACCGTCTGAAATAGCGTATGTTGGAACAGATTCTCCTGTTTCAGTCGTCTGGTATTCTGTTATTATACATAAAGGTGCATATAAAGCGTTGCTTAATAAGATAGCTGCGTCTTTTCTGGTAACGGAATCGTGATAAGCAAAAGTCACACCAAATGTAAGGCCAAGTCTTGCACCGTACATCATATATCCATTGGGATAACCACCGGTTGATTCTGCATAGTATTCATATCCCACAGCATTTACAAGCATTTTTATAAGCTGCGCATAGGTCACATTATCATTCGGACGGGCTGTACCGTCATCAAATCCGTTGATTATGTGCAGTGTATTTGCAGTGTTCCAATATCCCCAGTCCCATGAGCTTTTGTCAAGATCGGTATAAGGCAAAGGATCAAGCTGATCTTTTTCCGCGTCAGACAATTCTGCACTTTCTCTCATACCAAGTATATTTATAATACTTTTCAGCGCTTCTGAGCGAGTGAGCTTGCTGTCCGGTTTAAATGATCCGTCCTCATATCCTGTCATTATATTTAATGCGGATAAGAGTCGTGTTTCGGTCGTATCTTCATAGTCAGTATAAGCATAAGCGCTTGTGCTTAAAAGAGATGCCGAAATCAGAAATGGAATAATCTTTGTTTTCATATTAATACCCACTTAAATAATAAGTGTTATCATCTATTGATATTATAACATAATTTAGGTTAAAATGCAACATATTTTTGGATTTAAATGAAATTATTTGTCTAAAAAGGAAAAACTGAGAAAGATACTTGACAAATTTATTTTAACATGTTATAATTATCTACGTTGTATGGCTCGTTGGTCAAGCGGTTAAGACTCCGGCCTCTCACGCCGGCAACGCGGGTTCGATTCCCGCACGAGTCATTATATATCCGAATTTTCTTGTTGATAGAGAATTCGGATTTTTTTATATATTTTAATGTGAATCAGAAAAGAGGTGTATAAGACTTTGAATAATACAGAGGACATTGTAAATGTTATTTTAGACAGTTATAAAAAATATGATTTAACAGTAAGAGTCGATGGCGAAAATATGGTCAACAAGGATACTCTTATTGAAGTTATAGAAGAGATAAGGAGGATTCTATTTCCGGGGTATTTCGATAGGAATCGCGTAAGGGGGGAATTTTTAAAATTTTTAATAGGCGAAAGACTGGAATTTATACAATACAATCTTAAAAAGCAAATAGCGAGGTCTATGGGTAATAAGGATTTATGCAGCGACTGTAAGAAATCAGTTATAAATGAAAAGGCTGAGGAAATTGTATATAAATTTCTTGATATGATACCTCAAATAAGAGAATATCTTTATACGGATATTCAAGCTGCTTATAATGGAGACCCTGCGGCATACAGTACTGATGAGATTATATTTTCATATCCGGGTGTTTTTGCTGTTACTGTATACAGAATAGCGCATGAATTATGGATGTTGAATGTTCCAATGATTCCAAGAATAATGACAGAATATGCACATAGCGTAACGGGAATAGACATTCATCCGGGAGCAACAATAGGCAAGTATTTTTTCATAGACCACGGCACTGGGATAGTAATAGGAGAAACAACTATAATAGGTGATAATGTAAAAATTTATCAAGGAGTTACTCTCGGTGCTCTGTCTACAAGAAAGGGACAGCAGCTAAAGGGCGTGAAGCGTCACCCGACAATTGAGGACAATGTAACTATTTATTCAGGTACTACGATCTTAGGCGGCGATACAGTTATAGGAAAAGGTGCAACAATAGGCGGAAATGCGTTTATTGTAAGCTCTGTTGCTGAGGGAATGAAAGTAAGCGTAAAAAATCCCGAGCTACAGTTTAGCCGCGGCGGCTCTGGAGAGATAGTAAACGACGAGCTGGTACAGGACAGACCGGGAGACTGGAAGATATAACGTATATATTCGGCATTGAATTCTTTGGATTATAGAATATCAATGCCGATATTTATATTGAACTATTAGAGGATACAGCAGAGAAGCCTGTATGATTTTTTCGGAATTTTGTCGGAGAAATACCTATATTTTTCCTGAAAAGTGTTGAAAAATGGCTGGTATTAGTAAATCCGCATTTATCGGATATGGATGCAATGGACATATTTGTTGTTGAAAGAAGCTCACAGGCATACTGTAATTTTAAACTATTGATATATTCCATGATAGTGACGCCCATATTTTTTTTAAAAGCTCTGCTGAGATAAAATTTATCAATATAGCATTTTGATGAAATTTCATCAAGAGAGGATATATCTGTAAAATTATTTCTTATAAAATCAAAAGCATACGACAGATGATTTGAAAGTTTCTTATCGTTTGATTTAGATGGAATCTCAAGCTTTGTTTCATCCTGACGTAAAGCAACACGTTTTAATATGCCTAAAATAACGCATAAATTTATAAAACAGAATTCATTATCCATTTGTGTTTCTTTAGAGAATTCGGAAAGAGCATTGAGAAATGCTTTTCTGAACATATCCTTCTCTTCATTAGTCAGCCGTAAGTGTGAATACTTAAAACAATATAAAAACTTATCTGTGACCAAAGGAGTAAGAAAATGACACAGATATTTATCGGTAAATTCAATTCCGTATTTTTCGTGAGTGTCGCTGCCATAAGCATAGTGAAGAACATTGGGGCGTGCAAGAAACACATCTCCTGCTTTTATAGTGAAGAGGTCTCCCGAGTGATAAAAGTGCCGTTCGCCCTCGTTAAGAAAATATATTTCATACCGGTTGTGGTGATGGAAATGCTCTGTACTCCAATCATAGTCACGTCTTATTGAAGAAATAATAAGATTATTTGCGGTGTTTTCAGGGGTAGCCATAGTTATTCTCCATTAATGATTATTTTCTATATTTTATCATATTTTTTTTATTTATACAAGCATATAAAATAAATTATTAAATGAAATAATATAATTAGCGATTGACAAATAAATAAACTTATGTCATAATATATTAAAAATATAGTCTAAGGAGTTCATATATGAAAACAGCCGGCATAATAACAGAATTCAATCCTTTTCATAACGGTCATAAATATATAATAGATAAAGCAAAGCAGGAGTATGATGCAGTTGTAGTTATAATGAGCGGGTCTTTTGTTCAGAGAGGTGAAGTGGCAATAACAGATAAATGGACAAGAACTTCTGCTGCAATAAGAAATGGTGCTGATCTTGTCATTGAGCTGCCTGTTATTTATGCGTTGAATACTGCACAGAAGTTTGCTTATGGTGCGATCGAAACTCTCAATAAATGCGGCATAGTCGATGATATAGTATTCGGTTCCGAAAGCGGCAATGTAGATGAGCTTATAAAAGCGGCTGAATTATTAGAAAATGAGAGTCAGTTTATATCTGAAAGGGTAAAAAAATATATGTCTCTTGGTATGAATTATCCGTCGGCGAGAGAACAGGCATATACAGGCATTATTAATAAAGAGATTTTATCTAAGCCTAATAATATTTTGGCAGTAGAATATCTTCGTGCGCTGTTGTATACTAAAAGTAAAATGAAGCCGTATACAATACAGCGTACAAATGATTTCCATGGGATGAATTTAGATAATGATATCGCGTCCGCAACGGCAATAAGAAGTCTGATAATGGAAGGTAAGGATTTTTCGGAATATGTTCCGGAACCGCAATTTGATATATATATGATGAACAGGCTGGATACAGCGTTAATATCGATTTTAAGGATGAAAACAGTGGGAGAGCTTAAAGGTATAAATGACGTATCGGAAGGCTTGGAAAACAGAATAGCCCAGGCGGTGATGAATGCAGATAGCTTTGAGGAAGCGGCATATATGATAAAAACAAAGAGATATACGTTAAGTCGTATAAGAAGGGTGCTGCTTTCCTCGGTACTTTCACTGACATCGGATTTGTGTTCAATGCCGCCGTCATATATACGTGTGTTGGGAATGAACGGCATAGGCAGAATGCTTCTGCGTGAGATGAAGAAAAAAGCCGCGCTTCCGGTCGTTATAAAAACGGCTGATTTTGCGGCTGATGATATATTCAAAGCTGAAATAAGAGCAACAGATTTTGCAGCGCTTGCCTGTTTAAAAAGAGATGGACGTGTGGGAGGGAAGGATTACAAAATATCACCGGTAGTTATTTTTTCATAAAATCAGCCAGTTTTTGTACACAACGTTTTTCTATGCGGCTGACATAGCTTCGGCTTATGCCAAGAGAATCGGCTATTTCCTGTTGAGTATATCTTTTTGAATGATTAAGACCGTATCTTTTGTAAAGAATAGAGCATTCTTCATCAGTTAAAACTTCGCTCATAGCGCGGTAAAGATTTTGTGTATCAAGACGTCGGAAGATTTGTTCGGTGACATCATCATTATCGTCTGTTAGTATATCAGCAAAAGTCATATTGTTGCCTTCTTTGTCAGTTCCTATGCTTTCATCAATGGAGATTTCACCTGATAGTTTTTTTGTAGATCTAAGGTACATCAATATTTCATTTTCAATGCAGCGCGCAATATAACTGGAAAGCTTTTTGGCTTTATCGCTGCGGTAAGTGTTTATAGCTTTGATAAGTCCTATAGTTCCGATGGATATAAGATCCTCGGAATTTTGGTCATCAGAATATTTTTTTGCTATATGAGCAACTAAACGTAAGTTGTGTTCTATAAGTATATTCTTTGCTTTTTGATCCCCTTTATTTATGTAAAGATCTAAATATTTAGCTTCTTCTTTCTGAGACAGAGCTTTGGGAAAAGCGTTTCCTGAGCTTACATAACCAACCAGAACAAGAACTGCATTGATCCACTCTGCTAACATTGACGCAAAAAACATATACAAGACCTCCTCTAATAAAACTTTTATATATTTTATGAAAGATAAGAGTGGAAAATATCTAAAGAGACTGCAAAAAAATCGGCTCTGTATGTAAGCCGATTTTTAGTTGATAATCCTCAAAATATAAAGTGGTGGAGCAGTGAGGTACTGTATATCGTATCAACCGATTATATTATACTATATAAACATAACTTTGTCAAGTAAAAATATCTAATTGATAAGACTGTATCATTTTGATTAGTGTATAATAATTATGAGGTGAAAATGATTTGAAAGAGTTATTTTATATGGCCGATAAAATTAAGCAGCTTAGAGAGCAAATGGGATATACACAGGCAGAATTGGCAAGAAAACTGAAACTCACGCGTTCAAGTATAAATGGTTGGGAAATGGGTTTGTCGGTGCCGTCGACTCCTATGGTTGTAGAGCTTGCGAAAATATTCAATGTATCTACAGATTATCTTTTGGGATTGGATGATGGAGCGTCCTTAAGAGTAGAAGGATTATCCAAAAAAGAAGTAGCGGTTCTTGTTGATTTAGTAAGCTGTTTCAGAGAGAAAAGGTAGATAAAGATGCTTGGAAGTGTTTATCGTTGACAAATTTCGTTTTTAGAGGTATAATGTAATATAGGTTTTAAATTGTTTTTGAAAGCATATATTATCAAATTTTAAATATACTGAGAGGAAAACAGGTATGATATTAATGAATGGAAGCGGGATCAAAAAGATGTTTCTTGACGAAACATTATTTGACGGAGTTTCTTTTAGTATAGACAGTTCAGATAAGATCGGATTTGTCGGAATAAACGGAGCGGGAAAATCTACACTTTTTAAAATAATTACAGGTCAAATGGATTACGATGACGGAGAAATTTTCAAAAATAAACTTACGAAGATAGGGTATCTTGATCAATATGCTTGTTCCGATAGCGAGAATACAATTATGGATGAAATGCTCGGCGCATTTTCGGAGGTCATAGATATTGAGCAGCAGCTCGATGATATAAGATTTGACATAGAATCCGGAAAAGGGGATATAGATGCACTGGTACTAAAACAGACAAGACTTCAGGAAAGATTTGAAGAGCTTGATGGCTTTTTCTACAAAAGTAAAATTAAAAGTACTCTTAAAGGGCTGGGATTTAGCGAAGAGGAATTTTCTTTGCGTGTCAACCGTTTGTCAGGAGGACAAAAGACAAGAGTTGCTTTGGGTAAGATACTTCTTTCCGATGCAAATTTATTGTTGCTTGATGAGCCTACAAATCATCTTGATATTGAGTCGGTTGAATGGCTTGAGAGCTTTTTACAGAGCTGTAAAACAGCATTTATTGTGATTTCACATGACCGTTATTTTTTAGACAGAGTGACAAATAAGACATTTGAGATGGAAAATGGACGGTTCAGGAGTTACAACGGAAATTACAGTGCTTATATGGCGCAAAGGGAAATAGACAAAAAAACAGAGGAAAGAAATTATGCCAATACAATGGCTGAAATTGAACGTCTTGAATCTATTGTGGAGCAGCAGAGGCGCTGGAACAGGGAGAGGAATATAAAAACAGCGGAATCAAAACAAAAGGTTATAGATAAACTTGAAAGCACGCTGGTAAAACCTGTTGAAACACTTGATGATATGACCTTTAAATTTAAAGCATGCGAGGGAGGAGGACAAGACGTTGTTACAGCACAGGGGCTTTCGATGAAATTCGGAGAGAAAACGATATTTAAAAATGCACAGCTTCATATAAAAAAAGGCGAAAAGGTATTTATTTTGGGTCCCAATGGATGTGGTAAGACAACGTTATTGAAGATCCTCATGGGAATATATGCTCCTTCTTCAGGAGAATACAAAATAGGTTCAAATATATTTATAGGATATTATGATCAGATACAAGAAAATTTAGATATGAATAAGACCGTATTTGATGAGGTATATGACGAATATCCAAATATGACTGTTACAGAAATAAGAAATGCGCTTGCGGTGTTTTTATTTCGCGGAGAAGATGTATTTAAGGAAATAAAGAAACTTTCCGGAGGGGAAAGGGCAAGAGTAGAGCTGGTGAAGCTTATGCTTAAGACGGCTAATTTCTTGGTTATGGACGAGCCTACTAACCATTTGGATATAGATTCAAGAGAGGCTTTGGAAAATGCGCTTTCCGATTATGATGGAACAATGCTTATGGTTTCTCATGACCGTTATTTTATAAATAAGCTTGCAGATAGGATAATTTATATGACGGAAGACGGACTTGAAAGCTATAATGGAGGATATGATTATTTTCTTGAGCATAGACGGACAGAAACAGTAGAGAAAGAAAAAAAAGAAATTCCTAAAAACATTGAATATAAAGAGCATAAGAGACTTGCGGCGGAAAAGCGTAAGATTATAAACAGATTTAAAAAGGTCGAGGAAAATATTTCGAGTTTGGAAGATGAAATTGAGTCAAAAAACAAACTATTCGAGAATCCGGAAATCGCAACGGATTTTGTAAAGGCGAATGATTTGCAGAAGGAAATTGACACTCTTGAATCAGAGTTAGAGAAGTATTTTTCCGAGTGGGAAGAACTCCAGGCTTTAATAGATGAAAATGGATATGAGGTGTGATTATGAGAGCCGTAATACAGCGTATACAAAATGCACATGTAAAGGTTGACGGAGAAATTATAGGACGTTCGGGAGCAGGCTTGCTTATATTTTTAGGAATAGGCAGGGAAGATACAGAGGATGACATTAAATATATAGCGGATAAAGCGCTTGGGCTCAGAATTTTTAGTGATGAAAATGATAAGATGAATTTGAGCGTCAGAGATATAAACGGAGAGTTTTTGATAATTTCTCAGTTTACACTCTATGGTGACTGTCGTAGAGGAAGGCGTCCGTCATTTGACAGTGCAATGCCTCCTAAAGAGGCAGAAATGATGTATGAGAAGTTTGTTGAATATGTAAAAGAAAGCGGTTTGCATTGCGAAACAGGACGCTTTGGAGCAGATATGAAGGTTGAGCTGCTTAACGACGGACCGGTTACAATATTGCTTGACAGTGCAAAATAACTGATTTAAAATAGTTCAACAGCCTCTGCGGATAAACTGTAAACCCGCAGAGGCTGTTTTTATCTGAAGCAAACATTATTCGTTAAACGAATTTTTATTGCTCCAATAATGCGTTAAGCTTCTCAAGAAGTACCTGCTCGTAATTTCTTATAGCATCAATAGTGTTTTTAACCGACTCATTTACAGCTATAATGTCATCAATAGAAGCACATTTATATGCAATAGCAGCTTGGATTTTTTCTCCTTCAGCATTAATTACATGGCTGAGTCCGGTTTCCTGAAGAGCTATTGACTCCAAGAGATCATTAATTGCCTGAACTCTTGACGTGCAGCTGGCGGTAATCACCGGCATCGACATAATTTACATCTCCTCTCTTAATTTGATATTTAGACAGCTATTGCGCTGTCTATTTATGTACTTAAGAGATTTTACCGGCTACAGTTTAGTATATGTTTTTTATTATAGTTTTGTTACTCTTCAAATACTTTTGTATAAAATAGCGAACTTATATTAAATGTATACGGTATATTTTACAAACCGCAGAAATTTTTTAAAACTTTTATAATATATATTGAATTTTTTGCCGAAATGTGATATTATAATCATTAGGCTAAGATTAAAGGTTATATAAGTTATGCCGATTTGGCTATTAATATTAATTTAGAGGTGAAAACATGGCTTATAAAATTGTAAAAAAGAATGTGCTTAACCCTCAGATTTTTCTTATGGAGGTCGAAGCACCGCTTATAGCGAAAAAAGCAGAGCCGGGTCAGTTCATTATTCTTAGAATTGACGAGCACGGGGAAAGAGTGCCTTTTACTATTGCGGATTTTGACCGTGAAAAGGGTACTGTTACAATAATAGTTCAGATTGTAGGAAAAACAACAAAGGACCTTGCTCAGATTGAGGAAGGAGAATATTTGCTTGATTTTGTCGGACCGCTCGGTATGCCGACTCCTTTGGAAGGATTGAAAAAAGTTGCTGTTATAGGCGGCGGATTGGGTACTGCTATCGCTTATCCGCAGGCTAAGAAGCTCCATCAACTTGGGGCAGATGTAACTGTAATTACAGGTTTTAGAAACAAAGATCTTATAATTCTTGAAGATGAGCTTAAAGAAGTGTCCAATAAGCTTATTGTGGCAACAGATGACGGTTCAAATGGTAATCAGGGATTTGTTACAGATATGCTTCAAAAGGAAATAGATGCAGGAGAACAGTTTGACGAAGTTATAGCAATCGGACCTCTTGTAATGATGAAGTTTGTATGTAAACTTACCGAAAAATATGATATTCCGACTACGGTTTCCATGAATCCGATTATGATAGACGGAACCGGAATGTGCGGAGGATGCCGTATTATTGTCGATGGAGAAACAAAGTTTGCCTGTGTGGATGGTCCTGATTTTGATGGTCATAAGATAGATTGGGATACAGCAATGAAACGCGGAAGAATGTTTAAGGATTATGAAGAAAAGTCCTGTAAAGAAGGTCATTGCAGAATAGGCAGAACCAATATAAATGATTGATTTAGGGAGGATTTTAAAATGGCTAATATGAGACCGGACAAAAATCCGATGCCGGAGCAATGTCCTAATGTAAGAAATAAGAATTTTCTTGAAGTGACAACAGGATATACTGAAGAAATGGCTATAGATGAAGCGAAGAGATGTCTGAACTGTAAGCATAAGCCGTGTATGCAGGGTTGTCCAGTAAGCGTAAAAATTCCTGAATTTATTGCGTTTGTAGCAGAAGGTAAATTTGAGGAAGCATATCAAAAAATAAAGGAAACTAATGCTTTACCGGCAATATGCGGAAGAGTATGTCCACAAGAAAAACAATGTGAATCAAAATGTGTAAGAGGAATTAAAAATGAACCGGTGGCTATCGGACGTCTTGAAAGATTTGTTGCTGATTATCATATGAATCATGTAGAGGATAAAATTGAAGTTCCAAAGCATAATGGTAAAAAGGTTGCGGTTGTAGGTTCAGGTCCTTCAGGTCTTACGGTGGCAGGAGATCTTGCAAAGAAAGGATATGCTGTTACGATTTATGAAGCATTCCATACAGCAGGCGGAGTTTTGATGTACGGTATTCCTGAATTTAGACTTCCGAAGGATATTGTACAGAAAGAGATATCTAATCTTAAGGCAATGGGCGTTGACATTGAGACAAATGTTGTTGTCGGTAAGACTCTTACAGTAGACGAATTGCTTGAAGATATGGGATTTGATGCCGTTTACATAGGTTCTGGAGCCGGACTTCCTCATTTTATGGGAATAGACGGTGAAAGTCTTAATGGTGTATACAGTGCAAATGAGTTCCTTACAAGAATAAATCTTATGAAAGGATACAAGTTCCCGGATTATGATACTCCTGTATATGTCGGAAAGAAGGTAGCTGTTCTTGGAGGCGGTAACGTTGCCATGGATGCAGCAAGAAGCGCTAAGAGACTTGGAGCTGAGGATGTTTATATAGTATATAGACGAGGCAGAGAAGAGCTTCCTGCAAGAGCTGAAGAAGTGTTCCATGCAGAAGAAGAGGGAATCGAATTTAAGCTTCTTCAAAACCCAACAAAGATTCTTGGAAATGAAGATGGCTGGGTAAAAGGTATGGAAGTTATAAAAATGGAGCTTGGAGAGCCGGACGAAAGCGGAAGAAGACGTCCTGTACCGATTGAGGGCAGTGAAGAGGTTATTGATGTTGATACTGTAGTTGTTGCTATAGGCCAGACACCAAATCCGCTTATCAGAAAGACAACAAAAGGTCTTGAAACAAACAGAAGAGGCTGTATAGTTGCTGATGATACAGGAAAGACGTCAAAGGATCATGTATATGCCGGCGGAGATGTTGTTACCGGTGCTGCAACAGTTATACTTGCTATGGGAGCTGGTAAAGCAGCTGCTGAGGCTATTGATAATGAATTAAAATAATCCCATTATACTGTAATAAAAGCGGTTAGCAGTGAGTGCTGTGGGATTCTGATATGTTATAAAACGCTTATTTCAGATTTTTGATCTGGATAAGCGTTTTATTTGTTGCTATAATTTATTTGTTTAAAATCAAGAGCCGTCTCACAAAATTTGTAAGACGGCTCTGTATGCAGTCAGCACTGTATGGAAACATCTGACTTTTAAAATTATTTGTCATATTTTTCTGATGCGATCATCATCTCTATCATATCCCATACAGTAACTCTTCCTTCCTCGTCATTAACACTGAAGGGAACAAGAATATCATCATCGGTTAATTCCAAATCGTTGTAAATCATTTCGAGATTGCTTTCGATTTCACGCTTTTTAAGCTTATCAATTTTTGTAGCAATAACTATAAGTCTGTCATGATAATGTCTTATCCAATCCGCCATAATATGGTCATCTTGTGAGGGTTTATGACGGCTGTCAACCAAAAGGATCGTCTGTACCAATGGTTCACGATTTGCCAAATAGTCTTCCATCATTTTACCCCATTTTGCCTGCTCTTCCTTGGAACGTCTTGCAAATCCATATCCGGGAAGGTCAACAAGGTAAATGGTATCATCAATGTCATAAAAATTTATGGTAACCGTTTTACCGGGAGTACCGCTGACTCTTGCAAGGGATTTTCTATTCAAAAGTTTGTTAATCATTGACGATTTTCCAACATTTGAACGTCCGGCAAAGGCAAATTCGAGTTTACCGTCTGCCGGATATTGTTTCGGGGATACAGCCGAGGTTTTTATTGAAGCGTTATGAATATTCATAAATCGTTTCCTTTCAAAAGTTATATTTAAAATTAAATATTTTCTGCAATAAGTCTTGACATTTCTTTACATCCTACTTTGGTCATTCCCTCAGACATAATATCTGTCGTTCTATAACCCATATTAAGAACCTTATCAACACTGTCGTTTACAGCCTTTGCTTCATCTACAAGACCAAAAGACATTTCCATCATCATAGCAGCGCTGACGATTGTAGCAATAGGATTGGCTATATCCATACCGGCAATATCGGGTGCACTTCCATGAATGGGTTCATACATTCCACATTTTGTAGCTCCAAGAGACGCTGATGGGAGCATACCGATTGAACCGGCTATGGCCGATGATAAATCAGAAAGAATATCACCGAATATATTTGACGTCACTATTACATCAAATTGAGCCGGATTTATTGCAAGCTGCATTGCAGCATTGTCAACATACATATGCGAAAGCTCAACCTCGGGATAATCCTTTGCCATTTCGGTTATAGTTTTTCTCCAAAGACGTGAAGATTCAAGAACATTTGCCTTATCAACGGATACAAGCTTTTTATTTCGGAGCATAGCAGTTTCAAATGCTATTTTGCCTATACGGCGAACTTCTTCGACACTGTAACGTTCTTCATCTGAAGCCCATGAGCCGTCTTCTGCCTTTTCGCGTTTTCCGAAGTAGATTCCGCCGGTAAGTTCTCGAACAACCATTACATTAAGACCATTTTCCAATTTCTCGTCCTTTAAAGGCGAAGCTTCTTTGAGCTGAGACTTTAAAATAGATGGTCTAAGGTTCGAATAAAGCTCAAGAGCTTTTCGTATTCCAAGAAGTCCGACCTCCGGTCTTTTTGGGCAGCCATCCCATTTTGGTCCTCCTACAGCACCGAGAAGTACAGAATCAGACTTTTTGCATATGTCGATTGTTTCCTGAGGAAGAGGCTCGCCTGTAGCATCAATTGCGCAGCCTCCCATAAGTACATTTGTAAAATTAAATTTGTGACCGTATTTTTTTGCAACAGCCTCCATAACAGTTACAGCGCCGTCAACTATTTCCGGACCGATGCCGTCGCCTTTTATTAAAGCTATATTAAATTCTGCCATTATCTTGCGCTCCTTACTTACTCTGAATATACTTTACCAATCCACCTGCATTTATGAGTTCCTGCATAAATGGAGGAAATGCAGCGGCTTGATATGTTTTGCCTTTTGTTTCGTTAGTAATAATGCCGGTATCAAAATTTATTGAAATGTTGTCGCCATCGTCGATATCTTTTGAAGCTTCTGAGCATTCCAGAATCGGAAGTCCTATATTTATGGCATTTCTAAAGAAAATTCGAGCGAAGCTTTCTGCTATAACACAGGAAATACCGCTTGCTTTGATAGCGATGGGTGCGTGCTCACGGGACGAACCACATCCGAAGTTTGCTCCGCCTACCATAATATCGCCCTTGTTTACTTTGTTTACAAAATCCTTATCGATATCCTCCATACAATGAGAAGCAAGCTCCTCCGGAGAATAGGCATTCAAATATCTTGCAGGAATTATAACATCAGTATCAATGTTATCTCCGTATTTTATTACTTTTCCTTTCGCTTCCATTATTACATTACCTCCTCAGGTGCTGTTATTTTTCCGGTAATTGCAGATGCCGCTGCGACTTCCGGACTTGCAAGGTATACTTCACTGTCAACATGACCCATACGTCCGATAAAGTTTCTGTTTGTTGTAGAAACACATCTTTCACCTTCTGCTAATATTCCCATATGTCCTCCGAGACATGGACCGCATGTAGGAGCGGAAATTACACATCCGGCAGTTATCAATGTTTCAAGAGTACCATCCTTAAGCGCGTCAAGATATACTTTTTGAGTTGCAGGGAATACGATAACACGAATACCTTTTTTTACATGCTTTCCCTTAAGTATTTGAGCTGCACGCTGAAGATCGCTTAAACGTCCGTTGGTACACGAGCCTATTACAACCTGGTCGATTTCAACGTCTCCCCAGTTGTCGGGAGTTCTTGCGTTTTCAGGCAAATGTGGAAATGCGACAGTATGAGGAACTTCTGAAAGATTAATATCTATTATTTGTGAATATTCTGCATCCTCATCAGCTTTAAATACTTTGTATTCCTTTGAACTATGTTCTTTCATATACTCTATTGTAAGGTCATCGACCTCAAAGATTCCATTTTTTGCTCCCGCTTCGATTGCCATATTTGCAATTGTAAAACGGTCGTCCATTGTAAGAGTGTGCATTCCTTCGCCTGTAAATTCCATTGATTTATACAAGGCTCCATCTACGCCTATCATTCCGATTATATGAAGAATAAGGTCTTTTCCGCTTACATATGGTCTGAGCTTACCGGTGAGATTAAATTTTATAGCTTCAGGAACTTTAAACCAAGCCTTGCCGGTAGCCATGCCTGCAGCCATATCTGTAGAACCTACTCCGGTAGAAAAAGCTCCCAATGCGCCGTATGTACAAGTA
Organism: uncultured bacterium; assembly: GCA_905215805.1. Classification (GTDB taxonomy): domain Bacteria; phylum Bacillota; class Clostridia; order UBA1381; family UBA1381; genus UMGS1958. The sequence goes on along the minus strand of CAJMRL010000023.1, from coordinate 16,444 downwards.
TGAGAGTCTGCACCGATTACAACATCTCCGGCTACGACTAATCCTTTCTCTGGAAGAAGAGCATGCTCAATTCCAACTTCTCCGACTTCAAAGTAGTTTAAAATATCCTGCTCTTTGGCAAATTTTCTGACTTTAAGCGCCATTTGCGCAGATTTAATATCTTTATTAGGAGTAAAATGATCAGGAACTAATGCTATTTTCGTCTTATCAAATACATTTTTAGTGCCGATTTTATCAAATTCATTGATTCCAACCGGAGCAGTAATATCGTTTCCGAGAACAAGACTCAAATCTGCCATAATAAGCTCTCCGGCCTTAACGCTGTCAAGACCCGCTGCCTTGGCAAGAATCTTTTGTGTCATGGTCATTGCCATTTGTAATCACCTCATATTATATTATTTCAGTTTATAATTATATCACATCAAATATCTGATGTCAACAAGCTTTTGACAAATAGCGCGCTATTATTTGCCCAAAATAAAATGCCGGAATCTTTGTGATTCCGGCATATGACACCCCCAGCGCGAGTCGAACGCACGATTTACCCTTAGGAGGGGTATGTTATATCCACTTAACTATGAGGGCATATTAAAAAATTTTAATACAAAAAATAATTACCATTTATCCATATACAAACATATTATATCATAAACAAAAGAATAAATCAATAGATTAAATAAAGATTGTTAACTTCATATAATAAATCTGTTAGGAAGCTACATTATTTTTGTAAAATAGCGCTTTTCATTTTTTAATTTATTGAGCTTGGAATTAAAAAGATTATAAAAAGATTATAATGCTTTAAAAGTGCTTGACAAAAGATATATTTTGGGGTAAAATAAATAAGATGTATTTTGTTAAGGAGTTAATAGAAGTGAATAAATTTGAAAATATCAAAAATATGATCGGTTATACCCCTATGCTCGAGATAATTTTTGACTATAAAGGTAAAGAAATGCGAATCTTTGCTAAAGCGGAATATTATAATTTGAGCGGCTCTATAAAGGATCGTGTTGCGTATTATATTCTTCGCCAAGCTTATGAAAATGGAACTATTAATCCGGGGGATGTAATATGTGAAGCTACAAGCGGAAATACAGGAATAGCATTTTCCGCTATGGCGTCTTATCTTGGTCATAAATCAGTGATTTATATGCCAGATTGGATGAGTAAAGAAAGAATAAATCTTATGAGAAGCTTCGGAGCTGAGGTGATCTTGGTTTCAAAGGAAGAGGGAGGCTTTTTAGGTTCAATAGCTAAATCTGAAGAATACGCTAAACATAATAACGCTTTTCTTCCGGGACAGTTTTCAAATTATGATAATGTAATTACTCATATAAAATTTACAGGCTCCGAAATTCTTGAGCAGCTTCATAGAATAAATCGTATACCGGATGGGGTAGTTGCCGGAGTAGGAACGGGAGGAACTATAATGGGACTCGCAAAAGCTTTTAAATCAGCAAATCCTGCTTGTAAAGCCTTCCCATTGGAACCGCTTAATTCTCCGACACTGTCAACAGGAACAAAAACCGGTAAGCACCGTATAGCAGGAATAAGTGATGAATTTATACCAAGTATATGTAAGCTGAATGAGCTTGATAGTATTGTTTCTGTTGATGATATAGACTCTATAATTATGGCTCAGAAGCTTTCAAGAGAGCTGGGCATAGGAGTGGGGATTTCTTCCGGTGCAAACTTTATAGGATCTATTATGGCGTTAAACACTATTGGCAGTGATAAAACGGTAGTGACTGTATTTGCTGATGATAATAAGAAATATCTTTCCACTGATTATGCTAATGAGTGGGTTCAGAAGGATGAATATATTTCTTCACATGTTAAATTCAAGGGACTGGTAGCCCATAAGTTTTGATTGAAAAAATCCCGAAATATTTTCGGGATTTTTTCAATAAGGTATAAAGTTTATTCATTTAATATTAAATAAACATATTGATGCTGAAGGGAAGTATTTATATGAATTACAATACTGAAAAAAAAGAATATATTGTTAATGAAGAGGCCTCAAAAACCATTGTATGGCGTATGATAATAGGAACAGTTCTTTTCTTTGTTGCAGGGCTGATTATAGAAGGGGAGGTGTTTAAATCTATAACGTATTTAGCTGCAGTACTGGTACTTGGATATGATATAGCAATATCTGCCGTAAAAAAATTTTTTAATAAACATTTTTTGAATGATGAGCTGCTTGCAGTAATAACAGCAGTCGCTGTTTTTGCGATAGGTGATGGTCCCGAAGCTACTGCTGTACTGCTGTTTTATCAAATAGTGCGTCACTATACAAATAAAGCGTCAAATAAGATAAATTCATCACTTGCTTCTATTTTTAGTACAAAACCGGATCATGCCAATGTTGAGCGCAATGGAGAAATAATTACGGTATCTCCGTCAGATGTACACAAAGGAGAGGTAATTGTTATTAAAGCAGGTGAAAGGATTCCTCTTGACGGAGTTGTTATATCGGGTGAAAGTTTTATGGATATGAGAGCGATCACCGGGGATAGTATTCCTATATCTGTGCATCCCGGGAGCTATGTAATGAGCGGATCTATTAATTCAGGAGCGCCTATTTATATAAAGGTAAGTGCAGAATATAATGAATCTTCGATTTCAAAAATTCTTAAGGTAAATGAACAAATAAATAAAATTCAGCCTAAAGCTGAAATTTTTATAAATAAATTTGCCAAATATTACACTCCTATAGTTACCGTAATTGCTTCAGCGCTTATTATTATAATGCCGCTTCTTGACCATATGAATTTTATAAAATGGATTCATCGAGCTCTTGTGCTGCTCTTTGTAGCAAGTCCTCATATATTAACTTTATCTGTTTCGCTGGCCTTCAGTGCGGGTACCGATTGTGCTTCAAAGCATGGAATACTTATTAAAAATAAAGGTAATATTGAAAAGCTGTCAAAGCTTGAAACTGTTGTCTTTGATAAGACCGGCACTCTTACAGACGGCGTTTTTAAGATCAATAATATTCATTCAGAGGATGGATTTAATAATCTTCTCGAATATGCAGCTCATGCGGAGTTTTTTTCCAATCATCCTATATCGAGGGCAATAATAGCTGAATATGATGGTACGATTGATAAAAATAGGATATCAGATTATAAAGAAACCGTAGGTTCAGGAATAAGTGTGAAAATTGACGGCAAAAATGTTTTAATAGGGAACATACGCCTTCTTACCATAAATGGCATATATGCTAATGAAGTACAAAATACGACTGACATAGTAATATATATTGCTATAGATAACAAATATGCCGGATATATAACTGTTGCGGATAAAGAACGTCCGGACAGTATAGCGGCTGTTTCATGGCTTCATTCAAAAAAAATTAATACTATTATGATGACAGGTGATGAGCCTTTTTCCTCGGAGTATATAGCAAACCACGTTGGAATAAATAAAGTTCATTCTCGGCTTCAGCCATATGATAAAATAAAATGTATGGAAGGTATTATGGCACGCCGTAAAAATCCATGTGCATATGTTGGAGATGGAATAAATGATGCGTCCATTCTGTCTATTGCCGATATAGGTATATCAATGGGAGCCAAAGGAAGCTCAAGCGCTATAGATTCTTCTGATATTGTTCTTATCACAGATGAACCGTCTAAGCTTATTGATGTGGTCTCTTTGTCAAAACGTACAATGAAAATGGTAAGCAGTAATATTGTCATATCTATAGCCGTAAAGCTTATTATCATGCTTCTCGGCATATCAGGAATTACGGGATTATGGTTTGCAGTATTTGCCGATACGGCCATCTCAGTTTTCTCTGTTTATAAATCAAAAAGTATTTTAAAGCTAAAAAAATAAACGGATAAGAATATCATGAATTTTAGTATTATTAATATAAAAAAGCCGCGTCAGAATTTTTTACGCGGCTTTTTTATTAATGATGTAATACCAAATAAGAATATTTAATTGTTTTCTTTTGCCTTATTCCAATATTCATCCAGTTCATCAAGTGATAAACAAGATAGATCCTTCCCGGCCTTTATTGCATCGTTCTCCATTTTTTCAAATCTTGATATAAATTTTTGACATCCTCGTGCAAGAGCCGTTTCAGGGGATATTTTCAGAAATCGTCCTAAATTTACTAAAGCAAAAAGCAAATCCCCATATTCCTCTTCAATATGAGCAAAATCTTCTTCTACCTGCGCTTCTTTAAGTTCATCTATCTCTTCATACACTTTATCATATACATCGCTTATTTTTGTCCAGTCAAATCCAACACCTGCAGCCTTTTTCTGTATTTTTTCAGCTCTCATTAATGCCGGATAGTATTTAGGAACGTCCTTTAGCATATCGGTATATGTGTCTAAACCTTTTTCCTTCTTTTTATTTTTCTCCCAGTTTGATAAAGCTTCGGATTCATTGCCTGCGGTATCCTTTCCGAATACATGCGTATGGCGTGTTACAAGCTTTGTACTTATTTCATTAACGACGTCCGAAAAATCAAATGCACCTCGTTCTTTGGCGATCTGAGAATGAAAAACGACCTGCATCAATACATCTCCAAGCTCGTTTGCAAAATCTTTATCCGTACCGTTTTCAAGTGCATCTATAGCTTCATAACTCTCTTCGATAAGGCTCTTTTTTATACTGTCATGCGTTTGAACCTTATCCCAAGGGCAGCCGTCAGGCTGTCTTAAACGCTCCATTATTGCAAGTAAATCATCAATAGTATATTTCTTATCCAAAGTTTTTTCCTCCCGTATCAAAGTGATTTTGATTTATCGATACAAGCCTTCATAGCTTCTATAACAGCGCTCCTCATCCCGTTTTTCTCGAGAACTGCCACGGCGTCTATTGTGGTTCCGGCAGGTGAGCATACCTGATCTTTTAATACTCCCGGATGGAGTCCGGTTTCAAGAACCATTTTCGCGCTTCCAAGTACAGACTGTGCTGCGAAAGTATATGCCTGTGCTCGCGGCATTCCTCCTTGTACAGCTGCATCGGCCATTGCTTCTATAAACATAAACACATATGCCGGTGACGAGCCGCTTACTGCTGTAACAGCATCCATAAGCTTTTCTGGTATTATTTCCGCTTTTCCGCAGGCGTTAAATATATCGGCCGCTTTTTTTATCTCCTGCTCTGTCACGTTTTCATTAGGCGAGAGCGCCGCCATGCCTTCGCCTACGAGTGCCGGTGTATTCGGCATTACCCTAACAAGCTTTACCGGCTTTTCAAAAGCGTTTTCAAGCTTTTTTATACTCTGTCCTGCTGCAATTGAAACCAACACTGTATTTGGTTGTACAGCGCTTTTTATCTCTTCTATTACGTCATATATCACATTAGGCTTTACACAAAGAAAAACCATATCAGCTTTGGCTGCGCTTTTATTATTATATGTCGTATTAACGCGCATCTCTCTTGAAAGCTTTTCTCGAGTCTTTTCATTTGGCTCGGAAACGATGATATCTTCGCAAGAATACAATTTAGATTTAACCACTCCTCCAAGTATTGCTCTTCCCATGTTACCGCTGCCTATAAATCCTAATTTCATTGAAAACATTCCTTTCCCATTAAAAGATTAATATACTATGACCGGATCTCCTTTTGAAATAGATCCGAAAATTGTCTGTGCTGCAGAATATGGAAGATTTATACATCCATGTGATCCGCCTCCGTTATATATGCTTCCGCCAAAGCTGCTTCTCCATGAAGCGTCATGAAGTCCGACACCGCCGTTAAACGGCATCCAGAAATTTACGGGTGAAGAATATCCCTCACCTTTTAATGTTGCGTTTCTTTCTTTATACGTTATGGAATATACTCCTGTTGGAGTAGCATATCCTTTTGTCGGGTCTCCCGAAACGAAGTCGGTTGATACTACAACTGCTCCGTCATGATAATACCATAAATGCTGAGCAGAAAGATCTATTTCTACATATGTATTTCCTATATCAACATTTCCGTGTGTTGCTGCAGTCTGGAAATATACCGGTTCTCTTTCTGTCGTCTGACCGCTTTTAATAATTTCTATTAAAGCCGATTTTTCAGCACCAGTATTGACCCACCAGCCATAATCGCCGCCGCTTATGGTTATTTGATTTCCGTTTGATGTTGTAAATGGTCTTGATGTACCTATTGTATTGTATACGGAAGCAAGATATTTTACATATTCTCCTACTTTTTCTTCGTCTATGCTAACAGTATAATCACTGTTTAATTTTATCCATGTATTGGTTGTAGTTCCGTCAAGAACAATGGGGTTATCGCCATTATTATATGTAACTTTTGTAGCGACATATTGATTCATCAGCGAGAGAGCTTCCCTCATCTTATCTTCATCAGCTTTCTTTACATAACAGCCTTCTTCTTCGAGATCCATATCGTTATACAAACCGTACATTCCGGAACGTACCAATTCAAAAAGCTTTTTTTCGCTTACTACATTTTTACCGTCGTCAGGTATTGAATATGTATTGTCGCTTTGGTATATTATTTGTGAAACAGCTTCCTGCATATTGCTTCTGCTTTCTGAAACACATTTTAAATTTTCCACTTGAGCGGCAAGCTTTTCTTCATTCATAGAAAGAGATATATCCAGCCCAAGCTTTTTATTATCTCTGTCAGTAAGCCATTGTAATGGATTTTGCTTGGCTTTTAAATCCGAAACCTTACCGATTGAATTTATATCCAAATCTATATCGGTACCTTTTATGGATTCTGATTCTCCATTTCTTTCTTTTATCTTAAATTCATAGTTTTCTATAGAATCCGTTATAAGTTTTTCAGCTTCATCAACTGTCATATTGGAACAATCGTAGCCTTGTATGATCGTTCCGTTAAAAAAGTGAGTTCTGTAATAAATTGCACCGCCAAAATAAGCGCAGGCAAATAAGCCTGCAACTATTCCGGCAGTTATCCAAAGCTTTTTACTTTTTAAAATATTATTTAACTTATCATAATTCAATTTTCGAGTTTCGTTAGTATTGTCAGCATTATTATTTTCTTCTGAGTTGTCAGACGAGAAAGCAGTTTCACTGTCTGCTGTATTGTTATCTTCGGTCTTATCATCTTCTGAATTTATATTGTTGTTTATATCTGTTTCCGCGATTTCTTGTTTCAAAGGAGAAAAATCATCCTCTTCATCTTCTTCATATATTGCAGAAGTATTAGTCTCTGTGTTATCATCCATAGGTGTATCTTCTTCTAATTTATCCTTTTTTTTCAATTCCTTTTTTTGCAAATCCTTTTCTAACATTTTTTTGACCTTTCATTCTATAAACATATAATCCCCAATAGTTTCTATTGTATTATACCACACTTGCAAATCTTTTTCAACATACTTTGACAAAATAAAATATTACATATTATAACTAAAAAATCCACTCTTTACTTTGCACATTGACACATAAGCTTTTATATGATATAATCCATATGAGGTGTTGAAATTGGAAAAAGAAAGGTATAAAAAATATAGAGATTCCGAAGCTGTTTTGGCTCAGATGCTGCTTCCTTATCAGGCTAATGCTTCCGGAAATATTCACGGCGGAGAGATCATGAAGCTTATGGATTCAACAGCCGGTGTGTCCGCTATGAAATATGCACATTCAAATGTTGTGACTGCACGTGTTGATGAATTACAGTTTAAACGCCCTGTTCATGTTGGAGATCATATCATATGTACGGCACATGTTGTTTATACAGGATATTCATCTATGGAGGTTTTTGTAACTGTTGAGACTGAAAATTTGCTCACAGGTAAAATTAATATTGCACTTACCGCATTTTTCACTATGGTAGCTGTTGATGAAAACGGCAAACCGATTCCTGTCACTCCAATTGAATTTAGCAATGAACCTTTTATACAGAAGCTTTATTTTGAAGGACAGCGCAGATATGAGTCGCATCGACATAAAAGCAAAGCACGGCAGAAGGAGGATTAAGCATGGCAGATAAAAAATCGGGCATAAAAGTGGTGGCAAGAAATAAAAAAGCGAGTCATGAGTATTTTATACTTGAAAAATATGAATGCGGAATTGAACTGTTTGGCACAGAGGTTAAATCTATACGTCTTGGAAAGGTAAATCTTACTGATGCGTATGCGTCAATAGATAAGGGAGAGGTTTTTATAAAGGGCATGAATATCAGTCCTTTTGAGCAAGGAAATATTTTTAACAGAGATCCGTTAAGACCCAAAAAACTTCTTTTGCATAAAAAGGAAATTCTTAAATTATATGGTCAGCTGCAAACTCAAGGATATTCTCTTATTCCATTGTCCGTTTATTTTAAGGGATCAAAAGTCAAAGTTGAACTTGGATTGTGCAAGGGTAAAAAGCTATATGACAAGCGCGCGGATATTGCAAAGCGTGATGCAAGGCGTGATATGGACCGTGCAGTAAAAAATTCGATACGTTATTAAGTGAGACATAAATGTCCTATTATTTTATTAATAAATATTTTATTAGAAGAGCGAAAACAATATATTTATATATGTCTGCACTAAAAAACTGATTTTGAAAGGTATATAATTATGAAAAGAAAAAGAATTATTTCGTTATTGCTTTGTACGGCGATGCTCGGATGTGTTCCGAATGTAATAGCTGAAGATAATTATGCAACAAGAGGCGAGGTAGCCGAAATGCTCTTAGAGGCGGCGGAGGATTATAATCCGTCGGTTCAAAAAACAGATATTATAAAAGGATATGAAGATGGACAGTTATATGAGGATCAAATTGTTACACGTGATGAAGCGTTGGTAATGCTTAAACGGGCTTTTGGCGATTTCCCTGAATTAACGGGACACAATGCAAGAGTCGCAATACCCAAAGATAACTTTACAGACATTCCTCAATGGTCTGAACCTGAGCTTGAGGATGTTTTTAACGCAGGAATTGTTGCGGGGACAGAAAAGGGGATTTTTGCTCCTGATGAAAAGGTTACTAAAGAACAAATGGAGTTGTTTATTGAACGTGTATACTCCATATTTGGCTCTAATTTAAAGGATGATTTTTATGCTGCTGTTAATAAAGACAAGCTAAATAATTTGGAAATCAAGCCGGGACGTGTGATAAGCGGCACCTTGTACGATTTGTCGGATGAAAGTACAGCAAACATAGATGCAATTATTAAGGAAATTGTAAATGGCACATATGAGAAAGGGACTAAGGAACAAAAAATTGCTGATTTTTATAAAAATGTGACAGATATGGACTCAAGAAATAAAATAGGTATTGAGCCGTTAAAACCATATCTTGATATGATAAATGAAGCAAATACTACCTCAGATTTAATAAAGGTACAAAGTACTTTGGTAAAAGATTTATATATATCGCAATTCATGGGCTTTAATATTACGATAGATTTAAAGGACAGCAATAGATATATGCTTATGTTCAGTACGCTTTCCCCGAATCTTCCAAAGGATACCTATAAAAATGGTACTGAACAGCAAATAAACAGCTATTTAAATATGTTAAAGACTTTGTTTGTCTTAGGCGGAGAAACGCAGAACGATGCTGAAATTATGGCAAATCAATGCTTTGAGATGGAAAAGCTTCTCTCCGATTCTATGATGAATACAGAAGATAGCAATAATGTTGATAAGATATATAATGAATTTACCATACAGGAAATTAAAGATATGTTTCCCGACGTCGATATAGACGCAGTGTTTGCTGATTCGGGGCTGCAAATGGATGATAAAATAATTATTTATGATGTGGATTTAACAAAGGCGTTTGCACAATATTTTAATGATGAAAATATTGAAACTTTGAAAGCATGTGCAAAGCTCAGTCTGCTGTTGGGATGGGGAGGTGCGTTTAACCAAGAATTCATTGATGCAAGTGATAAATTCAATCAGGAGTTCATGGGTGTTTCGGGAAGTTACTCGACGGAAGAAAGAGCCGTTTTAACATTGACAAATACTATGCCTGATTATATAGGCGAGTTATATGCCGAAAGATATTTTTCAGAACAGGCAAAACAAGATGTGGAAAAAATGGTTCGCGACATTATTTCAGTATATAGAGAACGTATTCAGAATCTTTCATGGATGAGCGATACCACAAAGGAATATGCTTTAAAAAAGTTGGATACTATGGGAGTAAAAATAGGTTATCCGGATAAATGGGAATCTGAAATAGATAATGCTGAAATAAAGTCTGCTGAGGAAGGCGGAAGCTATTTTACAAATATGCTGGAAATTACGGCGGCACAAAAAAATGAAATGATTGAATTACAAAATAAACCGGTAGACAAAACAGAATGGATTATGTATCCATTTACCGTCAATGCGTGTTACAGTGCAACTTCTAATGATATCACCTTTCCGGCTGCTATTTTGCAGGCTCCAATGTATGATGTAAATGCGTCATATGAGCAGAATCTTGGAGGAATAGGATATATTATAGCGCATGAAATCACTCACGCGTTTGATAATAATGGAGCTAAATTTGACGAAAGCGGAAATGCGTCTGATTGGTGGACGCAGGAGGATTATGAAGCTTTTCAGAAGCTTTGTGAAGAAATGATCAGCTTTTATGACGGTAAAGAGGGAATACCGGGCATACCTATGGACGGAGCGCTTACTTTAAGCGAGAATGTTGCGGACCAGGGAGCGGCTTCATGTGTTACGGAAATTGTTGCGGGACTCGAGGATCCGGATTTTAAAACACTTTATAAAAGTATGGCGAATTGTTGGGCTGCAACAGCAAGCCGTGAATATTGTCAATATGCCGCTCAGGCTGATGTACACAGTACAGAGAAGCTTAGAGTCAACCGTGTAGTTGTTAACTGTGATGAGTTTTATGAAGCCTTTGATATTGAGGAAGGCGACGGAATGTGGGTCGCACCTGAGGATAGAGTTCATATTTGGTAAGATAGCGATATATTTTTATTAGAAAAGCGCCGATGTTATGTTATAGCATCGGCGCAGTTATATTTCGATATATTGTCACAAAAAATTTATATCATTAATTTAATATTTATTGAATGCTTTTTAAATAATCATCGATACCTTCAGCAATTGACTGACCAATTTTATCTGATTCATTTCTGAGAATATTTAAATCACTTGTATTGTCAAAAAATCCGATTTCAATGTATCCGCATGTAACAGGACTTTTACAAAAAGCGATCAATTGAGGCTCACTGCTTATGATTCCGTTTGAATACATTTGCAGACTTGTCTGAGCGATTATTCTGTCATTTATTGCTTTTCCTAAATTATTTCCATCAGTGGCATATGATGAAGAAATCCCCTTTTGATCATATTCACCGCTAAGGGAAATATATGCGCTTCCTCTTCCTCCTCCGGCGTTTGAATGAACACAAAGAAAGATAGCGGCGTCCGGATCTTTAGTTATGTCCCCATTAGGATAACAAGATTGCAGACGCTTTGTAATAGAGGGATTTTCATCATTTGTGCTTCTTGTAAGACGAACCTCATAGCCCATTTGTTCAAGGTATTTTTTGGCTGCAAGTGAATTATTAAGATTTATTTCCGGTTCAATATCACGATCTCCGCTTGAGGCGGAATACCAGCATGAGCCTCCTTCCGGATGCCTGCCGCTGCAACCGGAGCCTTCGCAGTCAATCCAAGTGGTACCGCTTTTCCAATGGCGCCATTCGCCCCATTGCTCGCGGTTATTATTGTATACATAACCCGAAGCCTCCATTTCACTGCTGCTCATTTCTCCTGAAGATTTTCCATGCCCCGGATCAAGAACAATAACAGTTTTCTTTTCGGTTATGTTTTGATTATTTATAGATGCTCCGCGGCGATTTTTTGCGTTTTCACTGCCTTCTATTACTTTGGCCTGTTGCTGTGATGCAGTTGAGCCTTGAGCTTGAGCTGCGTTTGCAGTGGTGGAAGATGATGATGAATTATCTGCCTGACCAAGTATAATAGATACGTGTCCGTCAGTTTCAGAATACGTGCCAAAATTTTTCAATGCCTCTAACGGAATTAAATGATAATCATAGGCTGTATAACAAGGAAAGCTTTTCCCTTTTATTGTGAATCCGGCATTAAAAGCAGTGACTTTTGAACCATCGGGAATGTTTGAATATTCTCGGTCAATACCATCTGTACTTTTAAACTCCATACTATCATCGTGTATAAGGCTTATGCTTTCATCGGAATTAGTAATCATGTCAATTCCAAAATTATGTAGATCCTCGGCAGCTATATACAATTCTTCATTATAGTTAAACGAAGGGATCTGTGTATCATTAACAGTAATAATCGTATCGGAAATTTGTATCTGTCCGGCAGAGCCATCTGTTAGATCAGTTTTATCTGAATGGTGATTAATTACAATGACAACAAATTCCGCTATGATTAGTATAGCGAGTACATATATAATTATTCTAAGTGTTTTTTTGTTCAAAATTCGTCCTCCTATTTATTTTTAAGATTATCGGCATCAGGTGAAAATGCTTCTATTATTTTAGCATATACTTTATCAGAATGGCTTTTAAAATATTTCACATTTTGTTCGGCTTGTTCACGAGACCCGGAGTATAACGAAATACTCATTAGGCATGTATTATCGTCATCATATAATGAACATTCAGCATTATATTCACCTCGTCGGGCGGGCATTATATCTCCGCGCACAGCATTTCTTATACGCTGCTCATGAAATAATTTTCTTATTGATTCTTCTATTGGTTCGCGGATATAGATAGGAACTCTTGTCCTAAAAAAATCAGCAACATTTTCACCCTTTTCGGTAACCATATATTTTTGATTGTGTTTGCCTTCTAAAAAAGTTTGAACATGTTTTGTCTGAACGAGGTTGTCCAACGCCAATTGAAAATCATTATAATTAATATTACAGTTTTCCATTACAAGGTTTAAAAGATCATTATATGCTACTGGATTGTCTGATTTGTTTAATGTATGCAAAATTATAAATTGAATCAATATAGAATCATCTATTTCCTTTCGATAAAGCAAAATAACCACCTCATTATACAAGATTTAATAGCTATGAGTAAAAGTAATCAGCACAACGGCTGATTAATTTATATAAAAATTTATAAATTAATTATAACACAAACATATATTAAAATCAAGAGAATTTGATGTTCATTTATTTTGAACAAAAGTCATTGAATGGTCACACATATTGAAAATAATTTCTAAGTCAAGATGAGGATATTAGGACCATTATTTAAAGAGAGGCGTAAAGCGGTATTTTTGCTAATTTATTTCGTTCAAGACAATATAGTGAAGAAAGCAGAATTTTTATGAATATAATGTTTTGTCTTCAATTAATTACTATTGACACAGATATATATAATGTGTTATCCTATCGATGCTGTAGGAAATCGTTTGGCTATCAGTAAGATACAAACGGAACACTAAATATTAATTGATAAGGAGAAATACTATGAACAAAAAAATACGTAAATTTGCAATATTACAGTCAATATGTTTATCTATAATAGCGTCTTCTGCAACCGGTGCACTTGCTGTGGACTTTGATGATACTGAAAACCACTGGGCGTCAGAAGCAATTGATATATGGTCAGACCATAAAATAATTCAGGGATATGATGGATTTTTCCGTCCTGACGATATGGTGACAAGAGGCGAATTAGCAGTTATGCTTGACCGTATTATGGCTTATCAGGATACAGCGGAGAATACTTATTCTGATTTAGAGGAAACATGGTATACTGACGCTATATTAAAATTGTCGGCATATGAGATTATGCAGGGTTATAATAACGAAATCAGACCCGAAGATCCTATTACGCGCGAAGAAGCAGCAGTTATGCTTGTCAGAGCCTTAAAAGTCGCTTCGCAAGACGAAGAGGTGCCTTCGTTTACGGATGTTGACAATATAAGCGATTGGGCTGAGGAAGCAATATATTCTTTAGCTAATAAGGGGTTAGTCAACGGTTTTGAGGATAATTCATTCCGTCCTCAAAATAATATGAGCAGAGCGGAATTTGTTACAATTATAAATAACGCTGTAAAGGGCTTCTATACAAAAGCCGGAACATACACATCTGATGAAAAAATTAATGGTATTGTGATAGTTAATGCAGCAGATGTTATACTTGAGGACATGGAAATAGAAGGCGATTTAATTCTCGCGCCCGGCGTAAAAGACGGTGTGGTAACATTAAAAAATACTACAGTTTCGGGAGAGATTATAACTCTTGGCGGAAGCTTGAATGAAGATAATGAAGGTTCCGATGAAAATCAGGATGCTTCGCCGAAACCGACATCTACTCCCGGCAGTTCCGGCGGCAGCGGAGGCGGGGGAGGAGGTTCCTCTATCTCTACAGCGGCTGAAACAAGTATAATTGTAAACAGTAGCTATGAAGGTAAAACAGGGACCGTTGTTTCAAACAGAAAGCGTTATACAATGGGGAAAAACGCCTTTGCAAGCTTGAAGGAGGCCGTAGAAAAGGCGAGCCAGCTTGAGAAAGAAACACAGATAACACTGTTAAGCGATCTTAACTCTGATGAGACAATAGAAATAAACAGTGATAACATAACTCTTGATGGAGGAAAGCATACCATTGATTTTGCAGCTGAAGTTAAGGATGGAATACAGGTAGTCAACTCACAGAATGTATCAATAAAGAACATAATTATAAAGATGCAGGATGAGGCTGATAAGTGGAATGGATCGTATGGAATACAGGCATATGGATCAGCTGTATCACTGAGTGATGTTTCAGTGTCCGGCGCTGATGCGGCAGTACTTGTTAATGGTGCTGAAGTTAACCTTGAAGGCATAGTAGATGTAAGCGGTAATGAGTTTGGTGGTATAGAAGTATCAAAGGGTGCGGATATTGAAACTATGCCTAAGCTTAGAGCGAAAGCGGAGAATCTTAAAAACGATTCGGAATCAGTATCAAATCCAACAATATGGATAGATAAAGTCAGTGAGCTTACAACATCTGTTGTAGAAGCAGAGGGATTGATTCAATCAGAGCAGACAGAAAAAGATCAGATGTACTATTATCTTTCAGAACAGATTGATGGTTTAACTGTAAATGTTACTGATCAGGAGGGGCTTGAAACAGCGCTTGCAGATGAAGAAGTAGCAATGATAAATGTAACGGAAAATATAAATATTGATAAAACAATAAATGTTGATAGACCGATAATAATTAAAGGTGTGGAAACCGGATCTTCAGTAATCTTTGAGAATACTGATGGGTTTGAGTTCGTAAATGCCGGAAATGTTAAGCTTGAGAATATAAAAATAGAGATAAATGATAATGAAGAAGGCTGGCAGGGGCTTTATGGAATCCAAGCGTATGGTAAGTCAAAGATAGTTTTTAAAAACATATCAGTAACAGGTGCGGATGGAGCAATACTTGTAAACGGTGCAGAGGCTGTACTTGATGGAACAGTAGATGTAAGCGGTAATGAATTTGGCGGTATAGAGGTATCGAAAGGAGCAGATGTTGAAACTATGCCTAAACTTATAGGTGTAGCAGAAAATCTCAAAAATGATACCGAATCTGCATCAAATCCAACAATATGGATAGACAAGTATAGCAGTCTTTCGGAAGATGTAGTTGAAGTTGCCGGACTTGAGTATGTAGAGCATGCCGAAAAGGATCAAAAGCATTATTTCATAAATGGAATTCCTCAGTCAATGACTGCAGAAGCATCGACTTTGGAAAGTCTTAATGATGCTATATCTAATCCGGAAATAAAAGTTATTACCATAACAGATGAGATCAATGCAGATGAGGTACTTTCAATAAATAGAAGCGTAGTTCTTAAGGGGCAAAAGAGCGATGCAAAATCCTCTAAATCCAAAATAATATTTAATAACATAGATGGAATAGAAATAGTAGATGCAGGGAATGTAACAATTGAAGATATAAATATCGAGATAACCAATAATGAGGAAGGCTGGCAGGGGCTTTACGGAGTACAGGTGTATGGAGAAACAAAGGCGTTGCTTAAGGATATCTCTGTAATGGGCGCAGATGGCGGAATTCTTATTAACGGAGCAGAAGTTGAGCTTGATGGAGTAGTAGATGTAAGTGATAATGAATTTGGTGGTATAGAGATGTCAAAGGGAGTATATGTTGAAACCTCTCCTAAGCTAATAGGTTCTGTAATAAATTTAAAGAATAGTAGCGAATCAACATTAAATCCAACAATATGGATAGATAAGGTCAGTGAAATAAGCAGTGAAGTTGTTGAAATAGCAGATATGTATAATGTCCATGTATCAGAAAAGGATCAGCTTCATTTCTTTATAAATAATATTTCAGAATAATTTTTGATATTGTATTTTAAGCTGCTATTTCTGATTATAAGTAGATTTATATATAATGCAAAGAAATACACAAAATGCATTATTTTGACTGCAATATAAGTCTAAGATATTGAAAAGTATATATGATAAAAGGAGCTGTGACAAAATGATTTTTTAAATCATTTTGTTCACGGCTCTTTTTC